>CBINOT010000039.1:0-33564 GCA_966252355.1 uncultured Opitutus sp. | reverse complement strand
CCCATGGAGGAGCCCCGGTATTTCTGGCAGCCTACCGCCATGGCGCTTTTGAATCCGAGGTGCGAGGCCCGCCACTTTCCCGGTAAGCCAGACCGATGCGAGTCTTCGCGGGCGGCCGCTCACGCGAGCGACGACATGTTGCCGCTGCCTCGGGGGGAACCGATGCGTCTGCCGCCTGCGACGGAGGATATGGACGTTGAGCCGTATTCTTCCGCGGTCCTTCGGCCTCTTACCGCGGCCTGCGTTTTCCGCGACTGTTCGCTGCGGGACCAAGCGACCGCGGTCGAACGCCGGGCGTGTCGCACGCTCATGCGGCAGGCGGCGATAAAGTGGCGGCACGGGCTGGCGATGGGCGACTTGTAGGGCGGGGACTTTTTCGCGCGTATTCACGTTGCGAATATCCACCCGAGCGCCCGGGCCAACGGCTTCGGGGCTTTGCGACGCTCGACTCCCGCCAACGGGGAAATTAGAATTTATGACGCGAGCCATGATCACCAGCACTACAACACAGGGGAAAAAAGTGCTGATGGTCGACGACCAGGAAATGAACCTGCGGATGGTGGACGGCATTCTCCGCTTGGGGTTCGAAGTATCGCTCGCGAACGATGGCGACACCGCGCTCGCGCAGATGGAGGCGAATTCGTTCGACCTCGTCCTGCTCGATATTCGCATGCCGACGCGAGACGGAATCGATGTTTGTCACGCGATCCGCGCCAATCCGCTCTGGAATGATATTCCCATCATCTTTCTCTCTGCGGACGGCGATAAAGCGCTGATCGTGCGCGCCCTCGAGGCGGGTGGCGTGGACTACATCACGAAACCGTTCAATCCGGCCGAGCTCGTTTCCCGGGTTCGCACCCATATCGCGCTGAAAGTGGCGCGGGACGAATTGAGGAAGCTCGCACAGGACAAGGACGAACTGCTCGGCATTTTAGCGCACGACCTCAAAAATCATCTCGGCGGAATAAAGATCAGCGGACAAGTGCTCCGCGATAAGCTCGCGAAAGACGGCGATGCGGCCTCGGCGGCGATGGCGGCCAACATCCAAGCGGGAACAGATCAGATGTTCGCGTTCGTGGTCGAGTTCCTGTCGAACTGCGCCGCCGATCAAGGCGTCAAACTCAAGGCGGAGCCAGTGTGGATGGACGAACTCTCCGCCGCGGCCACGACGCATTACCAAGACGCGGCGGAACGCAAACGAATCACTCTCACGCACAGTGGGAAGGTGACGGCCCCGAGTTCGACGGATGAGTCGGCGGTGAAGCAAATACTGCACAATCTCATATCCAACGCGGTGAAGTTTTCGCCCGCTGGCACGACGGTTCGCGTGAGCGTCGCAACCGATTCGGACGGTGCCGCGGTCTGGCGCGTGCAAGACGAAGGCCCTGGCTTTACCGCGGACGACAAGGCGGCGATGTTTCGGCGCTACCAACGCCTCAGCGCGCAGCCGACGGCGGAAGAGCCGTCGACCGGCCTTGGCCTAAGCATCGTCAAGAAACTCGTCGATCAACTGGGCGGGGACATTGCCTGCACGAGCGACCCCGGAGATGGCGCCACGTTTACGCTGCGCCTTTCTCCCTTTGCCTGCGTAGCCGATGATGAATTGTCGCGCCGCCTCGCTGGAGGGGGTGCCACATGACGCTGTCACCTATGTCCCCGCGACACGACGCGGGGGGCCAGTTCGCCTCCCTCAACTCAAAGGCCATTACCCGCGCGGCGGCGTAGAACCTTACAGCGGCCGAATGATCGTCGGGAGGGCGCTGGCCGCTGCCGCTCCGTTACGTCGCCTCGAGCACGCCGACGTGAACGTCCGTCTCCTCGCGACTCGCCTAGGCAACCCCAACCAGAAACCCAATTCATCGATATGACCAAACGCGCCAAATCCATTTCAAGCTCCGACCGATTGGTCAAAGTTCCCACCGGTATCGCCGGCTTCGACGAGATCACCGGCGGAGGGCTTCCCGGTGGAAGGCCGACGCTCATCTGCGGATCCGCGGGCTGCGGAAAATCCCTGATGGCGACGGAATTCCTGGTGCGCGGCGCCATGGAGTTTGGCGAACCCGGTGTGCTGATGACCTTCGAAGAAACGGAGGCGGATATTCGGAAGAATGTTTCTTCCCTCGGCTTCAATATCGCGGACCTGGTCGCGCGAAAACAGCTCGTGCTCGACCACGTTTTCATCAACCGGAACGAAATCGAGGAAAACGGGGAATACGATCTGGAGGGAATCTTTATCCGCCTCGGCCATGCGATCGACAAGATCGGTGCGAAGCGCGTGGTGCTCGACACGATCGAGTCGCTCTTCTCCGGTCTGAGCAATCAAGCGATACTCCGCGCCGAGTTGCGGCGTCTCTTTGGCTGGCTCAAGGACCGAAACATCACGACGATTATTACCGCCGAGCGCGGCGACGGCAATCTTACCCGCCATGGCCTCGAAGAGTATGTGTCGGATTGTGTTGTCCTCCTCGACCATCGCGTGATCGGGCAGGTGTCCACGCGCCGGCTGCGCGTCGTCAAATACCGCGGCTCCACCCACGGCGCCAATGAATACCCCTTCCTGATCGACACGAACGGGATGTCGGTTTTGCCGCTCAGCTCGGCGTCGATGGACTATAAAGTCTCCAATCAGCGCATATCCACTGGCGTGCCGGAGCTGGATGTGATGCTGGGCGGAAAAGGTTTCTATCGCGGCAGCACCGTGATGTTGAGCGGCACGTCCGGCACCGGAAAATCGAGTGTCGCCGCCTGTCTCGCGCACGCGACCTGCCAGCGGGGGGAGCGGTGCATGTATTTCTCGTTCGAGGAATCCGAGGCACAAATCCTCCGGAACATGCGCTCCATCGGCATGGATCTCGCGCCCCACGTGGAGGGCAACCTGCTGCAATTTCATGCGAGCCGCCCGACGGTGCATGGACTGGAAATGCACCTGGTGAAACTACATCGGCTGATCGACGAGTTTAAGCCCAGCGTGGTCATCCTCGACCCGGTGACGAATCTGGCGACGGCAGGCAACGTCAACGACTCGAACAGCATGTTGATTCGGCTCATCGATTTCCTCCGCAAGAAGGGCGTGACCGCGTTCTTCATCAGTCTGACGAGTGGCGGCAGAGCGGCCGAGGCCACCGACGAAGGGATGAGCTCCATCGTCGATACGTGGCTTCTCTTGAGCGACATCGAGTCGGGGGGTGAGCGGAACCGGGCGATGTATGTGTTGAAATCACGGGGCATGCCGCACTCGAACCAAGTGCGCGAATTCCTCATCACCTCGCGCGGCGTCCGACTCGTGCCCACTTACCTCGGGCCGTCCGGCGTGCTCACCGGCTCCGCTCGGCTGATTCAGGAGGCGAAGGATCTCGCGATCGAAACATCGGTCCATGACGAGCTGCGGCGGAAAGAACTGGTGCTGGATCATCGACGTCAGTCGGTGGAGGCGCAGATCCAAGCGCTGCGGGCCGGCTTCGAAGCGGAAAAACAAGAGTTCAGCCGCGTCGTGGCGACCGAGCGCTCGAAAAACTCGAAGAATGAAGCGGACCGTCGAGCGACCGCGAAGAGCCGGCGGGTGGGCGGCAATGGCAACGGAATGGCGCACCCATGAAAAGCAAAGCCGGTTCCCAGCGGACGGCGGCTGAGATCAAGTCCGACGAATGGATCCTGCGGCTTTACGTCGCGGGCCAGACGCCGAAATCCCTGGCCGCTTTCGCCAACCTGAAACGCATCTGCGAAGAACATCTCGCCGGCCGCTACCGAATCGAGGTGATCGATCTTTCGCAGACCCCGCACCTCGCGCAGCACGACCAAATCGTCGCCTTGCCGACGCTCGTGCGAAAATTGCCCGAGCCGATCAAGCGAATCCTCGGCGACCTCTCCAACCTCCAGCGCGTGCTGGTGGGCATGGAGCTTCAGCCGGCATCGTCCAAGTGAACCCCTATCTGCCAATGTCTCCTCACAAAAAACCGCGACCCGCCGCAAAGAAGCAGCCGGGCAAACCCAAAGCCAAAGCCAAAACCAGAGTCAAAGTGACATCGTCTCCCACGGCGGATTTCGAAAAGCTACTGCGCAAAACCGCCGAAAAGGAACGCTACGAACTGAAACTCTACGTGACCGGCACGAGTCCCCGTTCCGGGCAGGCAATCGCGAACGTCCGCGCTTTGTGCGAAGAGTATCTTACGGGTCGCTACGACTTGGAAGTGATCGATATTTACCAGCAGCCCGCGGTGGCGGTGAGCGAACAAATCGTCGCCGCACCCACGTTGATCAAAAAATTCCCGGCGCCGACGCGGCGGATGATCGGCGACCTCTCGAACCGGGATAAAATCCTGGTCGGGCTGAACATCGTCGCTCCCGCGCCGAAGACCGCGTGGGTCGAGCTATGACGAAGCATGTCCGCGCCCGCCGCGGTCGCGCGCATCCCGGCCAAGCCGTCGGGCCAGGCGCGCAGCCCCGCGAGGCGGGCCGTTGGGTCAGCTCGCGCGAGCTCGCGGAATTGACCGACCGATTGCACGACGCGCAGAACACGATCGAGGCGATCCAAAGCGGCGCCGTCGACGCCGTGGTGGTCAATGGCGCGAGCGGCAGCCAAGTCTACAGCCTCGCCGGCGCGGACCTGCGTTTCCGCGTGTACGTGGAGCAAATGCAGGAAGGTGCGATTACGGCCTCCGACGACGGACTCGTGCTTTATTGCAACCGGCGGTTCGCCGAGATGGTGGCGCTGCCGCTCGAACGCGTCATTGGCGGGCCGATCGCCAGCCACTTCGATCGCGAGGTGTGGGCGAAGTTGTCGCTCGTGTTCACGGAGGAACGGGAGTTCGTGAAGCACGAGGCGCCGATCCACCGCGCCGATGGCAGCACCTTTCCGGTGAATCTCACCGCCAGCCGCCTCCCGGCGGCGGAGCAGAAAATCATGTGCGTGGTGGTGACCGACCTCACCCAGCAAAAAGACCAGCAGGATCTCAAACTCGCCAAGGAGGTGGCCGAGAAGAGCAATCGCGCGAAAGACGCGTTCCTCGCGGCGCTCAGCCACGAATTGCGGACGCCCTTGACGCCGGTGCTCATGGCCGCGGCGGAGCTCGAGCAAAACCAAACTCTGCCGGTGCATGTGCAGCGCGACCTGGCCATGATTCGCCGCAACATCGAGCTCGAGGCGCGGCTCATCGACGATCTGCTCGATCTCACCCGCGTCGCGAGCGGGAAACTCGAGCTGCACGCCACGCCAATGGACGTTCATGCCGCGATCCGCTCCGCCGTCGCGATTTGTCTGCCCGAGCTGCAGGCGAAACACCAGCAATTCGAAATCCATCTCGACGCCGCGCACAGCACGATCGTGGGCGACGCGGTGCGTTTTCAACAAGCGCTCTGGAACGTTCTCCGCAACGCCATCAAGTTCACGCCGGGGCGAGGCCACGTGACGTTGACCACGCGCAACACGACGACGGCGATTTGCGTGGAGGTGCGCGACAGCGGCATCGGCTTCGAGCAGACAGAGGCGCAGAACCTCTTCGAGCCTTTCGAGCAAGGCGGTCGCGGCGTCACTCGGCAATTCGGGGGCTTGGGCCTTGGCCTCGCGATCAGCTCGGCTATTACCCGGGCGCACGGCGGAATCATCCGCGCGGAAAGCCGGGGATTGAATCGCGGCGCGACCTTCACGATCGAGCTGCCGTTGGTTTCGGCTCGGATCCCCGATCCCGCCGTACCCATCCAGGCGGAATTTCCCGCGCTCACGCCCGCGCCTTCGCGGGTGAGGATCCTGCTCGTGGAAGATCATCGCGACACGCGCGCGACGCTGCAGCGGTATTTGCAGGCCGCGCGAAACGAGGTGATCGCGGCGGGCACGGCGGCGGAGGCCTTGGAAATCGCGGCGAGCGGGAAGTTCGATTTGGTCATTAGCGACCTCGGCTTGCCGGACGAGGGCGGCGGACTCGCGATGATGCGCCTGCTCCGCGACCGGCACGGCTTGAAGGGCATCGCCGTGAGCGGCTACGGCATGGAGGAAGACGTCGCCCAAAGTCACGCGGCGGGGTTTAGCCATCACTTGACGAAGCCGTTCAACTTGGAACGCCTGAAGGGTCTGATTCTGGAGCTGTCCGCGTGCCGTTGATCTCACCGCAATCCTGCTCGCTTCATTTGGTCGGCGACACTCACGGCCAGCGTGCGGAGGCGGCTCGCGCGGCGGCGGCAAGAATTCGCCTTGGCGCTGCGCTCCGCGAGTCATCCGACTTGTCGGCCGCGGTCGCCGCGCCCAACGACCGGCTGGAAGTGCTCGTCTTGCTCGATCCGGCCCCTGGCGATGGAAAAATCGCCGATGCGGCGGTCGATCCGCGCGGACTTCCGCGGTGGGCGGTGGTCGAACCGTGGGCGGACGACGACGATGACGCGCGCGCTTGGGCGCCGTCGGCGCTTGCCCGATCCATCGGCGCCGCGGTTTCGCTGCTCGCATTGCGCCGCGAAAACGCGCGGCTCGGCGGCGATCTTCACACCGTGGCGCGGCGGCTGACACATGACTTGCGGACGCCTTTGAACTCCATCAGCACGGCCAACGAGGCGCTTGCCGCGCTCGCGGTCGCGGCCGAACCGGCGCCCACGCTCCACCGGGCGATTTCAGGAGCCGTCGACGAGACCGGCCACTTGATCGACCGCGTTGCCACGGTGCTGTTGGCGGGCGTCCGCCCGATCGTCACACGCGCGGTCGACATGGAAGAGATCGTTTGGAACGCCCGGGAGCGAAGCGATGCCCGCATACGTTCGGCGGGCGCGACGATCGTAACCCCCGAAACATGGCCGGTCGTGAGCGGAGTCGCTGCGTGGCTGGAGCTCGTTTGGCGGAATTTGTTGTCGAACAGCGTGGAGCACGGAGGCCCGACGCCCCGCATCGAGATCGGTTGGCACCGCGCCGGCGAGCACACCGCTTTCTGGGTGCGAGATAGCGGCCCGGGTGTCCCGCTCGCGAAGCGCGCCCATCTGTTTCACCCGTTCGATCGGCTCAACGAATTGAACGCGCCCCGAGGCTACGGGCTGTCGTTCGTGCATCGGTTGGTCGAACTTCATGGCGGCACGACCGGGTATCTGCCTGAACCGGTGCCGGGCGGCACATTTTATTTTACGTTGCCCGAGCAAGCGTAGCCCCGCCTGGCCCTATGTCGTGTAATCGCCACAACCACCTGCTGCGGGCGATGGCTCGCCGGCAAAGCGCGGAAACAGGATGGGGACCATGGCTTTTGCGCCGATTCGCGGCGAGACTGCAGCCATGAAAGATAAAGCCCCCCCACGATCTTTCATGGCGCCCTTCGTCTGCATAGCGCCCACGAGGCAGGCTCGAGTCGCCGCCAGCGAGGCCCATCCGCGGACGCGGCCGTTTCTCGTGCCGACTTTGCGGTTGCGATTCCGTCCCTCGAGCCGGCCATGAATCTCAATGAACATGGCGCGGCTTGCCGTTGCCTCCTACGAATCCGCGAGAATCGAGGACAGCCGGTGATATCGGACGCAGCCTTTATTGCGCGTTTCCTCCCCCAATATCCGGAATGGCGTGAGCGACCCGGAGCCGCTGATGCAGCCGCGATCGTCGAGCTTGCCCGCAACCTTCAGCTTGCCTCCCGGGCCGAGACTTTCCGCGACTACGAGCGCGTGCGAATAGAGCGTGCGGCGGGGTATAACGTGTTGGTGCAGACGGAGTGCGTGCCCGAACAGGTCGAACCGCCCTCGCGAGCGCGCCGCTATACGATGCTTCTGGAGGACATGACCGCGGATGATTTCATCCTGTGGTGTCCTTATCCGAGCGGCCATTCCGATACCTTGCCCCGTGCATCGCGCGCCTGGTGGCAGCACTGGGACGCGACCGGACTCGTGCTATACGAACCATGAACTCCCGGGCCGTAGTCTGTTTGATTGCGAACGCCGAAACTGTGGGAGCGGCTTTGCACCCCGACTCGTCCGCGGCGCAAAATACAGTCGGGGCATAAAGCCTCTCCCACAGCTCGGAATTGTGGAATGCCGATCGGCGCTAATCGGCGCTGATGTCGGATGAAAGTCGCTATGTATTCACTCCTCGTTTTCCCAATGCGGGGTTTCGACTTTTTTGGACTCGGGGGAATTCACTTCACGGAGCCAGATCGATAAGAGCACCATCGCGCTGATCGCGAGGAATTCGCTCTGCCAGTTCTGAAACGACTCGAACCAGAACCGCGACGAATGCAGATAGCCCAATAACGAAACCGCCCGCTCGCCATCGTGCAGGCGTTCTTCGTTGTAGAGCCGACGGCCGGCCACGCCGTGCCAAACGAACGCGATCGCGAAGAGCGCGAACAGCGCGGCGGAGAGCGAATGCTCGTAGAGTTTCAAGACCCAGCCGCCGCGACGCACCGGCCACGGCGAATCGGGCTTGGCCTCCTTCGTGCACGTGTGCGCGTGCTTTTTCCGCGGGTCCTTCGATTCGGCCGAGCCTTTCTGATAGAGGAAAGCGGTCGCGACGACGAAAACGAACATCTGGAAAAATTCGCTCTCCCAATTCTCCGCCGTCGCCTCGCCGAAATGCGAACTCGCTAAATACCCGAGGTAACCGAGCTCCGGCTCACCGTGCTTCCGTCGGTCCTCGTTGTATTCGTTGCGGCCGGTGGCGACTTGGCCGACGAACAGCGTCACGAGGAAAAAACTCAGCATCGCCAGCGCGAGCCCATGATCTCGGAGAAATCGCCGCATAACGTATGCACGTTAGAAAAAGCGCCCGCCGGGCGCGACAGGCTGTTCCGACAGCGGGACTTCAGCATTCATGCCACACAGAACCACCAACCCGCGGTCAGTTCCCGTTGCCACGGCGGCCAGTGAGTTGGAACGCCGGTGTCGTTAGGGCGCGTCGGTGTGGGCGAAAAGCGACGAGCATGCGGGCTCGAGGAGCCCGGCTACAATGGAACGATCCGCAACGGTGGGAGCTTAACGGGCAAGAGGCGGGATCGGCGGCCGTAGCGGTGCCGAGCGTGAGCTTTTCGTGCGGACGCGTCTCGACGTGCCGAAACCCCTACGGTTTCCGCGACAATCGGCAGACCATCGGCTGCGAGCGAGGCTCCTACTGGTTACGGCGTTGATGCGCGTCAAGGCCGGTGACGCGCGGGTCGGGTAGGGTAGCGCCGCCAAATCGGCCAACTCCCTTTTTCCTCCATGAGTCAAACCTCCGAATCCCTCGATCTCACGCGCTTCGATGTGCGTGACATTCCCTGTCGCGTGAAACACGCGCAGATTTTCCAGCGCTGGCTCGATCTGCCGGTCGGCCAGCACTTCGTGTTGATCAACGACCACGACCCCATCCCCCTATACTATCAATTCGACGCGCAATTTCCGGACGCGTTCACGTGGGAATATCTCGAGCGCGGTCCCGACGAATTTCACGTCAAGATCACGAAGACCGCCGCGGTCGCCGCCATCGCGCCGGCTCCCGGCCAAACGTGCGGCTCGCATGGACGCGACGAGGCGAAACCTGCGGGCGACGTTCAATCGATCGACGTGCGCGGACTCGAAGCGCCGGAGCCGCTGATCCGCATCCTTAACGCGCTCGAGTCGTTGCCCGCCGGCATAACGCTGCGCGCCATCACTGATCGCCGGCCTTGTCATCTTTTCGACGAAGCCGAACAACGCGGATTCCGCCATGATAGCAACGAGCAACCTGACGGCTCCTGGATCACCACGCTCGCGCGTGCCTGAGGGCGTGCGCGTAGCGCCACCGCGCGCGGCGACCGCCGGCCCGCGATTATCCGCGAGCTGGCTCGCCGTGCAAGGCCGGCTGCCGCTCGCGTTCATGGGTCTCGCGCTCGTGTGGCTCGCGATCGGCACCGGCATGATCGTCGCCTCGCCCGGTGTGCTCACGTACCCGCATCCGGCGCCGGCGGTTGTCGCCCTGACGCATGCCTGGGTGCTCGGTTTTTTTGTCACCGTGGCCGTGGGCGCCATCTATCAAATCGCGCCGGTCGCGCTCGGCACCACGCTGGCGAACGAACGCCACGGCTGGTGGCACTTCGGCCTGCATGCCGTCGGGGTGCCTGGCATGGTGTATTCGTTCCAGGTCTGGGACATGAAGCTCCTGGGGCATTTCGGCGGCTTCGTCGCACTCGGCCTTGGATTGTTCGCGGTGAACACGTGGCGCACCGTGCGCCGGGCGGCCCAGCGGGGTCCGGCGGCTTGGTCGCTCGCGCTTGCCGCCGGCTGGCTGGCGTTGACCGTGCTCGCGGGACTGACCTTGGCGGCAAATCGCTATTTTCATTTCATCCCCGTCGATCCGCTGCCATTGCTGCGCGCCCACGCGCATGCCGGGCTGATCGGATTCTTCGTCACGCTGCTGCAGGGCGTGACGTTCCAGCTCGTGCCGATGTTCACGCTGGGTGAAGTGCGCGAGTGGCGCCCGGTGAAAATCGGATTATGGTTGTCACAGGGCGGACTCGTGGGACTAAGCGTCGCGCTCGCCGCCAACGCGGGCCGCGTCGCCGCCGCGTGCGCGGCGCTTATTCTCGTCGGGATGGTCGTCTCGGCGTGGGCGCTGAAGCTGGCGCTCGGGACGCGAAGGAAGCGGGCGTTCGATCCGGGGGTGTTCGCGTTTCTGGCCGGCTGCGCTGTGCTGATGGTTGCGGCGGTCTCGGGCATTTTTCTGATTTGGCCCACCACGTCGTGGTCGTCGACCCCGGGTGGATTCAGTGCGATGGTGTATGCGGTGATCGTATTCGCCGGGGGATTGTTACCGGCGATCGCGGGCATGATGTGCAAGATCGTGCCGTTCCTGACCTGGATGCGCGCTTACGGGCCGAAAGTCGGACGCGTGCCGACGCCCGCGGCGGCTGCGCTCACCAAGCCTGCCCTGGAATGGGCTGCGTTCGCGTTGCTCGGCGCGGCGCTGTGGCCCTTGGCGACTGGCGCGTGGCGGCTCAGCCCGAATTGGCTCGCCGTGGGCGCAACGCTCTTCGCCGCAGGCGCCACGCTCTTCCTCATCGATATGCTCGGCGTCCTGAAACATCTGCGGTGGCCGGTCATGCCGGCGGCCAAAACCAAGTCAAACTCATGACCGATACGATTCCTGAAACCGCGACGATCTGGCAGGCGCTGGAGTCGATTCCCGATCCAGAGTTCGGCATAAGCATCGTCGACCTCGGCCTGATTTACAGCGTCGAGTGCGTCGACGGAGAGGTGAAGGTCGTCATGACGCTAACCACGCCGACGTGTCCCTCTGGAGGTTGGATCCACGGCGGCGTCGAAACGGCGCTGCAGCAATTGCCCGGCGTGACGCGCGTCCGAGTCGATCTGGTTTTCAAACCCGCGTGGACTCCGGCGATGTTGAGCGAAAAGGCGCAGCGTCAGCTCGGCTGGACGCGCGAGGAGCAGCCGTGAGTTTTTCCTGTCCGCATTTCGACATCGATAACGACTCCTGCCGGCGGCTGAAGACCGATTGTGTCCCGGGCCGGCCCGGTTGCGTGTTGGCCGGATCGGTTTTTGCGACGCCGATCGAGGAAAGGCTGCGGGCGCGAGAGGAAGAGAATCGCCGCCGGGCGCGTGAGAAGTTGGATGTGCTGTCGTGCGACGCTGAATCGTGAAACGGGGGCCGCTCATTGGCGCCAATGTCGCGGCATTCCCCCCTCCCGCAGTTCGAATGCGCCACCGCCAAGCCTCCGACATTAGCGGCGATGGTCTTTGGATTGGCGTTCCAACGGGATTGATTCCGAGCGCCGCGGCTATTCGACGTGGATGATGCCGCGTTTGATGCCGGCGAGGATCGCTTGGGTGCGATCCGCCACGCCGAGCTTCGAGAGGATGCCGGTCACATGCACCTTTACGGTCGCCTCGGCGACGTTCAGCGCGGCGCCGATTTCCTTGTTGCTCAAGCCGCGGCCGATGAGCTGCAGCACCGCCAGTTCGCGCGGCGAGAGCTGGGACGAAATGCGGCCCGCGAGGCGGCGGGCGATTTCCGGCGCGAGGTATTGTTCGCCGCCGTGCACGCGGCGGATTGCCTCCACGAGTCCAAGGAGCGGGGTGTCTTTGACGACGAAGCCGGCCGCACCCGCCTCGAGCGCGGCGGCGATCTCGTCGCCCGTGCTGTAATTGCTCAGGATGAGAATGCGGATGCCGCCGAATTCGCGCCGCAAGGTGCCGATGGTTTCGACCCCGTTCAATCGCGGCATGCGCAGATCGAGCACGACGACGTCCGGCTTGTGATGCCGATACACCTCCATCGCCTCGGTCCCGTCTTCGGCTTCGGCCACGACCTGCATGTCCGGCTGATTGTTGAGGGCGAACGACAGGCCCATGCGCATCAGCACGTGGTCGTCGACGAGCATGATTCGAATCTTACGCGGGTGCTTTTCAGAGGGCATGGTTCGAGGAAAGATTGGGCACGGGAAGGGGAAGACGGACGACGACACGCGTGCCTCGCCTCGGCTCGCTCACGATTTCGATCGTGCCGCCGATCTTGGCGGCGCGGCCGCGGAGGCTGCGCAAGCCGAAGTGGCCCATCGGCGACGCCAGCACGGCGTGCGGATCGAAACCGCGGCCATCGTCGTGCACGCTGAGCTCGAGCTGCGATTCCGAGAAGGTGAGGCGAATGTCGATATGATTGGGTTCCGCGTGCTTCACGGCATTCGCGATCGCCTCCTGCGCGATGCGGACCAAGTGGTGCTCGATGGTGGAGCCGAGCGGATGCGAGGTGCCGCGCACCGTGATCGAGGCGCGGGTCGAGTCGGGGCCGACTTCGGCGATGAGATTTTTCAGCGCCGCTTCGAGGCCGCCGGAATCCAGGCGGGGCGAGTGCAGGTCCCACACCGCTTGGCGGACCTCGTTGCGGCTGAACGCGACCATGTTGCGCGCGACTTTCAGCGCGCCTTCCACTGGCGGCGGGCAATTGGCCAGGCCCGCGGTCGTCTCGAGGTGGAGCATCAGCCCGCTGAATCCCTGCTCCAGGCTGTCGTGGATTTCGCCGGCGAGACGATTGCGCTCGGCGAGCGTCGCGGCGACGCGGGTTTCCTGCTCGAGCTTGGCCATCGTCGCTTTCAGCTCTTCCGTGCGATCGGCCACCGTTTTTTCCAGGACCGCATTGCGCGCGCGCGCCCGATAAAGCGCGAGTCGAACCGTCGCCAGGACCGCGGCAAGCGCGAGCAATCCGTAAACCGCGTAAGCCGCCCACGTGCGGTACCAGGGCGGTTCGATCGCGAAATGGAACGAGGTGCCGGCGGCCAGCGGTCCGGCGTCGTCGAAGAGCCGCACGTCGAGCTGGTACGCGCCTTCGTGCAAATCGGGCAGGCGCAACACCGAGGCCGCTTCGAGGCTGCTCCACGCGGAGCCGTTGATGCGGTATTGATACCCCGGCATCCGCTTCAACGCGTAGCTCCCGGCAAAAAAGCGCAGCGCGAGGCCGTTGTGCTCGTACGCGAGCGGCCGTTGCAGCGCCCGCGCCGCGTCGCCGGTTTCGAGCAGTTCGCGATTGGTGTGCAGATCGCGCGCGGAGACGAGCACGGGGGCGAAGCCGTTGCGGTCGCGCACGGCCTCCGGCGGATTGACGTGATACAGCGAATTGCCGCGTGAAATCCAAACATCGGAACCCGGCAGCGCGCGGATCAACGGCGTGTGCTCCGTGAGCGTGCGGTACGTGAATGTGTCGGCCTCGTAGCGGCCGTCGTGTTCCGTAAGGGTGCAAACGCCATGGGCGTGGGAAATCCAGTAACGTCCGGTGTCGTCGCGCTGGATCCGTGCGGCCGGATAGGGCGCGGCTCGTAGTACGGCTTCGACCGGCGGATGGGTGCAGAGCGCTTCAGTGCGCTCGTCGAAAAACGTCGGGCCATTATCCAGGCCGATGAGCGTCACGATGTCGCCGATCACGCTGACATTGACCCACGAGGGGGTCGTGCCGGGGGCCTGGTCGAACACGCGCGTGACAATGCGGCCCTGGCGGAGCGCGAGGCGCACGGCACGGTTCGGGCCGATTTCGAGCCATACCGAGTCGGCCGCGGCATGGACGATCGCAGGATAACCGAGGCCTGGGACGCGAGGCGCGCATTCGCGCCAATGCCCGTCTTCGTATACGAGCGCGGCGATTTCTTTTACGCCGATGGCATAGCAAATGCCGGACTTCGAGATGGCGAGCCGCGTGGCCTCCACGCCCGGCAACACCGCGGCGAAGCGCTGGCCGGGCTGGCAGCCGAACACGCCGTCGCCATTGCCGACGAGCAGCCAGTCGCCGAGGCTGGCGATCGCCCAAGAGCCGTTATACGGCTGGCCTTCGCGCAACCGAAGATGCACGGGCTCGCCGGGGCTCCCAGCCACCGGCTCGTAGATCCGGCCGTTCGACGCGATGGCGACGCTGCGTTGCCACGGGACGACTTGCGGCCAATTCACGGTAAGACCCAGCGCCTGCCCGAACCACGTGATCCCGGCGCGATGCAGGATCTTTGCCACGCCGTTTTCGGTCCCGGCCCACAGTACCGCGGGCTCGTTGGCCGCGAGCGCGTTGATGCGGCGGTATTCCGGTGCCGTGAGCGCGGTGTCGATTTCGCCGTCACCGGAAACGAGATACAGGCCTTTGCCCGTCACTGCGGCCGCGACGAGCTTGTCCGAGATGGCGATGAGCGCATCGATGCGGCCTTCGAGCCGGCCGCTCAGCGGGCCGGGCAGCGGGCGCAGTTTGACGCCGTCGTACACGAAGAGACTTCGGCCAGTGCTCGACACCACGACGCGCCCATCGCCGAGCCGGGCGGCGTGATCGACCACGGTATTGCCGAATCGCTCCTTGTCCGTGTCGCCCAGCGTCAAGGTGTCCGGATCGAGCCGCATCATCCCGCGGGCGTGGGTCGACACATAAACCTCCCCATGCAAATCGAAGATGCCGACGACGCCGCCTTCGATTTCGACGAACCGCACCTGCTTGGTCGCACGCTGCCAGCACACGATTCCCGTGAAGCCGGCGAAGTAAACGGCTTCGGCGCGCGGGACGACGTCGAGAAAGTTGCTGCCCAACACCCATTCGGGATACGTCGCCGGCAGCACCGAGATCGGGCGAAGGCGTCCATCCGCCGAAGTCTCCAGGAAGCCGCAGGAGCCTTGCGCGCCGTACACCAGTTTGCCGTCGAGGTCGCGGACGATATTCTGAATGCGGACCGGCTGCGGATCGGCGGGGCTGAGATTGAGCCATTCGTTATCGTTGAGCGCGACGACCGAGCCGTCCTGCATCGCCAGGATTCGCCCGTGGCGGTCGAAGGAGAGCCAGACGCCATGCGACATGTCGCCGATTTCGTCGAAGGCATAAAATCGGGTGAACGGCAGACCGTTGAGCGTCACCCGGGATTCGGTGGCGGCGATCGCGCCGAGCGGAAGCGAAAGCAGGACCAGCGGGAGCAGCCATGCGCGGGCGCCACGAACTCCGAAGCGCACGCGCCGGAAATCGTGCTCCGAGCCGCTGTGTCCCATGCAGTGAGGGTGAAGTCCACGCCCAGTTGCGTAAAGGGACTTCGTGCACGGGCGAATACGACTTAGGTCGTACCTCAATTCCAACCAACGCGAGTTTGAACGCGGGCGCGTTTGCGCCGGACATCATGCCGCTGTGCCGCATCCAGTGCGGCCTCCAGTCACCGCGCCGGTAACCCCCGGCCGCGGAACCCCAACGAGCAATCCGTAAACCGTGACCTGCCTAAACTCATCCACCACCCGCGCCCTGATCGCGTGCCTCGCCGTCGCTCTCGCGCCGATGTCGCTGCCCGCTCAAACCGCGCCGACCTCCCCCTCGGAGACCCGGGGCGACACGGCGCAATCGATCCCCGCCAACGGCACTGCGGGTAGTGAAGACGTCACCCTGCTGACGCCCTTCGAAGTCCACGGCGAGAAGGACACTGGCTACCAAGCCACCGAAACCCTTGCCGGCACGCGCATTCGCACGAACCTGAAGGATGTTGGTGCCGCCATCACGGTGATCACGCGCGAGTTCCTGGACGACGTCGGCGCCGTCGATAACCTCACCCTGCTCCAGTTTACTCCCAACGTCGAAGTGGGCGGGACGCATTCGACGTTCGCGGGGACCGGCAGCGCGCAGTCGGTCACCGAAAACGTCACCAATCCCTCGGATAATACTCGCGTCCGCGGTCTCGCCGCGGCGGACAACACCCGTGACTTCTTCGTCTCCGACATTCCGTGGGACGGCTATAATGTCGATCGCATCGACATCCAGCGCGGCCCGAACTCGATCCTTTTCGGCCTCGGTAAGCCGGCGGGCATCGTCAACGCCACCCTGCGTGTCGCGGAGTTTCGCAATCGCGGACAATTCCAGAACCGCATCGGCTCGTACGGCAGCACGCGCAGTTCGCTCGATATCAATCACATGTTACTTCGCGACGAGCTTGCCGTGCGCGTCGTCGGCTTGCTGGACCAGACTCGCTACAGTCAGAAGCCGGCTTTCAAGGACGACGAGCGGCTCTATGGCACGCTGCGTTGGGACCCAAAATTTTTGCGCAAGAACGGGCTCCGCACCACCGTTCGCCTCAAGTACGAGGACGGTCGCATCAAGTCCAACAATCCGCGTACGCTGACGCCCAGCGACAACATATCCCACTTTTTCCGGCCGACGCAGGTGTCGGCGTCGAATCCGTGGGGGGGCCTCGGCAAAGGCGTGTTCGATCCGTATAACGCGGCGACCACCAGCGCCAACGATCCCGCCACGGGCAAGCCGATTGCCGGGGACAACCTCGGTGTGCTTAACGGCAGCGACCCCGACTACAATCCGTGGATCAACGCCAACAACATCGTCCAGCAGCAGCAACCGGTGTACATGATCGACGGCACGACCGGCCGCGTTTACCAGGCGTACGGCGGTCTTGTGCCGTTCGCGCTTCGCACCTCGACCGGCGCGATCGGCGGCGCGACGAATCTGCCCGCCGGCTTCCCGGCGAACAGCTCGCCGTTCTTGGCGGTCAACTCCCCGCAGGACTTCGCTCGTCTGTATAAGTTGCCCAATTACGAGGCCGGACTTTATCGCCAATGGGGCTTGCAGGACCCGACCATCTTCGACTTCTACAATATCCTGATCGATGGCCCCACGAAGTGGGAAAAGAAGACGTGGAACGCGTACAACGTCGATATCGCCCAAACCGCGTTCCACGACCGCGTCGGCCTCGATCTCACGTTCGACCACCAAGCCTACAAGAGCGCCAACGAATCGTTCCTCGGCAGCCCCAGCCTCAATGTCGACCTCAACGCCAAGTTCCAGGACCTCGTGGCCAACCCGAACGCGGGGCGCGCATTCGTCAGCGGCGCCGGCAGCGGGGGCTGGACCAAGACCGTGCGCGACGTCGGTCGCGCGTCGGTCTTTGCCGAACTGCGCGCGACGGACCTCCTGCACCCGGGATTCTTGACCAAGCTGCTTGGCCGCCACCGGTTCAATGGCGTGTACGCACGGGAGAAATACGAAATCGAGAACCGCGGGTACCTGCTGAACGCAGCCGCGCAATCGTGGTACGACCGCCGTTACACCTCGCCGTCCAACATCACCGCGAGCTTCGACGACCGTCGCCCGATCGCCGTGGTTTATCTCGGGCCCTCGCTCCTCAACTTCAACAGCCCCCAGGGCCTCCAACTGCCGGGCATCGAGGCGAACATCACGATGCCGGACACGCATCTCAACCATTACTGGACGTCGTGGAACGCGCCGACTTCCGTCGCGTTCAATGCGCCGTGGAACCGCGCCGCCGATGCGGTGTGGTCGCAGTACCCCAAGACCGGCACCTTCGTGCAGGCAGACAACCCCGCCAACTACGTCGGCTGGAATAACGACTTCACCCTCGACATGGTGCAGGCGTCGGAAGGCGCGATCGATTACCTTTCGTCGTCCGCCTCGAAGCAGCTCCGCAATACGGAGTCGCTCGCCGGAAGCTGGCAGAGCTTCTGGTGGAACGAAGCCATCGTCGGCACGTTGGGCTGGCGCTATGACGTCGTGAAATCGAAGGCCGTCGGTGCAACCCGCAGCGGCACGTCGGATCACAACCACCTCTGGCTGTCGCCGAACGATCCGCCGTCGACTTACCCGTCAACCGTGAAGGCGTACCGCTATCCGTCCGATTTCGACACGCTCAAGGACCACTCGGTCAGCGGCGGCGTAGTCCTGCATCTCAACCGGCTGCTTCCGAAGGATCCGCTGCCGATCGACGTCAGCCTGGCGTATAACCAGTCGTCGAACTTCGAGGTCACCAATCGTCGCGTCGACCTTTACGGCGACATCCTGCCGAACCCATCCGGCAAGACCGAGGACTGGGGCGTCCGCGTCGCGACCAAGGACGGAAAGTACAGTCTCCGCGTCACGCGTTACGAAGCTTCGGTGAAGAACTCCACCAGCTCGGACTTCGGCACGTCGAGCCTCGGCGCGATCATGGAAACCGGTCTCGAGTGGCGCAACGTGTTCAAGTACGACCTCTCCGGATACACTTGGGACACGCGGAACAGCCCCGGCAGCCGGAACAACTTCAGCCCGCGCCCAGGCGAGACGCAGGCCCAGGCCGACGCGCTGGAGGCAGCCGCGATTGCCGCGTGGGACGAACTGCAGGCGAAGGTCAGCCCGCGCTTGTACTCGGCGTGGGGTTTCGACCCGAACAATGGCGCCGCGACCGTCGAGGAGCAGAACAAGATGGCCAACTGGAGTAGTCGCGCGCCGGCCAGCTTTGCGATCACCGAAGACGTCACTGCCAAAGGCAACGAGTTCGAACTCACCGCCAACCCGACGCGGAGCTGGCGCATTTCCGCCAGCGCCTCGAAATCGGAATCGTTCCAAACGAATATCGGCGGCACGACGTTGATCGATTACGTCAACCTCATCAGCCACTACATGAACGACACGCCGGCGGGGCAGCTTCGCCAGTTCAGCGGTGGCGCGACGGCCACCACCTTTCAGGGCATCTGGAATTCAGGCTTCTACGCTCGCTGGATCCTCAAGACGCTGCAGGAAGGCACCGCCGTTCCGGAACTGCGCAAATGGCGCTATAATATCACGTCAAACTACACGTTCCGCGAAGGCCGCGTGAAGGGTCTGGGGGTTGGCGGCAACTACCGCTGGGAGGACAAGGCGGCGATCGGCTACCCGCTGCAGATCACGACCGCTGGTTTCCGCTACGACCTCAATCAGCCGTACTACGGCCCTTCGCAGGATGCCATCGATCTGTGGGTGAGCTACGACCACAAGCTGACCAAGCAGGTGAACTGGAAAGTCCAGCTCAACGTCCGGAACGCCTTCGCGAAGAAGGGTCTGATCCCGGTCACCCTGCAGCCCGACGGCACCACGTGGGCGCAGATGCGCACGAAGCCGCAGCAAGAGTGGTTTCTGACGAACACCTTCTCCTTCTGATTTTGGTTAGTGGTAGCGACACAGGCGCTTCCCGCGGGTACCGGGAGGCGCCTGTTTTTTTGCGCTGGGCGGACGTGTGCCCGGCCCTCGCGGACATCGGGATTTTTCCGGTCGGAATTTCGGGCGGCGCGATCGAACCCCCGCTTGCATCAGGAGCTCCGGAGCCATCCTCTGGAGCGCGTATTTGCCCGTATGAGTTCTGCTGAAGCGCCCCTGAAATTCCTGGTCATCGATCACAACAAGGATAGTCGATTCCTGCTGGTTAAATGTCTGCTGCGTAAGTTTCCGAAGGCCCGAATCATCGAGGAGGAAGAAGGGGACGCGGCGATCGAACTTGCTCGTAGCCGCGAATTGTCCGCGATCGTCACGCATCGGACGCGTGAATACTTCGGCACCGAGCTGGTGGAAAAATTACGCGAAGCCAACGACGCCGTGCCGATTGTCATGGTGTCCGGCATCGAGCGGACGGCGCCGGCCTTGGCCGCCGGCGCGGATCGTTTCATGCTTTACGACGAGTGGCTGCGTGTGGGCACGATCGTGAAGGAACTGCTCGAAAGCGGCCGCAAGCGAAAGATTGTCCATGTCGATGTCGCCCCGCGCGGAGACAAGGGTGCGACGTAAGATGAAGACAAGCGTGTGTCCGCGTCGCCCCGGCCTTCGCGCGTCCGCTGTGGCGGCAGCTCTATTTCCTCGTTTAACCTAACGTTTCATTTTCATGCCCACCCATCCCCCCATTCTCGTGGTCGACGACGAACCGGTCGACACGTATCTGCTGCGCCGCACCTTGAAGGAGGCCGGCATCCCGAATCCGGTGATCGGTTGCGGCGACGGCGAGGAGGCGGTGACGTTTCTGGAGAGCGCCGCGTTTGGCGGTCAACGTCCTTGCTTGATTTTCCTCGATATGAAGATGCCGCGGATGAACGGGCCGGAATTCCTCGCTTGGATTCGCAGCCACACGGAGTTTGCGGACTTGAAGATCATCGTGCTCTCCAGCTCGGATCTGCCGCAGGATCGCGAAAAGGCGATGAGTCTGGGCGCCTACGATTATCGCGTGAAATTCCCGCCCGCGCGCGAACTAGCGACCTTGGTCACCGACGCGCTCGCCGCCTGTCATTCGTAGTTCGTCGGGCGGGCGACGGAACGACGGCAAGACGATAAACGGCTCGGTGGCGGCAGCCGGTAGGGCCCGATCTCCGAGCGGGCCGTTTCCCTCTGTGGAAAAACGAATCAGCCCCGGACACGGGCCCGATGTCGCGTGGGGCCATGCCGGGGCTGACCGAGGTTACCATGCCAAAAAACTTACCGCCGCTGAACCGGTCACCTCGACCGAGTCGGCGCTGCGCGTGAGCGAGGGCACCGAAGGCCGAGGCAACCGAACCAGAGATCAACGCGGCAGTTAGTACAAGGGGAGGAAAAGGCGTTCCCGGGGTGAGTACCCACCCGGACAGTGGCTTTCGACCCCCGTTGTAGCCGGTCCTCCCAGAGGCCGGCGGTTTTTTCGTCGTGGGGGCAAAGGCGTCAGCCACTGACGCTACAAACGAATGAGCCCGGAGGTCACGGACCCCGGCTACAATCGGACTGCTTCAGTGAGCCTCTGCGGCTACGGCTTCGCACGTTGCACGGCGGCCGCCATAAAATGCGCGTGGGCCGAGAAGGGTTTTCCGGCTGGGGAGCGGGAGGGCGGCATATAGGAGCCGTTGGGCTGGAGCACGCGCGTGTTGGCGACGTCTCGGAGTTCCGACATCAGCATCTCTTCGATAATCCAGCGCCGCAGGCGGTGGTCTTCGATGGGGAAAAGCACTTCGACGCGGCGAAAGAAATTGCGCGGCATCCAGTCCGAGCTGCCGGCCAGAATCACGGGAGCGTGGCCGTCGTTTTCGAAATAAAAGACGCGCGCATGCTCGAGAAACCGGCCCACGAGGCTGCGCACGCGGATATTTTCGCTGAGGCCGGCGACGCCGGGCACCAGGCAGCAGGTGCCGCGCACGATCAGGTCGATTTGGACGCCCGCCTGTGACGCGGCGTACAAAGCGTCGATCGTTTCCTTGTCCACCAGCGAATTCATCTTGGCGATGATGCGGCCGCGCCGTCCCGACTCCGCATGCCGGGCTTCGCGTCCGATCATCAGGATCACGCGGCGGTGCAAATCGAATGGCGCGACAAACAGCTCCCGGAAGCGCGGCGAGCGACCGAAGCCGGTGAGCGTATTGAAGAGCTGGGCGACATCGCGGGTGATCGGCGGACGCGCCGTGAAGAAGCTGAGGTCCGTGTAGTAGCGGGCGGTGCGCGGGTTGTAGTTGCCCGTGCCGAGATGCGCATAATGCATCATGCGGCGGCCTTCACGGCGGACGACGAGGCACATCTTGCAATGGGTTTTGTGGCCGACGAGCCCGTACACGACATGCACGCCCGCCTCTTCGAGCTGCTTCGCCCACTGGATGTTGTTCGCCTCGTCGAATCGAGCTTTCAACTCGACAAGGGCGGTGACTTGCTTGCCGTTCTGGGACGCCTCGATCAGCGCGCGCACGAGCGGAGAATCGCCGCTCGTCCGATAAAAGGTTTGCTTGATGGCGACGACCTTGGGGTCGCGTGCGGCTTGCTCGACCAAATCAACGACCGGCGCGAAGGAATCGTACGGATGATGCAGCAGCACGTCTTGCGCGCGCATCGTGTCGAAAATCTGCGCGGGATCGCGCAGCGGCGAAACGTTGACGGGAGTGAAGGGCGGATATTTGAGGTCGGCGCGATCGATTTCCGCGAGCGCCTGCAACCGCACCGGGTTGATGGGGCCTTTGATCCGAAACACATACTCGCGCGCAAGCTCGAGATGACTGCACAAGGTAGCGAAGAGAAAATCGGTCATCGGCTCTTCCACCTCGAGCCGCACCGCCGCGCCGCGGCGCAGATTACGCAGCTCCTCTTCGATTTTCTTCAGCAAATTCGCCGCTTCTTCCTCGTCGATGTACAGGTCGCTATTCCGAGTCACGCGGAACGCGTAGGCGCCGGTCAGTCGATAGCCCGGGAACAACTCGCCCGCGTACAGCTTGATGATTTCGCTGATGAAAATGACCCGCAGGGGGCCGCGCGTGGTGGGCGCAATGGTCACCAACCGCGGCAAAATGCGCGGGACCGGCAGGATGGCCACGGAGACGTCGCGCATCGGCGAGGTCGGGTTTTCGAGCGAGACGACGATATTGAGCGTCTTGTTGCCGATCTGGGGAAACGGATGGGCTTGGTCCAGCGCGAGCGGGGTGAGCACCGGATAGATTTGCTCGCGGAAATACGCGCGGGCCCACTCGAGTTCTCGCTTCGTGAGGTCGTTCGCCGTCTTGAACCGGATCCCCTGCGCCTCGAGCGCCGGAAGCAATTGGTTCTTCCAGCAGCGGAATTGATCCTCGATCAGCGCATCGACCACGACCCGGATGCGCCGAAGCTGTTCGCGCGGCTCGAGGCCGTCGGGACCGGGTTCCGCCACGCCGGATTCCATTTGCTGAATCAGGCCCGCGACGCGGATCTCGAAAAACTCATCGAGATTGTTCGCCACGATCGCCAGGAAACGGACGCGTTCCAGCAAGGGATGACGGTCGCTTTGCGCCTGCTCGAGGACACGGCGATTGAAGGCCAGCCACGAGAGCTCGCGATTGAAGTACGCGACGCCAATGCGGGGCGCCGGACGCGGCGAACGCTTGGAGGAGGCGGTACGTGACTTGGCCATGTGTTTGATCTTGTGCAGCCTAGGGCCGGTCGCCAGCGAAACGATGATTTTGTGCGGCGACGTGGGCGCGCCCTACCTCGAGCACCGGCAGGTCGTGCGCATAGGCGCTACTCATTCCACGATCGTCTTCACGTTCAGAAACGACTGCAGTCCCCACGCGCCGAGCTCGCGTCCGTAACCGCTTTGCTTGATGCCGCCGAACGGCAGCTCCGGCGAGGAGCGCACGAAGTCGTTTACGAACACACAACCGACGGCGAGCTGAGGCACGATGCGTTTCGCGCGCGCCTTGCTTTGCGTGAAGATGGCCGCACCGAGCCCGTAGCTCGATCGGTTCGCGAGCGCGATCGCATGCGCTTCGTCACGCGCGGGTACAATCGCGGCGAGCGGTCCGAACGTCTCCTCGTCGAACGCGGCCATTCCGGGCGCGACGTTCGTCAGCACGGTCGGGTCGTAGAAGAATCCGGCGCTGGGGCGCGGTCCGCCCTCCAGCAAAACGCGCGCGCCCTGCGTCCGGCTGCGTTTCGCCTGCGCGTGCAGATTGTCGCGCAGATCGGTGCGCGCGAGCGGGCCGATGTCGGTCGCTGGGTCTGTGGGATCGCCGACGCGACGCGCCGCGATCTTGGCCGTGACCCTGGCTTCGAACTCCGCTTGCACGGCGCGCACGACGATCAGCCGCTTCGCGCAGATGCAACTTTGTCCGGAGTTCATGAGCCGCGCTTGCGTCGCGATTTCGGCGGCGTGTTCGAGATCGGCGTCCTCGAGCACCAGCAGTGGGTCGCTGCCGCCCAGCTCGAGGACCGATGGCTTGAGCGCCGCGCCGGCGGCAGCGGCAACGGCTTGCCCGGCGCGCGTGCTACCGGTGAGGGTGACGCCGCAAACTCGCGGGTCTCGGATGAGCGCAGGCACCGCTTCGGTGTCGACCAGCAGCGTTTGCAGCACACCGCGCGGCGCGCCCGCGCGGGCGAACAGGCGTTCGATGGCGACCGCGCAGCCGGACGTGGTCGGAGCATGCTTGAGGAGCACGGCGTTGCCGCCGACGATCGCGGGGATCGCGGCGCGAAACACCTGCCAATACGGAAAATTCCAGGGCATGATCGCGAGCACCACGCCCAGCGGCTCGAATGCGACCCGCCTATTCGCGGATGCACCGAGCGGCTGCTGATCGGCCAAAAGGCGGGGCGAATGCGCGGCATAGTAGTCGCAAAGTACGGCGCATTTCTCGATTTCGGCGCGCGCTTGCGTGATCGGCTTGCCCATTTCGTCGGTCGCCAGCGCGGCCAGAGCGTCGCGGCGCGCACGGAGTTCGCGCGCCAGGGCGGCGATCAGCGTGGCTCGTGCTTTTGCGCTTTCGCGTCGCCACGCGCGCTGCGTCCGGTCGGCTCGGGCGAGGATGCGTTCGACCTCCGCGCGCGGGTGACGCCGATAAATCGCGACGCGTTTGCCGGTGGCAGGATTAACGGAGACGAGACCCATGAAGGAACCTTCGAGCCAGTCAGATTAGTTATCAAGCGGACGCGGGCCGGAGCCGGTCGGTCGGCGATCGAGTTTGAACCGAAGGCAACGAGGGGAACAAAGGCTTTCGGGGTCGGCGCGGGGTTGATTGGCGTGTCCCCGCGTCATTCGCGGACCGAGCTCAGTCGGTGTGCATTGATTGACGTAATTGGCGCGCGAAGCTGGTCCACTGCTGCCTTGCTCACGGCGCGGGATGGGGCGCAATGGTCGCATGCCACGTGCGAGCAAGCGTCCCGTTACTGTTCACACGATTGCCGATCACCTCGGCGTTTCGGCGGCGGCGGTGTCGACCGTGCTCGCGAATCGGCACGAGGAGCGCCGCCTGGCGCCGGAAACGGTGGAGCGCATCCGGCAGGCGGTGCGCGAACTCGGGTACGTGCCGAACATGGCGGGCCGTCGCTTGCGGGTGCAGCCGGCTTCGACGCGCCAGATCGATCTTGCGATCCTCACCTCGTTCGAGGCGCCCCTCCCGCTCGTGGGCCAAGCCTTGCACGCGTTGCAACAGGCGGTCGACGCGCAGGCGAACAAGCACACGCGCTACGCCGTCGCGATCGAGATGTTTCATGCCGGTCGTTTGCGCGAGAAGCCCGGTCTGCTGGACGCGCACCGTTACCACGGCGTGATGCTCACGAATACGCTGCCCGCCGATGACGAGTTTTTGGCGAAGACATTTTTGCCTTATCCGGCGGTGGTGCTCGGCCGTCGGATCCCGAACTATTGCTGCGTCTTGGAAACGCCGGGCTTCGTGGGCGAGCGTTCGGCGGCGGCGTTGCTGGAGGCGGGTTGCCGGCGGCCGGCGATCCTGCATGGGCGATCGTTGACGCAGGCGACGGCCGAACGCGTGGCGGCGTTTCGGCGGACTGTCGAAGGAAAATTGGGCGCGGCGCCGATCGACATCGCGAGCGAAGGCCTCCAACCGGCAGCGGGCGCGGGCGCGTTGCGGGCGTTTTTCGCCGGCGGCGGAAAATGCGATGGGCTGTTTACCGTTACCGATAGCTTGGCGGTCGGGGCGTATCACGCGATTCAGCAGTCCGGTCGCAAAATCCCGCACGACGTCGCCGTGGTGGGAGTAGGGGACTACGAACTCGCGGAGTTCTTCACGCCGCCGTTGTCCACGGTCGCGGGCGCCAACGAGGCGATGGTCGGCGAAGCGGTGCCCTTGCTTTTTCGGCTGCTCCGCGGCGAAAAAATCGCGTCGTCCGAAGTGCTGGTCGTACCGCCCGTTTATCTCCGCGGCTCGACCCAGCGCATCGGCGGCGGCCGCAAGGGCGATAAGTCCTCGCATTGACCTGTCGGGCGGGGTCTCCGAACCCCGCCGTCACGCGGCACACGCGGGGAAAAACATGATGGGCGCGTGGGATGGACGCGTGCGAATACGGTGGTCTTGATTTACGTTGCACCCTCCCGACGGCGGGTTCGGAGCCCCTGCCCGACATCAATCCGCCATTGTATTGAATACGCTCCGCGACAGCACGGCGGGAATCAAATTGACGCGCTGCTAAATCCATTTAGCAAAAGGCGGTTTCCACCTTTCACGAGCGATGAATTTCAGTCCTTCCGGAGTTTTTAGTGCGCAATGGCTGCCGACCGATGCCGACGGCCGGCTCGATCGCGAGGCGTTGGCCCAGCACGTGGCCTTCGAGCGAGGCGCGGGCATCAGCGGCGTATTGGCGCTGGGCAGCACGGGCGAGTTCCCGCTGCTCGGCACGGCCGAACGCATCGTCGTCCTCGAGGCGTTGGCTGAGTTGGCCGCCCCGTTGCCGGTCATCGCGAACATCACGGATATTCGGCCTGGGGCGGCGATCGAAATCGGGCGGGCGGCGAAGTCGCTGGGGCTGCCAGCGGTCGCGTTGATGCCGCCCAGTTTTTACCCGATTTCGCAGGCAGATATGCTGGCTTATTTCCTGCACGTGACCGAGCGCGTCGACGTGCCGGTCATGTTGTACAACTTCCCCGAGCTGACTGGAAAACGGATCGATTTGGCGACGGTGGGCGCGTTTGCCGATCGCGCCCGGATGGTGGCGATCAAGCAGAGCGGCGGGGAATTCGCGTACCACCGGGAGTTGATCGCGCTCGGCCGCGAGAAGAAGTTCGTCGTCATGTCGGGCGCGGATACGCGGCTGCCGGAAGTGTTCGCGCTTGGGGCGGCGGGCTGCATCGGCGGGCTGGTCAACATCGTGCCCGAATGGATGGTGGCCATTGACCGTGCATGCCGGCAGCACTTGGGCGGCGATGTGAGCGTGCCGGCAGCGGCGATGGTCGAGGTCGGCCGAATTATCGACCAACTGACGTTCCCTATCAACGTGGGCGCCGGCGTCGAAGCGCGCGGCTTTCGTCCAGGTGTGCCGAAGTCGATTGTGTCGGCGCAATCGAATGAGCTGCGCGCGAAAATCATTGCCGAGTTGCGGGCCCTCTTTCGCCAGCGCGGGCTTACGCCGGCGGTGGCAGCGTGAGAGGGATTTTGGATTTGGGATTTTGGATTGCGGGTTTCGAACTGCGGAATGCGGATTTGGGCGTGCGAAATTGAAAACCGGATGGTGCGCGATCGAATAAACCAGTTAGGCTGCTCCGCGCTGCGATCCATTCCTTGCTCCTTCGTGACTGGCTAATTTGACGCCTTCGGCATTCCGCACTCCCCGATCCGCAATTTAAACTTCTGCGATGTCCGAAACGCCCCGTTCGAGTCTGTTCGCCTACGCTTGGTTTGTCGTCGCCTTGTTGGTGCCGGTCGCGGTGCTGAACTATCTCGATCGGCAGATGCTCGCGACGATGAAGGCGTCGATGGTCGGCGATATTCCTACGATCGCGAACCGCGCTGACTGGGGCTTAGTCCTCGGATGCTTCAAGTGGACTTACGCTCTACTCAGCCCGTTCGGCGGATTTATGGCCGATCGCTTCAGCCGCCGGCATGTGATCGTGGCGAGTTTGTTCATTTGGTCGGCGGTGACGTGGTGGACGGGGCATGTGACGACGTTTCATGAGCTGATGACGGCTCGGGCGCTCATGGGGATTAGCGAGGCGTTTTATATACCCGCGGCGCTTGCCCTCATTGCGGATTTTCATCCTGGCCTGACCAGGTCGCGCGCCATCGGCGTGCATCAAACTGGCATCTACATCGGCCAAATTCTGGGCGGTTTCGCCGGTTACATCGCCGATTCGCCCGAGCATGGCTGGCGCTGGGCGTTCACGACGATGGGGATCGTCGGCGTGATTTACGCGTTCCCGCTGCTGGCCGCGCTGCGCAATCCGCCCACGGTGGCCCCGGCGGTGCAGGGGGGGGAGGCGAGCCCGCGCGGCAGCATCTGGACCGATCTCATCATTAATCGGAATTTCATCCTGCTGGTTCTCTGCTTTACGCTGCCGGCCA
This sequence comes from uncultured Opitutus sp., assembly GCA_966252355.1. GTDB lineage: Bacteria > Verrucomicrobiota > Verrucomicrobiia > Opitutales > Opitutaceae > ER46. The sequence goes on along the minus strand of CBINOT010000039.1, from coordinate 5,640 downwards.
TCGCGGGCTGGGTCGTGCGCGACTGGATGCCGGATATTCTGCGCGAGAAGTTCCACCTGGGCCAAGGCAAGGCGGGCGTCAGTGCCATCCTCTATGTGCAATTGGCGTCGCTGACGGGCGCGCTGATCGGCGGCATGCTCGCCGATCGGTGGATGCGCACGACGATCCGGGGACGAATTTTCACCAGCGCAATCGGCATGACGATGTTTCTTCCGGCGCTGTTCAGCGTCGGCAATGCGGCCTCGCTCGGCATGGCCGTCGCCGGCTTGATCGTCTTCGGTCTCGGTTGGGGATTTTTCGACTGCAACAACATGCCAATTCTCTGCCAAGTGACGCGGCCGGAATGGCGCGCCACGGGTTATGGTTTGATGAATCTCGTGAGCATCAGTTGCGGCGGCTTTGGCGACTGGGCCTTCGGTGCGCTTCGCGATCGCCACATGCCATTGAATGTGATCTTCGGCGTTTTCGCCGGCGTCGCGCTGCTGTCAGTCGGCTTGATGCTGCTGATCCGGCCGCGCTCTGCCGCGACCTCGGCGGCCTAGGTCGCCGCGCGGATGGCCGTTACTCCCCTGTGCGCGGACTTGTCGTGACCATCACGGCGTTGTACCGATGCAGCGATGAAACCCCTCGGACAAATTGGCGTCGCGCTCGGGCTGATGGCGGTAGGCGGTGCGATGGGCTATTGGGTGGGCCGCAGTGCCGATGTCACGACGGCCAATTTCGCCGCGGTGGATAGCGCTGAACGGCCGTCGCCGAGGGCGGGCGTTGCGTCCTCCTCGTCACCTGGTGGCGAACGATCGGGCACGGTGCGGCCAACGCCAACGATGACGGCCTCCGGCTCTTCGAGTCGTGAAACCGCCGCGAGCGGATCCACCGGGACGCTCCAGCAGCTCAATTATCTCGCCGCGGCGCAACGGGACAAACTGGCCACGGTGCGGGTGCCCATTACGACGAACGAGCGCGACTCGAAATTATCCGAGGCATTCGTGAAGCTTTTCGCGCTTACCGAGCCCGAACGCCAGACGTTGCAAAATGCGCTCGAGCACGCGCGGCACGACGTCGATCAAATGGCCAACAGCAGCGTGGCCGTGAAAGAGGACGCCGGTTCGCTCGTATTTGTGATGAAACCGTTCGATGGCGGCGCCGATGTTTACGACCGGCTCATGGATGTCTTCGCGCAGACGCTCGGCCCGGAACGCAACGCCGCGTTCGTGGCGTTGCAGGCGGATCAGCTCTCGCGATCTTTCAACGGGTTTGGAGCGGAGGAGCGCACGGTGACGTTGACGCGCGACGCGGCGACCAATGGCGCGACGTACGCGGTGCACGATGATCGTCGCTCATCGCAGATGCGCTCGGTGGGCACGTCGAACGTCCCCAATCTCGAGGCGTTGGCCGAACGGTATCCGATGGTTGCGCCGTATCTGGACAAAATCGCGCAGTTGCCGCCGAAATCGAAGCCGGGCGCCGGGAAATAGCGCAGCCGCGGTGGACCGCGGCGCGTAGGTGCCGGTGGAGTGGGGCAGCCGGACGCAGATCGAAGACCGGCGCTACATCGCGTCGGTCTCGGATTACCCTCGGCGAATTTCGGACCCGGGGAAGCGGATCTGGATCCGGAACACCTTCTTCAGGCGGCAAGTGATGGCACCGGTTTGCAGGTCCACCTTTTCCGGCACCTCGATGCGGTGGATATCGACCACGGCGTGAAAGCCGCGCTCCGAGAAGATATCGATCAACATGGCCAGTGCGGTCGGATCGGTGAGGATCGGGTCTTCCGTGTTGACGAGCGCGGCCCCCGAAATGGCGTGCCGCTGCACGATGGGCAGAATCTTCCGCGAGATGAAGGCAGCTACTTGCGCGAGCAGTTCCGGCTGGCCGAATTCATAGCTGTCGAGGCGCTTGACCAGCTCTTGGCGGGCATGGATCGCCAGCTCGCTCGCGACGGGAATGTGGCGGAGACGGTCGACGGTGCGCGGGTCGAGCTCGAGGGTGCTCTGGTATTCGAGTTCGCGAACGATGTTCTGTTCAACCTCATCGATCGCTCCCTGGGCGTTGATGAAGTGGTAGTGGAAGATCTCCTTCAGCGACTGCAGTGCGTCCCAGGTTTGCTCCTTGAACACACGGTAGCGGCGCTGGGCGAGACGCTCGTCGTAGTCGGTGGCGCGCTCTTCCAACAGTTCGCCGATCCCGGTGCGGCGGACTTCCTCGTTGTGCGCTTTGACTTCGCGGCCGCGCTTGAGCTGGCGCTCGACGGAAGTCTTCTCGTCGACGAAGAGCACCATGATGTGAATCGTCGGCTGCCGAAAATAGATGCTTAGCGGCGTGGTATAGAATTCCCGCCGCAGCGCGTGCATCTTGTCCACGAGCAGCTTCAAGCATTCGACCTGCGCATTCGTGCGCGGAAAGCCGTCCAAAATCGCACCGTCGTGGTATTCCGGGCGGAGCAGGTGGCGGAAAACCAGCCGCACCACTTCGCGGTCGCCCACCATGTTGCCGGCGTTCTTCAACGCCTTCGCTTCGGGCGAATCGAGCAAGGCGCTGACGACGACCGGCGGGCAGGTCAAGCCGCGGGCTCGCGCGATGAAGGCGGTGTTCGTGCCCTTACCGGCGCCAGGCGCGCCGCCCAGGAGGATGATCTCCTTGGGAAAGCGCAGGTTCTCGCGTCCATAGTCTTCCTCCAAATCGCGCCAGACGGACTCGAAGATCAGTTGGGCGTCCTTGATCTCGAGATCGGAGAGTTTGCCAGGGACCGGCGGCATGGCCGGAACAGGTGGGGGAACCGTTGCAACGGGCTGATTCATGAAGACGGACCGAGGGTTACAGGATTTATTGAGTAAGTTCGACACAAGAAAACCGGAGGGCTGTGGTTATCTCGCGCGGCCCGAAATCAAAGAGTAGGGGCAGGGAACGTCGGGCGCGCGATGGAAAGAGGTGGTAAGGGGAGTGCGTGGGGACGAGGCCGGCACATCGACCACGTTTCCGCCGGTGCGTTTCCCGCAAGATTCGAGGGAGCAATTATCCTCCTGGCGCGGAGTTTTGGGGGGGGCTTTGTGGCCTGAGGAGAAGGACGCGCCGCTTTTGTTGAGCGTGAGCTCTCCCACGGTGAAAGCCGAAGCGGGCCGACACCGCGTTGCTTTTGGCCGCGGCGCGGGTCAAAGCAGCGCTCTTTTGTAAGCGGCGCGCAGCTCCTCGCTTCGCACCGCAAAATTTTTCGCAGAACCTGCGGAACCGGTTTCCCCATGCCGGGTCAATTTCGCCAACAATTCGCGCGGGCTTAGCCCGCGGAGTTGTTAAGTTGAAGCTGGACCTGGCGGGGTCGCGCAAGCGGCCCCGCCTTGGCTTTTGGTGGGATCGATCTGCGTGTCGCGACTCGCTCCTTACTTTCCCTACCCATGCGAATTCTGATTGTCGACGATGAGCCCGGTATCCGCCGTACCACGCGGATCGCGGTGGAAACCGCCGGCCACGAGGCCGCCGAAGCGCCGAACGCTTCGCGTGCCCTGAAGACGCTCGACGACGAGCAATTCGACGCCGCGTTCCTCGACTTGAAACTCGGGGTGGACGACGGCCTCGACGTCCTCGCAAGGATGCTCAAGACGCAGCCGAGTTTGGCCATCGTCATGTTCACCGCGTACGCGAATATCGCGACCGCGGTGGAAGCGATGCGGCGTGGCGCCTTCGACTTCGTGCCGAAGCCGTTTACGCCCGACCAGATTCGCTCGATTCTGGCGAAGATCGAAAAAACGCGCGCGCTCGAATCGCGCGTGCGCACCTTGGAGAACGAGCTCGCGGCCGAGTCGCCGCCGATCGATTTGGCGTCGGCGGAGCTACCCACCCAGCATGCGCTGGACATCGCCTTCAAGGCCGCGGAAACGCCGGCGAATATTTTGATCCTCGGGCCCAGCGGCACCGGCAAAAGCGTGCTCGCGCGTGAAATTCACAAGCGCAGCGGGCAACGCGACGCGGCTTTCGTCACCGTGAGCTGCCCGAGCCTTTCGCGCGAGCTGCTCGAGAGCGACCTGTTCGGTCACGTCAAAGGCTCGTTCACCGGCGCGGTCGCCGACACGATGGGCAAAGTCGCGGCGGCCGACGGCGGCACGCTCTTCCTCGACGAGATCGGCGAGATGCCGCTGGAAATTCAGCCGAAGCTCCTCCGGCTGTTGCAGGAGCGAGAATACGAACGCGTCGGGGAGCCGAAGGCGCGGCGCGCCAATGTCCGCGTCGTTGCGGCGACCAATCGCAATCTGGCGGAGGACGTGAAAACGGGCCGGTTTCGCGAAGACCTGTTTTATCGGCTGAATGTGATCAGCGTCATGTTGCCGGGGCTGCGCGATCGACCGGCCGACCTGGCGCGCTTTGCCGAAAGCTATCGGAAGTTTTTCGCCGCGCGTCTGGGCAAGAAAGTCACCGGATTCACGGCCCCGGTGCTCAGCGCCTTTGCGGGTTATCCCTGGCCGGGCAACTTGCGCGAGCTCCGGAACGTCGTGGAGCGGGCGGTGATCCTTTGCGCCGGGGAACAAATCGACCTGTGCGATTTGCCCGAAGAGTTCGGGTCGAAACCGGAGCCGGGTATCGCGGTCGGTGCTCGGGTGACCATCGATGCCCTCGAAGCCGAACACATTCGCCGCGTTCTCGCCATCTCCCGCAACTTGGAGGAAGCGGCCCGCACGCTCGGCATCGACCCGGCGACGCTCTACCGCAAGCGGCAAAAGCTCGGACTTCTCTGATCAACCCTCCGGGATGCTGCGCACGCGCCTCTACCTCGGGTTGCTGCCGCTGCTCTTGCTTGTCATCGCGATGGGCGGGTACGCGATCTACGTGTGCCGCGATCTCGCGGGCTCGCTGTCGCGCGATTTGGTGACGAATTATCGGGCAATCGTCGCCTGCCAGCACATGCGCGAATCGGCGCGGCAGATGCTCGTCGCGATCCCGAGCGTCGAGCCGACCGCCGCGGACCGGCGGGCATTCGAAGAAGCGCGCTCCGCCTTTCTCCGCGAACTCATGGCGCAATCGGCGTTGTCGGCGGGGACGCCGCGCGCGGGCTTTGTGGAAGCGCTCGACAATGCCTTCACGCGTTATGCGCAGCTGGGCGAGCGCACGCTGCGCGGGCAGGGCGGACCGTCCATGCTGGTCGCCATGCAAACGCGCTCGGCCGCGCTCGGCAGCGTGTTGGATGCGATCGAAAATCTGACGCGACGCGATTTCGCCGCGGCGCAGCAAGCCGACGCGCGCGTCGAACATTTGGCGACCGCGACGGAGCGGCTCATGATCACGACGATGGCGGGCGCGGTGTTGCTCTCGCTGTTCCTCGCGTGGCGACTGGCGGCGTCGCTCCTCAAGCCGATCAAGGCGTTTACGGCCTCCGTCGTCGCCCTGGGTGAAGGTGATCTCGAACGCGAAGTGCCGGAGTTTTCCCGCGACGAACTCGGCCAGCTCGCGCGCGCCTTCAACACCATGTCGGCGCGGCTTCGGGCCTATCGCGATGCGACGCTCGCCCGCGTGTTGCGCGCGCAGCGTACGATGGAAGCGACGCTGACCTCGACGCCCGACCCGGTCTTCGTCGTCGCGCGCGACGGCACGCATGAAGTCCGGCGCTGGCCGAGCCGTTGGCACGGGCGTTGGCGACCGGGGAGCACTACCTGC
>CBINOT010000038.1:0-33914 GCA_966252355.1 uncultured Opitutus sp. | reverse complement strand
TTCGCGTGCAGGGCATTGAGGGCATTGATGGTGAGGTCCATCTCCGTCTTGCTCGCGCGCGCATTGACGATCGTATCAAACAGCCATTTGCCCGCATCGCGTCGGATGCGCACGCGCGCCCCGCCGGTCTGCACGCTCAGCGCGCGGGCTTCGAAGACAGGGATCGTCAGCAGTGCATCGGCCCGCAGTTGATCGAGCGGCAGAGAAAGCGCATCGAGGAGCGAGCGATTGACGACGTGGATGCGGGTGCCATCGGGCGAGAGCACATAAAGCCGCCCGATGTTCGTGGCGTTGCCAATGCGCAACACGGTTGTCGGGTTCGCCGCAGCTTGTCCGGTTGTCCCGGGGGCGCCGCCGGCAGCGGACGTAAACGTGACGGTCACCTTGGGCGTATCGAGCCCATAGTCGGCCAATGACATGCCGTTGTTGGCGACGGCGTTCACGGCGAAGCTGGTTTCGTTTTCGAGAAACTGCAGTTCGTGCAAGATGCTGGCCACGGCGTGCTGGTTGGCGGGCCAATCGATCGGCTTCGTCAGCATCCACATGTCGCGATTCTTCACGACCGCGAACGAGACGCCGCCGGGCGCGCTGCTGGTCACGGTAAGTCCGGTGATGTCGGCCGTCTCCGAACCGAGCACGCGACGGCGCGCTTCCTGCAATGCCGCTTCGGTCCGCCACGAACGCTCGAACTTGAAGATGAAAAAGAACAGCGCGACGTTCAGGAAAATGAGGACGAGCGTGACTTTGGTGCGCACCGGGAAAAGGAGCTAAAGGACGGAGGGACTGATGGACTGACGGCGGGAGGATGGAACCACGAATGGACCCGAATTCACACGAATATCGCGGCAATTCGCCGATGCTGGCGAACCGGCACGGATGGCACGGCTCAACGCCGATAACGGCCTTTGCACGATCCGCGTATATTCGCGTGATCCGCGGGGAGCTGGTTTGCCGTCGGTGTGCATGCGTGTTGGTCGGCTTAGCGGTTCAGATCCTGCATGTCTCCCGCTTTCCTCATTTCCTCCGTGTCCAATACACGAGGATACCGAGCAGCGCGGTGGCGCCCGGCAGAGCGAACCACAGCGTATAGTTCAATCGGTTCAGGTCCGCAGCGCTGACAGCGAGTTGAAAGCGCTCGATCGGACGCGCCGGCACGTTGAGCTGGCGATCGCGTTCGACCGCCCAATTGACGGCACTGAGAAAGACGGCCTCGTTGCCGGCGTTGCCAATACGCTGGTTGGCCACGAAGTCACCCGAGCCGAACACAACCACGCGTCCGGCGCGCACCGTGAAGGGCAGATTGCCGCGCGGCGCCACGCGTTCCGAGGCGACAATGACGCCGAGCTGGCCGTCGGGTTTTAGACCGGGAACGGGATGAGTGTTGCCCGCGTTGGAAAACTTTGGCGGCAAACCGATGCGATAACCGATATCGCCCCACGCGGTGGACGACGTCGCCGCGACGGTCGTCGTCGTCAGCCCGCTGCTGCGCATCCGCCCGGGCTCGGGGCACACCGTGCGCGTGTAGCCGAAGCGCAACGGCAGACCGTTGTCGACCAAGGGCTGGGTGATGGGATGATTCGGCGCGAGGGCCTTGACGATCAAATCGCCGTCATCGGTGCGATAACGCTGGTCCGTCTCGTAGATGACGTCATCGTACACCAGCACGCCCCAATCGTGGAGCAGGTCGTCGAGGCCAAGCCGCACCACGGGAATGCCCGGCGCCAGGAGCAACACGAGACGACCCGCATTCACGCTGAGGTACTGGCGCAGCATTTCCTGCTCGGCGCGGCTGTAACCGGTTTGAGGCGCCACCGCGATCAGGAGCGCGGCGTCACCGGGAATCTTGCGGTTGATCGAAAGATCGAGGGTATCGATGTCGAAGTTTCGGAAACGAAGCTCGCTGCGCAGCGCCGAAAGTCCGCGTGCTGCATTCGGGTCGTCGGGCTGCAGTTCGCCGTGCCCGACGAGAAAATAGAGGTGCTGACGCTCGGGACTGGAGACATCGAGCACCGCCGCAGTCAGGACCTGCTCGCCTTGAAAGGCGCTGCGCGTCACCTCCCCTTTGCGGTTTACGACCTGATACAAATCGTCGATCGGCACCTTGCGATGATGCTCGCCGCAGGTCAGATAAAGGATGTTCGGCTGTTCGAGCCCGAGTTCCTCGGCGCGGCGGCGATTCTGGTAAATGTTGACGATTTCCTTGGTCACCTCGCCGTTGAGATTGGTTTCGGTCGAGTGAACGTACTCGTCGATCAATCCGCGCACTTCGATCGGTAGGTCCGCTTCGTCGGAGACCGTGGCGACGATATGCACGCGGCGGGTGAGACTCTTGAGATAAGAGAGGGTCTCGGGCGAAAGCGAAAAGCGGCGGTGCTGCGTGAGGTCAAACCGCCATGCATGATTGCGCGCGACATAGTTCAATCCCCCGAAGAGCGTGAGGAACAGCAGTGCCTGCACGATCAAGTTGAACGTGCGAAGCCAGCGAACGGCGCGGAAGCTATCGAAGGCCGGCATGCGTCAGGAGTGCAGCAGCTTCGCCTCGACCCCGAGGATGCTGAAAATTAAAGCCACCACGGTGCCGCTCAGATAAAACAACAGCTGCCGGGTATCGATGATGCCCCGCGTGAAGTCGTCGCGGTGCGCAAACACGTGCGCGTAATCGAGTGCGGTCTTCACCGGCCGAAACATGTCCTGATCCAGCCAGGTCGAATCCGACAGCGCATTCCCGCCGAGAATCAACGAGCCCAGCATCACGCAACCGAGCACGGCGGCGACGGACTGATTGCGCGTGAGCGAGCTGGCGAACACACCGATGGCGACGAAGAAGAGGCCCGAGACGGCGATGAAAATATAGCCGCCGATCAGCGGTCCCGGGTCGAGAAACCGCGGGTCAGCGGAGAATTTACGCAGGATATAAAAGAACCCGCCCGTCGCGCCCCAGAGCGAAAGGTACAAGAAGTACGCGGCGCCAAATTTGCCGAGCACGACCTCGGTCGTGGTCACCGGAGTCGTCAGCAAGGTTTCGATCGTCCCAAGCCGTCGCTCCTCGGCGAGGCACTTCATGGTGAGCAGCGGGACCATGACGCAAACCGGCAGCCAAAACAGATTGAAGAAGACGTAAGCCGGCGACGCCTCCTGCGCCGTGCCGCTGTAGAGATCGAGAATCTTCGAAAAGATCAAACCCATGAACCCCAGGAAGAGCGTCGCCGCGAAATACGTCGCAGGCGAGACGAGCAGCATCCGAATTTCATGACTGAGAAGCGTGGAAAAATGCTTCATCGCGAAAGGAGTCCCTCAGCTTTTTGGCCCTTCGGCCCGTTCCGGGGTTACGACGTCCCAACTGCGACGAGTCGCGGCCAAGAAGACGTCTTCGAGCGTTGGATGAGCTCGACTCAGCGCGCGCACGCGCAGCCGTTGCGCGAGCAAAGCCTGGAGCAAGGGCTCTCCGATATCGTCGTTCCGCTCGGTCGTCATCTTCAAGCGATGAAAGCCATCGGGCTCGGCTTCAGGTTCGCCTTCGAGGCGCAAGGAGGGATCGACGGCCGCCAGCGTGATCGGCAGCACCGCCAGATCGCCGGCCACCTCCACTTCGTACGCCGTGCGACCCAAAATCTCCCGGCGCAGGTCCGCCGGCGTGCCCTGCGCCACGACCCGCCCCTGATTGATGATCAGCACCCGATCGCAGGTGACTTCGATTTCCGGGAGAATATGCGACGAAATGATGACCGTCATCCGTCCGCGCAGGCTGCCGATCAAGTCGCGGACGATCAGAATTTGGTGCGGATCGAGCCCGATCGTCGGCTCATCCATGATGATCACCGGCGGCTCGGCGAGGATCGCTTCGGCGATCCCGACGCGCTGGCGATAACCCTTGGAGAGCTGGCCGATCATCTTGTGCCGAACGCGCTTCAAATCGCAGACCTCGAGCACTTCGTCGATCCGCGGTCCGAGGTTGCGCCGTCGGATTTCTTTCAACCGGCCGCGGAAATAAAGATATTCCGAGACGCGCATGTCTTCCGGCAGCGGATTGTTTTCCGGCATGTAGCCAATCCGCCGTTTGATCTCGTCGGGTTGCGTCGCCACCGGCACGCCGCAAATCCGTACCGAGCCGGAGGTAGCCGGCAAGTATCCGGTCAGAACCCGCATCGTCGTCGACTTGCCGGCGCCGTTGGGGCCGAGAAAGCCGATGATTTCGCCGCGGCCGACGGTGAAGCTGATGTCGTTCACGGCCGCAACGCCCGCGTAAGTCTTCACGAGATGTGAGACTTCAATGGCGGGCGGTAGCGGCTCGGACATGGAAAGGAAAGTAAGCGAATTAGGGACGCGCGACTTGAGCAAGCGCGGGCTCGGAGCGAGGGACGCAACCCGTGGCCGGGAGTTTTGAAAACCTCGCGGCACCGCGACGGTGCCACCCTTCACGCGGCCTCACTGTCATTTCCCTTCTCCATCGTCACTTCGCCGGCGCGAAACCGTTTCACGTGCCCCCGGGAGTCGCGCAAGAGCAGCGCGCCCTCGTCGTCGACCCCGCTGGCGATACCATGGTGTTTGCGCCCAACTTCCAGCAAGGTGACGGGCTTGCCGCGGAGGACATCGTAGTGATTCCACAGATCGGCGAAGGTCTTGAGATGCTCGCCGTCGGTGAAGGTCTGGTACGCCAGCAATACTCGGCCGATCAGCGCGGCCGCGAGCCGGTTGAGATCCAGCGGTTCCTGGGTGAGCTGAGACAGCGACACGACCCGGCGCGCGAGATCGTCCGGCCATTGGTGCGCCGCGCCATTGACGTTCAGGCCGAGCCCAAAAACGAGGTCACGAATTTGGTCTGCGTCCACCCGGGCTTCGGTGAGCATGCCTCCTGCCTTGCGCCCGTCGAAAAGGATGTCGTTGGGCCATTTGATGCCGGGCACGACGTGCGCGAAATTTTCGAGCAGCGCACAGACGTTGACGCCCATCCACAGGGTGAACGTCTGCATGCGTTCGGGCTCGACCCGGGGGCGAAAAGCGAAGCTCGCGTAGAGATTGGCGGTGGACTCGCTATGCCACGTGCGTCCGAACCGTCCCCGCCCGCGCGTTTGCCGGCGCGACAGCACCGCAAAAGGCGTCGGCCGGCCGGCGGCGAGCTGACGCGCCGCTTCGTCGTTGGTGCTGTCGACCGTGTCGAGCACCAGCAGCGAGAAGCCGCGCGGGCGAACCTTGAGTTGGGCCTCGATCAACGGGCCGTACAGAGCGCGGGGCCGGGCGGTGATCCGATAGCCGCGCGAACGCTGCGCCTCGAAGGCAAATCCGGCCGCGCGTAGCTTTTCCATGTGTTGCCACACGGCCACGCGACTGACGCCGAGTTTGGCCGCCAACGCGGCACCCGAAACCCATTCGGGATCGCGGGCGAGCAATTCACGGAGGATGACGTGTTCAGCGGTCGGCATGAGACGAGTTGAGCTCGAAAGCCTCGCGTCGGCCGGTAGGCGGACGCGAGACGGAGACACTCACGACACGGTAAATGCGAGAAAGCGCCATGAAACGTAAGTTGAAATCACAACGCATCTCAGCACCGTCCGGCAAATGTCATTTGCGGAATTTCGCGCAGCGGTCGCAGCCGGCGGCCCGATGCCTGCACCTCTGAGCGGTGCTCTCGCGGCGCTTTGGCTCGATGCGCGCGGCGATTGGGATGGCGCGCATGCCGCGGCCCAAAGCGATGCCGGCCGCGACGGCGCCTGGGTCCATGCTTACCTCCATCGCAAGGAGGGTGACCGAGGGAATGCCGGTTACTGGTATTTTCGCGCGGGCCGGGTCCTGCCCCCAGCGAATGCCAGTTTCGAGGCGGAATGGGAAGAAATCGCGCAGGCGCTTCTCGTGCCAAACGCCAGCGCGCACTAAGCCGTGGGGGTGATGCCCCCACCCTAACTTTTTTCGGCGCCGCGAATCCTTCACGGCACCCGCTCGGTGCCGCGCCGATGTTGTTGGAACGAGCCGCCGGTCTCCACCCAGCTATTCGAGCGGCGTGGCGTGGCGTTTTTGAGCGCCTTGGCGTGACCGCCATTCGTCGGCAGCAGATCGAAGAGGTCGCCCATCTCTTTGTCGCGTTGAATGGCGAGGTCTTCTTGTGCCATCTCTTCCGCCCAGCTGAAGAAGTGTTGTCCCTCGCTCAGGATCAATCCGGGATGGCGTTTTAACTCCAGCGCTCGACGGCCTTCTTTTGTCAGCATTTGCGCCTCATTCAGCGGCGGGAGCCGATCTTCACGCACAAAATAACGTGGCAGGCGGAGCACCGGGCTTCGCGCTTCCTCGACCAGCGCTTCCGGCGGCGCCGGCGCAGCGGCCGGCGACGGCGGAGGCGGCTTCGGCAACACCTCGGCGAAACGCGCCGCCATCGCGTCGGACATGGCACGGGGTCGCTTCGGCGTGGTCGCTCCCGCGGCCCGCGGTTTCAAGATCGGATTCGATTCGAGATCGGACGCCGGCGATCGGGAAGCTGGCGTAACGGACTCGCTCTCGCCAAATCCTTGGACGCGCACGCAGAACGTCACAAAGAAAAGCGTGATCACCCGGGGCAGGCCGTTCATGGGGGTCTCGGGAAGAACACCAAAACCGTCGTAAGTTCCGGCAATTGCGCCTCGTCCGACGCTTGCTCTGTCTTCCGCCCGTGCGCGACACAGTATTCGCCAACCCGCTGAACCACGCGCCGCCTAGCGCCCGATCGGCCGCCAATCGAAATCGGGCGCGCGCATCGTAGCTTGGTCCGCCTGCTTCTTCACGTAATAACCGGACGCACGATCAGTCGCGCTGACCATGCCTGAGAGGTCGTTAAGCTCCGACATCGTGCCCAAACGCTCCTCTTCCCAATAGCGTTGCATCGCATAGTTCTCCATCGAACTCCCAAAAAGCGGGAGATAGAATCGATTCAAGGCCCGATAGCCTTCGGAGACATAGCGCTTCATCGCCAAATCTTGGAGCCCCTTCTTCGTGTTGACCGCACGCTCGGTAAGAACCGGCGGCGTCGGCTCGCGGACGATGTACTTGGGCAAACGAATAATGCCATTCTTCGGCTTGTCGATTTCCCGCAAATCGGCCTCTTCCTCCTCCGCGCGCGGCGGCGGCTTCGGCGCCGGCGGCGTAAACTTTGGTGTCGCGGCTGACAGCTGGGCCGCCACATCCGGCGAAATTGCCCGATGACGACGTGGCGTCGTCGGCACGATCGCTGGCGGGGGCTTAACCGGCCCGGGCGCCGTAACGATGGGGTTCGTGGCGCTGGTCTGCTCGGCCGTTGCGACCGGCGGCGTCGAGACGTTCGTAGCCGCCGACGAAGGGGCCGGCTGCTCCTCCGCCGAGACACAGAAGGCGATCATCCCGAAGCCGAGCGCAATGGTGGCGGGCTTTAGTAAAACGATGCGGCACATAAGATATCTGGAAACGTGGGGCCGAACGGTGTTCCCCGCAATGTCGGCGACGAGGGCCGGCTGGAAACTCAGGCGTAAAGTGCGATCCGGCGGAGCCGATTAGCCCTCTTACCCAGTGCGGGCCGCAAGCTCGTACCCTATGCGACAACTCACTCTTCGTCAGGCCATGGTACTCATGGTCGTTGGTCCTCTATTGGGCGCAGCGATCTTTGCCGCTGCGCAAGTTCGCTGGATCGACCGGAAAACCGCGGACTTGCAACACATGGAGCGCGCCATCGGCCTCACGATTGAGTTCGGCGAGCTCAAGACCCTCATGGCCGCCGAGAAACAGGACTCCTGGAACATGTACACGGTCGCCGGCAATGAGGTGACCTACCGGCAACACATCGCCGACTCCGATCGGCTGCTCGGCCGGATTCGGACCACCCTCGTGCTCGGCGAGTACGGCACCGACTTTCAGCAAAACGTGACCGCCCTCCTCGAACTCCTGCGCGGGCTGGAGCGAGTACGGACATATTACTTGGCGCGGCGAACCACGGATGATCGCAACAAGCAGGACATCAAAAATACCCTTTATGGCGAAATCGACGTGAAGCTGGCCACGCTCGTCACGTCGCTTGCGACCGAAACCCGCGAACCGTCGCTGGCGGCGCGGCTACAAACCTTAACCTGGTGCACCGAGATGCTCGAGGCCTCGACCACCGAAGCCGGCGTCTATTGCTGGGCGCACGAAGCCGGCCAACTGCCAGCGCTGCAGGTCTACGCCGGAGTGCAGCAAATTACGGAAACGCGGCGTGCGCTCGAAAAACTGCTCACCACGGCTGCGGTGCCCGAGTTGAGGCCATTCTTCCAACGGCTTTTCGCGTCGCCGGCGTACCTTCGCGCGGACGAGATCGTCCGCACGTTCCGGCAACCGGATGAAGGCCCGCTGCGTCAGTTCGATCCCAAAGGGTTATCCGAGTGGCGCGGGATCGCCGAGCTCGAACGTGCAAAGGTGCTCAATCAAATGCAGCCGTACGTGCTTTCCGAGCTGCAAGCCTTCAATCGCGACTATCTGCATCGGCTGCGTTGGCAGCGAATCGGCATGCTCTCGGTGCTTTCGGGGATGATCGTCGTATCCGCGGTCGTGGCGTTCCTGCTCGGCCGCAGCACCTACCTCACACTGCGGCAGGCAAACGGAGCCCTGAATGGCGGGGCCAAAGAGATCACAGCAGCCGCGCAGCGCACCACCGCTTCTAGCCAGCGGCTTTCGTCCGTCGCCTCGGAGCAAGCCGCGAGCTTGGAAGAAACCGCCGCTTCGCTCGAACAGCTCAAGGCGAACAACGAGCGCAACGCGAACAATGCGCAATTAGCCGCGACGCGCATGCAGGATACGGCCAAGCTCGTCACCGTATCGGTCCGGGCGATGGACGAACTCGTCGCGGCGATGCAGGAGATTTCACGCCATAGCGACGGCGCGCGTAAGATCATGACCACGATCGACGAGATCGCTTTTCAGACCAATCTCCTCGCGTTGAACGCATCGGTGGAAGCCGCCCGAGCCGGCGACGCCGGGGCAGGATTCGCGGTCATTGCGGATGAAGTCCGCCGGCTCGCCATGCGCACGGCCGAGGCATCGGCGGAAACGGCCCGGTTGATCGACAGTTCGACCGGTACCACCACGCAAGGTGCGACGCTCACCGAGCAGGTGCACGCGGCCTTCGGCCAGATGGACACGCAGGCTCGCGCGGCGGCAGAACGCATGGCGGAGATTCTCAATTCCACGCAAGAGCTGCTCAGCGGCATCCGGCAAATCACAAGCACCGCGCAACAGCTCGACGGCGTCACGCAACACAACGCGGCCATCTCCCAGGAAAATGCGGCCAACGCGGTGATCATCGCCGATGAAGCGCGTGTGCTCAATGACACGGTCGCAACGCTTACCACGCTCGTCGGCGCGGCCGAGGAAGCGCACGCAGAGCGCACCGCAGCGCTACCGGGGCGTCCGCAAAGTCCAAGCTCCCGGAACGGCGCGCTCACGAAAAGCCATGTGCCCCGCCGCGAAACGAACGAGCATTTCACCGCCGTATGAAACGCAACGTCAGCCTCCGGCAAAAATTGCTCTTTCTCGTCGCCGTGCCGTTGGCCGGCGCAGCGGTCTTCGCGGCGTTCGGCGCCTATCATTACGGAGTGTTGGCGGTCGAATTGCGCGCCGTTCGGCGCACCGCGAGCCTCGCGCGGGCGGCGGAGCGCTTGAATGCCTTCGCCGAGCGCGAATACGAAGCGGCCGGAGCTTACGCCTCACATCACGGCACGCGCGAAGCGTTCGCCATCGCCAGTCAGGCGTTCGACGCGCAGCTGGCCTCGGTCGAAAAATTCCGCGCGAACGCAGAGTTCGGTCGACTCGGCGAACATGCATCGTCCGCACTCCAGGATTTGCTCGCCGCCGGTGGCGCCGTCGCGCCGGCGCGAAACTTCGTGCTCGACGAAAAGCGTACGGCATCGCCCGCCGAAATCGCCGGCCGGCTGCGCCAGACCTATGGGTCCGTCGCCCAAATGACCGTTCGACTCACGCTGGCGTTGGGCGAGGACGCCGACGATGCCGCATTGCGCGCCCAGTTCCAGGAACTCGGCTGGGCCATGCAACTCGCGGAATCCGCCGAAACGGGTCGTGCCATTCTCGAGGCCAATATCGATACGAGCGCCCTCACCGCATCGCTCATTCATCAAATCGATTTTTACCGTTGGCGGCGCGATTTCGCGACCCGTCAACTGCGCCTCGGCGCCTTGCCTGCCCGACGAGTGTGGTGGACCGCGGCCGTGGTCGAACGCTCGTTCAGCCGAGCGGAAGAACTGTCGGCCCAGTGGCGCAATAACGCCACCCCGGGACGTTCCGCGTCGTTTTCGGCGCCCGATCAGGCCGAGTGGAAGCAGACGTCGCTCACGCGTCACGACACGCTTGCCACGGCGATCCAGCGCGTCGCGGAGGAACTCGAAAGCTACGCCGCCCATTATTACGACGAAACGGTCCGCAGCTTCCTCACTGTGCTTGGCGCCTTCGTCGCCGTTGCCGCAGGGTCGCTCGCGGTCGCAATCCGGCTGATGCGTTATGTGCACGGGACCTTGCAGCAGACCGTCGGCGCCTTGACGCATGGCAACTCGCGGATTTCCGGCGTGGTGACAGAAATGAAAACGTCGACCAAGCGGCTCGCCGACGCCGCGGCGCAGGAAGCGGCCGCACTCGAAGAAACGGCGGCGTCGCTGCAGCAGCTCAGCGCGATGAACCAGCAGAATTCGACCACCGCCCAGGGGTCGGCGGAACAGATGAACCAAATCGCCGATCTCGTCGGAAAATCCAGCGAAGCGATGCGCACGCTCGTGGGCAAAATGGACGAGATTTCTCACGCGAGCGAAGAAACGCAGAAAATCATCCAGACCATCCGGGACATCGCGTTTCAGACGAACATCCTCGCGCTCAACGCCTCGATCGAGGCGGCGCGCGCCGGCGACGCGGGAACGGGTTTCAAAGTCGTCGCCGAGGAAATTCGCGCGCTAGCGAGGCGCGCCGCCGAAGCTTCGACCGAAACCGATCGCATCATCGCCCAATCGCACGGCTCGATCTTGCAAAGCGCCGAGCTGTGCGCACGCGTCGACCGCACGTTTCACGAGGCCGAAGCGAACGCGCTGAATTGCCGCGAACTGACGCAGCAAATCCGCGTCGCTTCGGAAGAGGTTTCGCGCGGCGTCGATCACATCCGCCAAGCGACGGAGAACATGAACACGGTGATGAATCAAAACGTCACGATCTCCGACGAGAATTCCGCGACCACCGAAACCTTGTACCTGCAGGCGCAGAGTTTGGCCGGCACGATCGAGCATCTCGAGTACCTGGTTCACGGGGAGCGGCACGCCGTTCAGGCCGTGGTGGCTTAGCGGCGCACCAAGCGCAGCCGAGGGCGGAGTGCCGAGACGGCCGGCGCTATTCGAGCGGCGTCACCGTGACGTGCCGCAGCTCGTACGGTGTGCCCTCGAGTTGGAAGCCGATCTTGCCCGCGTCGGGCGACGCATGCGTGACGTGGCTTTCGACCACGCCATTGATGCGAACCTCGATCTCACCGTCGCGGCACAGAACGTCGCAGGAATTCCATTCGCCGAGCGGCTTTTCCGCCGTGGCGTCGGCCCGATCGAGCTGAGGGGTCTTTGCCTCGGGCGGCGTCGAAAGCTTTTCGGCGAAGGAGGCTCCGGCCATCGGCAGCAAATCGCCGGCTCGGGTGGGTTTCGTCTGCAGCTGGAAACATAACGGCCAAGCGCGGTCCTTTGGACCCGACGCGATATGCAGCAGCACGCCCCCGTTGCTGTTCTTCGCCGCATCCGCCGGCCAACGCCACTCCGCGTGCAAGCGATAATTCTTATAGGTCGCCTTGGTCGCCAAGAAACCGACCGGCTTGCCCAGCACCGCCAGCGCCCCGTCGGGATTGTAATGGCAAACTGAGGACACGTCGGTCGCAGGCGCCGCGACGAATTCCCACACCGCGAGGTCTTTGCCGTTCAGCAAGTCGATCGACGAAGCGGATTTTTCGGCGCGGCAGGCAGTCATCGCCACCACGGCCAGCACGAGCAACAGGGATCGGGGCATGCGATCGAGCATGGCGCCGCAAAAGGAGACGCGAGCTTTTTCTCCGGGCGGCAGACGTGCGACGACACAAAGCAGGCGGCACTTTTAAATTCATAATTAACTTATTTATAGAGTTTTATGAGTAATCAACCGCCGCCATTTTCTTTCGTTTTTCTGATCGGCCGGCAAAACAACCGCTCAATTGGAGACGTTGAGCGCCGATATAAGTCGGAGATACCCCGTATGAATGCCCGCGGCTTCCGATCCATGAGTGTGACCGTGCTGCTGCTAGGCGCCAGTGTTGCGATAATGGCGGCTTCGGCGGCGACCCGAGTTCAGGTAAATTCGAATCGCGACGTCACGATCGCGATCGTCGACTCTCAAGCGAACTCCACCCGTAATCCCATCTACGCGCGTTTGGCGGCCACGCTGCGCGCGGCGTTGAACGAAGGCGGCACCGACATCCACGTCCGCTCGGTCGTCGTCAGCGCCCGTGAAGCGAAACAAAAACTCGATGGAGGCATTCTCGATGCCGCGCTCGTCCTGGGCGCCGATCGGCCTCTCGCGCTGCGGCGGTTGAATTTGGTGACGCTCGCCGGCTCCTTGGCCGATTCCGCCGGCCTGCAATCCGTTTATCTGATCATCGCCGACGGCGATCCGTTGCTCAATCAGCGGCTCAAGGACGCGTTCGTGAAGCTTCTCGCGCGCGATCGTCTCTACGACACCGACCAGCCGCGCGCGCCGCTGCCGAATATCCGCAGCGCCGGCGCGAAACTCGCCACGCTCGATTGAGCGATTCGACTACCCGGCGCGACGCAACGCGCGGGGGCGAAGTCTTCAGATCAAGCCAAGCTTCATCTTCCCCTCCTCGGAAATCATTTGCTGATTCCAAGGCGGGTCCCAGGTGATCCGGACATCGGCTTCAGTCACTCCGGGCACGAGGAGAATCTTGCCTTTTGCGTCCTCGGCAATCGCCGGACCCATCCCGCAGCCCGGCGCGGTGAGTGTCATCGCCACATTCACTTTATAGCCCGCCTCGCCACCATCCTGGGTCTGCTCGACGTCCATCGAGTAAACGAGCCCAAGGTCGACGATGTTCACGGGGATTTCCGGATCGAAGACCTGCCGCAGCTGCGCCCAAATCGCTTCGGGATCGGGCGAGCCGCCCGCGAGCGTCGATGCGTTGACCGTC
Source organism: uncultured Opitutus sp. (assembly GCA_966252355.1). GTDB lineage: Bacteria > Verrucomicrobiota > Verrucomicrobiia > Opitutales > Opitutaceae > ER46. The sequence goes on along the minus strand of CBINOT010000038.1, from coordinate 20,737 downwards.
GTATCCTTCACCGTCTCGCCCAACGCGTCGGCATCCGCACCGTCGATTCGGAACAAACCGAAATCGGTCTGCACGGTGTAGCTGCCGCCGAGCGTCTGGTGGATCAAGACGCGCGTGCCAGCCGCCAAAGCCTGCTTTTCACCAGAGGGAATTTGCGTCCCGGTGACCTCGCGCGAGAGAGTGCGTTCGCGATTCATGTTTCGAAGTGAACGGCGAACGGGCCGCCGTGCAACCGCGATATCGTCGCTTGCGATCTCCACCTGCGCCCAGGGCGGCGCATCGAGCGCCCGGGGCTGTGACTCGATCCGAGATGCTTCAGACACGTGTCCTATTTTAGGCTGTTTTTTTGCGCGGCCGCATGGAATCCTTCTCGTCTCGCTCCGCTGGTCCGCCCCCCTCGGGCCGGCGTGCACGACGATGTCGGTTCCCCCAAACCGCATTGCGATCGAGCCTACCCACTCGCTGTGATCTTCTCCGACTCCCCTTCTCTGCCGCGGAGCGAACGCGCCTCCGCGGACGAACCCGTTGCGCCGAGCGCTCCGCCCAACCGCTCGTCGCCCGGGCGCGTGCCGTGGACATGGCTCGCGATTTTCGCGCTCACCCTGCTCGTCTATTTCCCCGCCCTTCGCGGCGATTTCCTGTGGGATGACGACGCTCACGTCACCAAGCCGGAACTGCAGAGCTGGCACGGGCTGCAGCGCATCTGGATCGAGCCGGGCGCGACGCAGCAGTACTATCCTCTGTTGCACACCGCCTTTTGGGTGGAACACCGGCTGTGGGGCGATTCGCCGTTCGGTTACCACGTGGTGAACGTTCTCCTTCACGCCACGGCGGCGTGTTTGCTGGCGCTCGTTTTGCGACGGCTTCGAATCGCCGGTGCGTGGTGGGCGGCTGCGATCTTCGCGATCCATCCGGTGGCCGTCGAATCCGTCGCCTGGATCACCGAGCAAAAGAACACATTGTCGCTCGTCGGGTATTTTTCCGCCGCCCTCGCGTACCTGCGGTTTACCGGGCGGCGGGAATGGCGCTGGTACGTAACCGCGAGCCTTTGTTTCGTCGCCGCTTTGCTGACCAAATCGGTGACCGCGACGCTGCCGGCCGCGCTGCAGGTTGTGCTCTGGTGGCGATGTGGCCGGCTGCAACTCCGCCGCGACGTGGCACCGCTTGTGCCGTGGTTCGCCGCTGGCATCAGCATGGGACTTTTCACGGCCTGGGTGGAGCGAACGCTGATCGGAGCTCAAGGAGCCGAATTCGATTTCAGCCTCTTGCAACGAACGCTCTTGGCCGGTCGAGTTGCCGCCTTCTACGCGGGCAAACTGCTTTGGCCACATCCGCTCGTTTTCATTTATCCGCGGTGGACCGTCGACGCTGGTGCGGCGTGGCAATATCTCTTTGCGATTGGGATCGTCGCCGTCGTCTCGTTTATCGCATGGAAAAAATGGCGCGGCGCGCTCGCCATCGTCCTTTTGTTCGTCGGCTCGCTGTTTCCGACCCTCGGTTTCTTCAATGTCTATCCCTTTCGATTCTCGTTCGTCGCCGACCACTTTCAGTATTTGGCGAGCGCCAGCGCGATCGCGGCGGCCGCGATCGGGCTTTCGTGGATCGGAACGCGGGGCTTTCGGTCCTTCGCCTTCGCGCTCGGCGGACTGATGCTCGGGTTATTCGGGGTCCTCACGTGGCGACAATGCGCGATGTACCGCGATCGCGAAACGCTCTGGCGCACGACGCTCGCGCAAAATCCCGATTGCTGGATGGCGCACGACAATCTCGCGCGCGTCTTGCTCGAACAGGGTCGAACGGCGGAAGCCATCTCGCAATTGGCGGAGGCCGTTCGTCTGCAACCGAACTCGCCACAGATGCACAGCAACTACGGGGTCGCGCTGATGCAGCTCGGCCGGATGGCCGACGCGCAAGCGCAGTTCGAAACCTGTGTGCGCCTCAAGTCGGACGAGCCGGAAACCCAAAACAATCTCGGCATCACACTCTACGCGGCAGGGCAAACCGACCGAGCGATCGCCTGCTTCGAAACGGCGGTACGACTGTACCCGGCTTACGCCGACGCCCATCGTAATCTCGGGCGCGTCTTGGAAGCCGCTGGGCGACCGGAGCCGGCGATCGCGCATTATCGCGAATCGCTGCGACTCAAAGCGGCCAATCCGGAGGCACACAACGACCTCGCCAATGCGTTAGCGCGAACCGGCCAACCCGACGAAGCAGCGAGCCATTATCAAGCCGCGCTGCAACTGCGGCCGAACGATGTCGGCGCTCATCTGGGCTGGGCGTCGTTGTTTTCCACCCAGGCACATTGGCCGGAAGCGATCGCGCATTACGAAGCCGCGGCCCGAACGGCGCCAGACAACGGCGACGCGCAATTTGGTTGGGGCAATGCACTCCTCAAACTGCGTCGTTGGGCCGAGGCGCGGCCGCCGTGTGAGGCGGCCACGCGCCTGCAACCGAAACGCCCGGAGGCGCATCTCAATCTTGGCACGGCGCTCTTCTTCAGCGGTCACGCGGACGACGCGGTCCACTGTTTCGAAACGGCCCTCGAGCTTCAGCCCGATTCGATCAAAGCGCACTATTTCCTCGGGAACGTCCTTTTGTCCCAAGGCAATAAAGCGAAGGCCAAAGCGCAGTACGAAGCCGCGTTGCGTCTCAATCCTGAGTACGGCCCGGCGAAAGAGAATCTGGCGCGGCTGAGCGCATCGAACTGAAGCGGCGTAGCGGAAGCCGTGAGGCTTGCGTTGAAAAGGCGTCGAAAGACATGCGCGTTCCGCCCCGTCGGCGGTTTAGGATCGCGATCGTCAGCGCGAACGCCCGCCAGCCCGCAGCAAATTTCGGACGTGTCCGAGATTCTCTTTCGCTCCGTCGTAATTCGGTCTCAGCCGGATCGCTTCCGCGAGTTGCTTCTCCGCGTCGGCAAACTGGCCGAGACGAGCGAGCACGACGCCGTAACTATTCCTCGCCTCGGCCGATTGCGGCTGCAGCCGCACCCAAGCCTCGAGTTGCACCGCCGCCGCCGGCAGCTCGCCGGACTCCGACAAAAGCTGGCCGAGCATCGCGTGCGCGTCGGCAAGGTCTGGATCGAGTTTGGCGGCGGCTTCGCAATGCCGAATGGCATCGGCGGTGCGGCCGACTTGAAGCAATAACACCGCGAGCTGAAGCTCGGCGGGCGCATAGCCCGGCCGGAGCCGGAGCGCTTCTTGCAGGTGAGCGATCGCCTCGGGCAAACGACCGGCACGTGCTAAAGCATCGCTGAGGTTGCCATGCGCAGGCGCAAGATCGGGATCGAGCTGTAACGCCTGCTGAAATGAGGCGATCGCCAAGTCATTCTGCCCGTTGCGCAAATATGCATTCGCCAGATTCGCGTGCATATCGGCCGAACGAGGGCTGAGTCGTACCGCCCGCTCGTACGATGCGATCGCTTCCGCCAGCCGGCCGAGATCGCCCAAGACATTGCCGAGATTGGTGCATACCTCCGCATCGTCCGCCTGGAGCGCGAGCGCGCGCTCAAAGTGTTCTTTGGCTTCGGCGAGTCGATGTTCGCGCACCGCAATCATCCCGAGTTTATTGTGCGCGACGTAATTGTCCCGCGTGGCAGCCAGCGCGTGCTCGAATAACGTCCGCGAGTTCCGCCAGGTCCCGAGCTGATTCCACGTGCGCGCGGCACAACCAGCGAGTACGGCTGCGGCAACCACGAGAGCGACTCGTTTCGCGGCGGCGGTCGCGAACCATTCGTACAGGGTCCAGACCAAGGCGATCTGCGCCCCGATGATCGGCAGATAGGTGTAGCGATCCGCCATGGACTGGAACCCGACTTGGACGAGACCGATCACCGGAACGAGCATGCCCAAGAACCAGAGCCAGCCGGTCAGCACCCACGGCCGCCGACGCCGTTCCCGCCACGCCAAACCGGTGATGGCCGCAAGCAGCGCGATGGCGCCAAGCGCATAGGCCGCCGGCCAATGCCCCGGATGCGGGTACAATACCGCCAAATCGAATGGCCAGAAAAACTTTCCGAGATAGCGAACCACTGCGATCGCGGCGTTGGCACAGCGGTCGGGCATGCTCACTGCGAGCGACATCGCGCCTCCTTTCCGTTGCACGAAATACGTGATGATCGCGGACGCCGCGGACAGCAGGAAAAACGGAATCTTTTCGGCAACGAACGAGGGCTTGGCTCGCACGGATGCCGCGCTGCGGTGCAGCGGCCAAAAATCGAGCAAGAGCAGGACGCACGGGAGCGTCACGAGCATCGGCTTCGCCATCAGGCCGGCCGCAAACGCGACGAGCGCGATGCCGTAAAATCGCCACGCCGTCCGTTCGTTTGCGTCGCGACGCTCCGCGTAGATCGCATACGCCCATAACGTCAGCAGCCCGAAGAAACCGCTGAGGACGTCCTTCCGTTCCGCGACCCACGCCACGGATTCGACGCGCAACGGATGCCAGGCGAAAAGCGCGGCGCAGAACGCGCTTGGCCAGAACGCACGCGTAAGCCGGCGCAAAGCCAGAAAAGCGACGACCGCATTGAGTGCATGCCAGCCGACGCTCGTGGCATGATGTCCCCGTGGGTGCTCGCCGAACAGCTGCCAGTCGGCCTGATGCGAAATCCAGGTGAGCGGATGCCAGTTCGCCGACTGACGCGCACCGAAAGCCCATCGCACGCCAGCCCAGTCCAACCCGGCGCGCACCTGCTGGTTTTTTGTGACGTATCCCGGGTCGTCGTAGCTGATGAAATCGTTCGCGAGGGTGCGACTGAAGATCAGCAAGGTGCCGAAAAACAACAGACCGCACACGATCCGCAGGCGAACGCTCGATTCAACCGGCGGCATCGGTGGTGTGGTCTGGAAAAACGAGTTCTCCGCGGGGCCTCCGCGTTCGTCAGTGGGACATTGGTTCCGGCATTCGGGCACCGGCCTGTTCGAGAAACTCGATGATCGCTTTGTTGCCGGCCTTCTTCGCCAGCGAAAGCGGCGTTTCTCCGCCGTAGATGTTGCAGGTGGTAAGCGCGCCCATTTCGACCAGCACTTTCATGATGTCCAAGTAGCCGCCTTGCACGGCACCGGAAAGCGCCGATTCGCCAGTGTTCATCGTGGCATTCGGATTCGCTCCATTATCGAGCAGAAATTTCACGACGTCGAGATAGCCACCGCGTGCCGCGACGATAAGCGCGGTGCGGCCCTCCTTGTCGGTGATATCGGTGGCGGCATTCACCGCGACGAGGGCTTTCACGACGTCGAGATGCCCGTGCTTCGCCGCCAAATACAACGGCGTTTCCAGCTGCTCCGTTCGGCTGTCTTCGCCGGCTCCTTTGTCCAACAGAAACTTGACCGTCTCGACCCGGCCCTGGCCCGCGGCCGCGCACAACGGCGTGAAGCCGCTCATTGGATTCTTCGCGTCGATCTTGGCGCCGTTTTCCAGCAGCAGTTTGACGATTTCCGTCTGCCCGCGCCGTGCGGCCACAATCATCGGCGTGTCGCCCGTCTTGTTCGCGGTGCTGACGAGGCTCGGCTTGCCCGCGATCAAGGTCCGCGCTTGCGCGACATCGCCCGCCTCCGCCGCTTGATGTAACGGGAAAGCGGCCGCCGGCTCGGCGGCATGCGCGGCACGGGCGCCGACGACGAGCCCAAAAAGGAACCACCATGCCGCGCGAGAGCTACGGCCGAAAAGAGGCAGACGTGACGAAGGATTCACGGGAACGCAGCTTTGTTGGGGACGACGTGAGCAGGAGATTTTGTATCGACGGGTTCGGGCGATTTCGCGCCACGACGACGCAAATACGTCACGATCGGCCGATGACCTTGGCGTTGCGCAATAGACATCGCGGTTTCGCCTGCGGTCGTCTTGCCGTCGATTGCCGCACCTTTTTCGACCAAGGCGCGCGCGACGAGCAGATGGCCGCCGTACGCTGCGGCATACAGAGGCGTCTCCCCGGTCTTCAGCGTAACGTTGGGATTGGCGCCGTGCGCCAGGAGAAGCTGCACCGCCTCGGAGTGTCCCTGCTGGCTGGCGACGAAGAGCGCGGTCCGACCTTCGCGATCGGGGACGTCCACTTTGACGTTCATTTCCAGCAGCGCCTGCATGACGTCGACGCGCCCGTCCATTGCGGCGAGATATAGCGGCGTCTCGCCGGCGTCGGTTTGATCGTCGACCCGCGCGCCTTTTGCCAGCAGCAGCTGAAATACTTTGAGATACGAGCCGGGCGGAGGAATGAGGAAATGCGGTCCCGCCGCGCCGGTGGCCAGCAATAGCGGAGTCAATCCGTCCTCGGTGCGCACGTCGGCCTTCGCGCCATTTGCGAGCAAAGCTTCGACGGTGGCGACGTTGCCGATCTTTGCCGCCATGCACAGCGGCGTCTTCCCGTCGTTCGCCCGCGCATCGACCTCCGCGCCTTTGGTGAGGAGAAATTTCACGACCGCCGGATATCCGATCGTGGCAGCGGCAAACAACGGCGTCCGGCCTTTGTCGTCCCGCGCGTCGATCGGCAATCCTTCCGCGAGGAGATATTTGACCACCGCCACCCAACCGCTTTCGGCCGCGAGCCAGACGGCGGTGCGGCCGTCTTTGGTTTTATCGTCAAGCCGAGCGCCCTTAGCCCGGAGAATTTTCACCGCGTCAAGATGGCCGCCCTGGGCCGCGAACAGCAAAGGCGTGAAACCGTCGTCGAGACGCTTTGCATTCACATCGGCGCCTTTCGCGATCAAGGCTTTCAAAATTCCGATGTGGCCGTCGAAGGCTGAGATCCGCATCGGGGAGAGCGTGCTCCGTCCATTGACGATCTTCTCCTCCACGCTCGCACCTTTCTCGAGCAACACGAGCGCCGTGGATTCGGAGCCGTCGTTCGCCGCCATGAAAAGCGGTGTCCGCTGCTGTTCGTCTCGCGCATCCACCTCGGCGCCGTGATCGCACAGCACCCGAGCGGCGTCGGCATAGCCATAAAACGCCGCCATGAACAACGGGGTGCGGCCGCGTTTGTCCCGGTCGTTGACCGGCGCGCCTTTCTCGATGAGCAGCTGAACGGTGTCCGTCCGGCCGTCTTTTGCGGCGTGATGCAACGCAGTGAGCCCAGTCTTGTCCTTGGCTTTGATATCGGCGCCCTGTTGCAATAGCAGCTTGACCACCTCCACGCGACCTTCGCGGGCGGCGAGAATAAGCGGGGTGAGTCCCAATTCGTTCCGCGTCTCCAGGCTGGCGCCGCTTTCATGCAGTGTTTTCACGGCCTCGGTCTGCCCTTCGAGCGCCGCGCGCGCCAACGCCGTCGAACTATCGCCCGCCGTCACATCGGTTTTGGCCCCTTTGGACTGCAAAAACTTCATCATCTCCACCTGTCCGTTCGAGGCTGCCAGCATGAAGGGCGTGGAATGGTTGTCCGTCGTCTTCGTTTCGAGTGCCGCGCCTTTCTCCACCAGCATCCGCGCGATTTCAAGATGACCGAAAAAGGCGGCAATGCACAGGGGCGTCGAACCGTCGATCGTCGTCTTCGCGTCGACGGTCGCTCCATTTTCCAAGAGAAACTTCACGATCTCCACGCGCCCGAGGCGCGCGGCCACGAACAAGGGCGTCACACCGTCTCGGTCGGTCGCGTTGACGCGCAGAGGATCCAATTCGACCAGCGCGCGGAGTTGCGCCAGATCGCCATTCTGGGCGGCGCGGTGCAGCGGATAAGCGGCCGGCGCGGCGGACTCGGCGCACGACCGACTGGGCATGCCCAACAAGGCTACGAGAGAAATAACGACCGCGAACAGCCGGTTTCGCAGCCGGGCGTCAAAATGCGGGGAAAGCATGGGGGGAAAGAAAAAGCCAATCCGCGGTGCGCGCGAGCGGAGATGCCGTCGACGCTCGCGCGAACTCAAGCTCCGCCTAGGGTCGTCACTCGTTTTTGCGCCTCACAATCGCCTCGAGCGCGTCGAACATGCGCTCGCGATATTCGGGATTCTGCGTCGCTTCGGCGTATTTCTTGGCGGCGTCGAAATCGTGCTGCGCCCAACGAAAGAACACATTGTCGAGCGTGAGCACGCGGCGCGCGGGATCGCAAATATCCTCGACCAAATCCATGGACGTTTGCGGCTGCGTAGTCAGCAGCGACGGCAACAGCGCCAACGCGGCAATGCCTTTGTCGAAGTCGGGATGCGGCTCGAGTTGATTGATCCAGCGCAACGCGCCGTCCGGATCCTTCTTCACCCATTCCGGCAGCGCCACGGCTAGGACGCGGCTGCGATCCTCCCCGACGGGTAGAGCCTGGCCGAAATCGGCAAGCTGTTGCGGATCCGAATCCGCCCAGCCTTCGATCACGCCTTTCAAGGCTGCATCGCGAACCTTCGGATCGGAAATCTTGCTGAATTCCTCACGCGCGCGAGCCGGCTCGTATTGCGCCCATTGATAAAACGCGGAGTCCAGAAGGAAGGATTGCCGATCGACCGTCTTCGCTTCGACCGCGAAACGCGCCGCGGCTTCGAAGCTGCCCGTCTTTTCGATGAGCGCGTTGATCAACATGTGACCGTAGTCGCCCGCTTGCGTCGCATCGGCGGCACAGAGTTTGAGCCCGACACGCACCGCGTCGTCGGGATGCTCGGCGGCGCCCGTCAAAACCGCGATGACACACATCATTCGATCGCCATCGAGCTTTTGGCTGATCGCCCATTCGCCGGCCTCGTCGGGCACGACCGCGCCCCAGCCGCGGAGCGCCGCACTGCGGAGATAATCGCGCACGATCCAGTTGCCCTCGGCCAGAGCCAAGGCGAGCGCGCGTTTCGGATCGGTGCGGGCTAATTCCTCCAACAACGCCTCGCGTGCGCGCATCCGCTCCGGCGAGTTGGGCAACGCGGCGAGATCGTTCCACCGCGTCTCCCACGTCTGCGCGGCCTCCGATTTCGCCACCGCGCGAGGCGCAGGCACAGCTGCCCGGATAGGAACCGGAATCTGAATGGGCCAAAATCGCGCAGCAGCAAAAGCGAGCAAGGCGGCAGTCAGTCCAGCGGCACAGGCCGCAGGAGTTGACCATCGAGGCAAAGGAGACGAGCGCAGCATCGGTGAAAACGATGAGATCAGCGATCCGGAAACAGGTCTTTCAGCTCATCGGTCAAGAGCGCGCGATCTTCGGCCCGGCCCGTGGCAGCGATATATTGCTGCGCCGCGCTCAGGTCGTTCTGCGCCCATTGCCGAAACACGGCGCGCATCGTGTGCGCCCGGTCCGCGGGATTGGATATGCCGCCGGCCAGCGTCATCGCCAAACTCGGTTGTTTCGTGATGATCGATTGAAGATTCGCCATCGCGGCTACACCCGCGTCCATCTCGGCGGGATTCTGCGCCTGATTGATCCATTCCGACGCAGCCGTCGGATCTTTTTCGACCCAACGCGGCAGCGCGAGGCTCAGGACCTGCGAGCGCTCTTCGCCCGCAGGCAGCGTGAGAGCGAATGCGGCGACGCTCTTCGCATCGGCCCACGCCCAGCCGGCGATCGCCTCGCCGCGCGCTTGGCTGCGCAAGATTGGGTCGGAAACGTTGTCCAGCGCAGCCATGGCGGCTTCGGGCTGGTTGCGCCCCCACTGGAAGAAAGCGGACTTGAGCAAAAAAGGATATTTCTCCGGCCCGACTTCGAGCCCGAAGCGGGTTGCGGCCTCGAACGCTCCGCTGTCGACCAAGGCGCCAATCGTGTAATGGCCGTAATCACCCGCCCGCTCGGTATCGACGGCACAGAGGTGAAGCGCAACGCGGACCGCAGCGCCGGGATTACGGGCGGCGCCTTGCATCAAGGCTTCGACCACGCTGCGCCGATCGTCGGTGCGAGTGGTCAGCGCCCATTCGCCGGCTTCGTCCGGCTTGACCTCGGCCCAGCCCCGAACCGCGGCATTACGTAACAAATCGCGCAAACGCCAATCCGCGACCGACTGCGCGAGCGCAAGGGCGCGCTTTGGATCGGTTTTCGCCAGCTCTTCGATCAGAGCGATGAGTTTCTTATTTCGCGCGGGGGTGCTGCGCTCGTTGAATACACCCTTCCACCGGTCATTCCAGGAATCGCTGGCCCCGACCGCGTCCGTAGCAGCCGCCGCGGCACTCGCCGATGCGGCAGTCCCGCCTTGAGTCGCGGCTGCTACGCCGTTCGCGGTGGAGGTCCGCATGACGACCGTGGGCCTGTTGCGGCGTCCGGCAAAAGCGCCCAGCGCTCCGAGCAGCACGCACAGGGCGATGACCGTCGGCGTCGACCAGACGGCAGGCGTGGATTCACGTTTCATCACGGTCTCTGTATCACTGGATTTTCCGCCTCCCACCTGGCGGGCGGAGGCGAAGGAAAATGCGCATGGGGCCAGCAGCCCCATGCGCACAACAATTAAACCGACACTAAGCCGTCTTAGTACGTGAACGCTTGCGAATCGCGTCCGTACCACCAGCCGTTGCTGCCGCTGAAGCTCTGCACCACGTGCGAGCGTTGGCCGAAGCGCGTCGACGACGAATCCGTACGGCCGATCGCTTCACGGGTGTGATTTTCCGTGGAGTGATCGTAGTAGAAGTTGTCGGTGTAGGTCGTGCCACCGTTCTGACGGATGTTCTTCGCGACGTTGTCCGTGTAGAAGTAGTAGTGCGTGAGCATGGAAGGCGCATTGCACTGACCGTCCTTGTCGGAACCATTGTACGACGCACCGCCGGAAACCCAGCAGTTGCCGCCCGACTTGACGGTGTGGCTGTCCTCACCGATGTCCTGCCAGGTGACTTCGTTCATCGTGCCGTTGCCGTAGAAGTGGCAGCCATCGACGCCAGGCGCCGAGAGCTTCACGTTCTTCAGCCACGAGTCGGCGTTCAGCCGGAAAAACGGCTTCTGGCCTTCGCTTTGGCTGCCGTCGCCCATGCCGACGGCCTTGATCGTGTTGCCGCCACCATTGTAGGTCGCGCCCGCCGCGATAACGATGGTGGTGGTGATGGTGATTGTCGCAGCTTTCGCAGCGCTAACGACAACGAGGCCGGCGAGGGCCGAAATCGCCATGCGCGAGGCACGGCTCAGTAGTGTATTCATTTTGTCTAGGTTGGGTTGTGCTCCCCTCCGGTCATCGGAGAGGAATTGGGCTATGTCCGGTGGTTCGCAGCCAGGACACGTGTCCGCGTGAGCGGCAAAAAAATGGCTTACTAGGTCGACAGTGAAAAAAAGCCGCCGGGGGACAGGCGGAGAGTGGGCACGACTAAATGCGTCGTTTGTGAACGGATCCCGACAAAGAATCGTCGGCTCGCAGAAGATTTTTTCGGGCCAAAGAAAAATACGGGGGGCGCGGCGTCGGACAACGCTCTCTGCGAATTCTTCGCAGCGGGCGGTACGCGATGGCGCGGAAATGGACGCCGAACCCCCGGGGCACGACCAAAATTTTGGTCGCATCGTCGACAAAGCCGCGTTCCATCGAGCGCCTGCGAACACCGTGCTGTCGGCCTTTGCCTCGGTACGGCGATAATCGAGTGGCTCGTCTCCACCCCATGAAAGTTGTCTCCCCTGACGCCGCGCCTGCGCCCTCGCATCGGCTGATGCCATTGATCGGCCTCGGATTGTTTTGGGTGACCATCGCGATCTACGCGCCCGTGCGACAATACGAGTTCCTACGTTACGACGACGGCGTTTACGTGACCAAAGAGCCCATGGTCCAAGCTGGCCTGACCTGGGCGGGTTTACGCTGGGCCTTCACGCATTTTCACGCGGCGTTCTGGCATCCCTTGACGTCGATTTCTTTGATGATCGATCGGCAGCTCTGGGGCTCATGGGCCGGGGGGTATCATCTGACGAATGTCGCGCTCCACGGCTTGAACACAGTGCTGCTCTTCGTCGCGTTGTACCTGCTTACCGGCGCGCGCTGGCGCAGCGCGATCGTCGCCGGACTTTTCGCTTGGCATCCGTTGCATGTGGAATCCGTCGCATGGGTCGCACAACGCAAGGACGTGCTCAGCACCTGTTTCATGTTTTGCACGCTCATCGCCTACGTCCGCTACGTGCGCGCCCGGAGTTGGCGGAATTATGCGCTCGTCATGGTCGTCTTCACGCTCGGCCTGATGGCGAAGCCGATGCTCGTCACGCTGCCTTTTGTGCTGCTGCTCTTGGACGCTTGGCCGCTCGGTCGCTTTTCGCTCGATACGACGTGGCGCGGTCTACCGGTCCGGGTCGTCGTCGAAAAACTCCCGCTGCTGGCATTGGCGGCCGCGGCGAGCGTCGCGAAAATCGTGGGCCATCATAACGAGACGGTCGTTGCGTATCCGTTATCTCTGCGCATCGAGAACGCGCTCGTGAGTTACGTCGCGTATTTGGGCAAGACAGTCTGGCCGGAACGCCTCACGTTCTATGAATACCCGCCAGCGATTCCGACCTGGGAAGCAGGTGCGGCGGCGATCGCACTGGCGATCGTCACCGTGGGCGCTCTCGCGCTGTGGCGACGCGCCCCGTACGTCACCATCGGTTGGCTTTGGTTCGCCGGCATGCTCGTGCCCGTCAGCGGCATCGTTCAAATCGCGTCGCACAGCATGGCCGACCGGTACACCTACGTTTCGCTGATCGGCGTGTTCGTCGCGGGAGTTTGGGGCGTCGAAGCGTTGACGCGCCCGTGGCGCGAACGGCGTGCGCCACTCGTGTTTGCCAGCGTCGTTTTGCTGTTGATGGTGCTCGCAGGGACGGCCCAGCAGTTGCGCCACTGGCGGAGTCAGTTGACGCTGTTTGAACACGCGGTCGATGCCGACCCGACGAATCCCGTGTCGCTCAACAATCTCGCATGGATTCGTGCGGCGAATCCACGTCCCGAAATGCGCGACGGCAAGGAAGCGGTGCGACTGGCCGAACGCGCCGTCGTCTTGATGCCCGGAGCCCCGGCATTACTCGACACATTGGGGGCCGCGCTCGCGGAAGCGGGGCGATACGACGAGGCCAGCGCCGTCGCCCATCGCGCACTCGATGCGGCAACGGCCACGCATGACGTCGAACTCGTTACGACCGTCCGCCAACGGCTGCAGCGCTACGAACGTCACGAGTCCATACGCGACGCCACAGCGGAATAGGCGTTACCTCAGTCGCTGGGCCGTGGAACGCAGACCGGGCGCAGCATGTCGGAGCGTCGCCACGGTGGGGTGGAAATCCGCCCGGCTATTTTTTCCCGCGCGCAAGCGCCGGGTTTAGTTCGACGGCGCGGGCGAAAAGACGTTCGGCGTCGGCTTCACGCCCCATCGCTTTGAAAATCTCGCCTTTCGTGTCGTAGGCTTCCCCCAAATTGGGCACGGCGGCGATCACACCGTCGATTTCCGCCAATGCCTCGTCGTAGCGACGCAGATCGGCGAGCACGTTCGCGCGATTGTTGTGAATCGCAACTGAGCCTGGTTCGATCGCCAGCGCGGCATCGATTTGGAGCAACGCCTCGGCTGGCCGATGGAGATCGCGCAGGACCAACGCGAGATCGTTGCGCGCCCGCGTATTTGTCGGCTGCTTTGCGACCGTGTCGGTCCACAACGCCAGGTGAGAGCGATAAACCTCGTTGCGTTGATGCGTCACAAAGCCGGCAGCAGCGGCAAGCGCGCACGCTCCGACCAAGGCGGCTCGCGGCGCGTACACGAACGCCAGGCCAACGACTGCGATCATGAGCGGTGCCAACGCGAGGTACATCCGATGCTCGGCGATCGTTTGAGTCACGACCGGTACGACCGACGAACTCGGGGCAAGCACGGCGAAGAACCATAGCCCGAGAAACCCAAATACCGGTCGCCACCGCAGGGCGCACCCCACCGCCAAGAGCAGCGCTGCGATGACCGCCGCCGCGCCGGCCACGTCGGCCGGCCGGGTGACGAGCGGCGTGCCGTAATCGAACACGAGCGGATCCGGCCAAAACGCGAGCTTCAGGTACAGCAGCACCGCGCGGCATTGGGTAAGAGCATAATGCCAGGAGGTCATCGCACCGCCAAACCCGGCGCTTCCGCTCCGGCCGTGGAATCCGGCCACGAGGAGCGCCAGCAGCAACCACGTCGCGCCCAATGCGCCATAGAACCCTCGTCGCTCGCGCCACGCCGCGCGAAAACTACCCGCGACGAACGTCCGGTCGTACAGCAACACGATGAGCGGCGCCGAAGCCATCACCTCCTTCGTCGCCATCCCGAGCGCGCACGCCCCAACCGCCACCGCCGACCACCTCCACGCGGCGCGCCCAACGCCAGTGTCATCTAATGGATGACACTGGGCTTGGCGCAGGAAGGCGTAGAGCGCGAGGAGGTAGAAGAAGCCACAGAGCGATTCGGCGCGTTGAATGACGTACGTGACGGCTTCGGTTTGCAGCGGATGCAGCAGCCAGAGGGCGGCGATTGAAAACGCGGCAGACAGCGCGTGAGCTTGCAGCGGCGACCCGGCGAAGAGCGGCGAACGAAGGGTTCGCCGGATCAGCCCGAATAAGAGCAGCCCGGCACCGACATGGATTGCGAGATTGCCGAGGTGATAACCACGTACGTCCGTGCCGTGCAGCGCGTAGTCGACGGCCAGCGAGAGGTTGAGCATCGGCCGTCCTTCGACCGTCAGTCCGCCACCGCGCGGCGGTGACAAGGCGCTCCAGGGTGGCCATAGCTGGCGAATGCTCGGATTGCCGGCAATCGACTGATCGTCGTCGAGCACGAACGGCGACGAAAGGCTGTTGGCGTACGCCAGCATCGTCGCAAGAACGAGGAGGGCCGCGGCGATCCACACCGAACGCCGCGCGGCGGTGTCATGGCCGCTCGCGGGCGACATCGCCGCGGAAACGCGGCCCGCGGCGATCGACTCGGCGTTGCTCGCGGTGGGCACGGCGATCTATTGCGCTTGGACACTCGCGGTGTTCGCCGCGGCGGCTTCGATCCAGAGACCGGTCGGCCGCGCGATCACCGCGAGTTGCGCGAGATATTCGTCGCGCCACAAAAACGCGCGTTTGATGAGGCGTGGATTGCGGAACAGCGGCGCGATTTGCACCGCGCGACGGTAGCCCCGCTCGGCCTCGGCAGCATCGCCCATGGCTTGGCAGCAGAGTGCACCGGCCGCCCAGGAATCGGGCTCCTGCCCGCCCGAGTTTTTCAGCGCGATCTCGAACGAGGCCAGCGCCCCCGCGAATTCCCCACGGCCATATAAGCCCCAGCCACGCAGATTTCCCGCGATGTAGCTCTCCGGAGTCTTGGACAACGCGTCAGTCCAGAGCGCAACGTCATCATGAAACACGCGTTGGCGGGCGATGCCGTTAACGGCGACGATCAGCAGCGCGATGCCAAGCCCGCTCCCCACTGCCAACCGTTGCACGAACGTCGTGCCAGCCATTGCGAGCAAACCCGCCAGCACCAGCGCGGCGCCCGCGAGGGGCAGGTAAAGATATCGATCCGCGATCGGATTGTACAAAGGCGCCACATTGCTCACGGCCGCCATCCCGCCCACAATCAGCACTGTGCCGAGAAGCATCAGTCGACCGCGCGCCGCAATCCAGCCGAGCAGCGCGAGACAGCCCACGTTCAATGCGACCGCGAACGCCGGCGTGATGTGATTCAACGAGGCGGGCGTGTAATCCGTCGAAATCCGGCCGAACCGAAACACGCGTTCGAGGTGAAATGCATTGATTCGAGATTGCGCGACAATCCAGCCACCAAACGAGTCGGCAATCCGCCGCGGCTCGCCCGTGAACACCTCGGACACCGCGGGCCGCAACGCAAAGCGCGCCACGAGAAACAGCGCCACGATCGCGAATGCACCTGCGACCACCGTCCAGACCGCGATCGTGTTGCCGGCGTAAGCTGTCGTGCGTGAGCGGGTCCACGCATAGGCAAGCAAAACCAACGGCGCGACAAACGCCGATTCCTTCGTCCCGATCGCGAGCAAAACCGAGACCAAGGCCACGGCAACGATCCAGCCGCGCCGCCGCGCGCCGCCTGGAGCGTCGATCCGCAACGCGAACGCCAGCGCGGCGAGCACGAAAAACGTCGCCTGCGGGTCCTCGCGAAAAGCGACGACCGAGACGGCCTCCACGAGCACCGGATGAAGCGCAAAAAGCAACGCCGCCGTCATCGCGCTCGCCACGGTCCAAGCGCGCGGCGCGGCGAGCTGCTTTCGCGAGTTTCGCGCGAATAGCAGTTCCAGCGCGAGATAGCACACCAGCGCGGCGTTCGCGGCATGCAACAGCACGTTCGTCGCGTGATAGCCGATGGGATTGCGGCCATACAGCATCGCATCGGCCATCAGCGAAAGGAGCATCGCGGGCCGATTGTTATCGATGATGTCGCGCTCTAGCGTGCGAAACGTGAGCACGTCGGCCCAATGCTCGGGCCGATGGATATAATCGTCGGCGGAGATTTGAAGATCGTCCCACACGAACTCGGCGCGAAAGACGGCGGCGTGCAACAGGACGACGAGCAAGAACACGATGCCGCAGGCCTTCACGAGCAGGCGCCGCCGTACGCAATCGACGGCGGCCGCCGCGAGCGCGGGAGAAGGGACAGACCAGGTCGCCATGCGAATTAGCGCGACGCCGCGTTAGGGCGCACCGTCCGTTTGGGCGAGCCGTGCGAGATTCTCGCGGGCGGGCGCGTAGTTCGGATTGAGGCGCAATGCCTCTTCGTAATGCAGCTTCGCTTTCGCCGCCTGGCCGACCGAAGCAAAGACATTGCCGAGAAAGTAATGCGCTTTTAGCGAATCCGGCTTCAGTCGCAGCGCCGTTTCGAATTCGAGCACGGCCGCGTCGATTTGCTGGTTGAAAAACAAGGCGGTGCCGAAATTGGTGTGCGCTTCGACCATATCGGGATTCAAACGCGCCGCTTCGGCGCACGGTCCAACGGCCTCGGACCAGCGCCGCAACTTTACCAGCGCATTGCTCAAGCCATACTGGTCGATCGCCGATTCCGGCGAAATCTGCACTGCGGATTGGTAATGCGCGATCGCTTCCGGCACGCGCCCTTGCGCTTGCAGCGCGCGCGCCAGATTGCTGTGCGCCTGCCGTAGATTCGGCCGCAACTTCAGCGCATGCTCGTATTGTTCGATGGCCGCCAGAGGTTGTCCGAGACCTTCCAAAGCCAGGCCAAGATTGGCATAGGCCTCGGCGTAATTCGGTCGCAATCGCAGCGCTTCATGACACGCGGCCGCGGCGGCGTCGTGGCGGCCCAAGGCGTTGAGCACGACCGCGAGATTGCTCCGCGCTTCTGCGTACGTCGGCTCGAGCTGCACCGCTCTTTCGCAAAACGGCAAAGCCTCCTCTGGCTTGCCGAGCGAATTCAACGCCATCCCGAGATTGCTGTGCACCTGAGCGTATTCGGGGCGCAAGCGCGCCGCGGCGGCGAAATGCGGATACGCATCGGCCAAACGGCCGGCGTCGAGAAACGCGATCCCAAGATTATTGTGCGCTTCGAAATGATCCGGATCGAGCCGCAGCGCTTCCTGGTAGCACGCGATCGCTTCCTTCGTTTGCCCGAGGTTGAACAGCGTCTGGCCGAGCGTGGATTGCGCCCGCGGATTCGTCGGACGGCGCGCGACGGTCACTTGCCATAGCCGCAGCTCGCTATGGTAATCGGCGTTCCGCCAGATCGTGACGCCGCCAAGCACCGTCGCCAGCATCGAAACGAGTAGCAGCGCGCGACGGTTGAACCAATGAACGGCGCCCAGCGTCACGACGACGAGCACCGTCGCAAGCGGGAGGTACATGCGGTGCTCCGCCACCGTCTGCGTCGCGACCGGCACGAAGCTCGAACTCGGGGCGAGAATCAAAAAGAACCACGCGCCCAGCAATGCCCAGGGAGATTTCCGCGCGACAGCCCAGACCGTTGCGACCAAGAGTCCGGCGATCAGGATTGCTCGAGGCAGAACGTCGACGGGATTCGCGATGAGCGATTTGCCATAGTCGAAAACGAGCGGGTGCGGCACCACCGCCAGGCGAAGGTACTGTACGATCGCATAGCACTGGGTCAGCAAATACTGCCAGGCCGACGCGGTGCCCAATCCCGCCGTGCCCGTCCGGCTATTCGAGCCCAGGACGAGCCAACCCAGCAAAATCCACGTCGCGGCGAAGCCCGCGTAAAGCGGCCAGCGCTGCCGCCACGCCGCGCGAAAGCTCCCCGCCACCAACGTCCGATCGTACAGCAGCAAGAACAGTGGCGCCGAGACCATCACCTCCTTCGTCGCCATGCCCAGCGCACAGGTGGCGAGAGCAACGACCGTCCACCGGCGGCGGCCGGAAGTGTCATCCATTAGATGACACTGGGCTTGGCGGACGAAGGCGTAGACGGTCAGCAAATAGAAGAGGCCGACGAGCGATTCGACGCGTTGCACCACGTAGGTGACCGCCTCGGTTTGCAGGGGGTGCACGATCCAGAGCAGCGCGACAAGAAAGGCGACGGTGGGCGCGGTGTCCGCGAACCTGGCGCGAAGCGCGGGCAGCAACAGCGTGCGGCGAACGACGCCGAATAACGCGAGGCCAGCGCAAAGGTGAATGAGCAGATTGACGACGTGGTAGCCACGCGGATCGAGCCGCCCGAATGCATAATTCAGCGCGAGGGTGAGATTCGCCACCGGCCGGCCGCTCACGGTCGTGTCGATCGGCGGAGTGAGCGCCCGCAGCCAGTGCGGCCCGCGAATCGTCTCGTTGCGAATGATCGTCGGCAGATCGTCGAAGACGAACACGCCGGTGAAGCTATTGGCGTATGCCAGTAATCCCGCGAGCAGGAGCGCGCCAACCGGCCACCAACGTCGGAGCGAACCGCACCGGTCCGCCGATGGGACCGACGGATCGACCGCGTCGATCGGCTGCTCGACAGGCGTCATGCGAGTCAGGAGCTGGTCGTCTTCGCCGGAGCCGCCGCCGCCGCTGCGCCCTTCTCCGCCGCAGGGACGGGCGCAGGCAATTTGGCGCCGCGGCGCTCGAGCATCTTTACGATCGCTTTGTGGCCATTCTTTTCGGCGGCGAGAATCGGCGTTTCCCCTTGATAGGTCGTGAGCGAGTGCAACGCGCCCCAATCGAGGAGCACCTTGACGATCTCGATATGGCCGCCTTGCGCCGCCACGAACATCGGGCATTCGCCGATGTTGATCGTGGCGTTCGGATTGGCGCCGGCATCCAACAAGGTTTTGACGACCTCCGTGTGGCCTTCACGTGCCGCCGCGAACATCGGTGTCCGCCCGTCGGCGTCGTTCGCATCCACTTTCAACGGCTGCTCGAGCAACAGCTTCACGACGTCGAGCCAGCCTTCCTGCGCCGCGAGAAACAACGGTGTCTCCAATTTCTTGGTCTTGTCATCGACGCCCGCGCCTTTCTCGAGCAAACGCCGCACGACGGTCACGTACGATCCGTCCACCGGCGTAATGAAATGCGGGCCATCGGCCCCCGCCGCCATCAGCAGTGGCGAGAGTCCGTCTTGGCTGTGAACATCGACTTGGGCGTTTTTTTCCAGGAGCGCTTCGACCGTGCCGACGCTGCCGAGCTTGCAGGCCATCATGAGCGGTGTCCGTCCCAGCTTGGAGGGTGCATCGATCGCGGCGCCTTTCTCGAGGAGAAACCGCACGACAGCGGGATAACCGACCTCGGCAGCGATGAACAGCGGCGTGCGGCCTTCTTTGTCGCGCGATTCGATATCGAGGCCCGCCGCGAGCATCGCTTTCACCACCGCGAGGTAACCGCCCTGGGCCGCGAACCAAAGCGCCGATTCGTCGCTTTTCGTTTTCGCATCCACTTTCGCGCCCTTCGCCAGCAAGAGCTTGATGATGTCGAGATGTCCGCCCTGCGCGGCGACCAACACGGGAGTGAGACCGTTGTCGCTGCGCGTTGCGTTCACATCGGCCCCTTTGGCGATCAACATTTTCAAAATGCCGACGTGCCCCTCGTATGCCGCGGAGCGGATGGGAGAAAGCGTCGGATGCCCGTCGATCTCCTTTTCGCCGAGATCCGCGTTATGCTCGAGCAAGAGCGCCACGGCGGCTTCGCTCCCCTGCTCCGTCGCCATATAGAGCGGCGTTCGGAATTTTTCGTCGCGCAGGTTGACGTCCGCCCCGCGCTCGCAGAGCACCTTGATCGCATTCGCGTACCCGTAGAACGCGGCCATGAAAATCGGCGTCCGCCGGCGTTTGTCGGTCTGATTGATCCGGGCACCTTTATCCAACAACAGCGCAACCGTCGACGCGCGCCCTTCCTTGGCCGCCTCGTGCAAGGCCGTGAGGCCTTGCTTGTCCTCCGCGTGAATGTCCGCGCCCTGCTCCAACAAGGTCTTCACCACGTCGTCGCGACCTTCGCGCGCCGCCAGCATCAGCGGCGTGGCGCCTTCTTCGTTCCGCACGTCGATCGATTTCGTGCGCGGCTTCAGCACGGCGACAACGTCTTGGTGACCTTCGACCGCCGCGAGGGCGAGCGCCGTCATATGCACGTTCGTCTCGGCGTTGGCGTCAGCGCCACGTTCCAGCAGCAGCTTGACCATGTCGACCTGCCCGTTGACCGCCGCGAGGACCAACGGCGTCGCGCCATTGTCCGTCGTGCGCACGTCGAGCTTGGCCCCTTTGTCGAGAAGCAGCTTCGCAGTGCCGAGGTGACCGTGAAACGCCGCCACACACAAGGGCGTCGACCCGTCGATTTTCGTCCTGGCCTCCACGTTGGCGCCATGCGCGAGCAAAAATTGGACGGCGGTTTCCCGGCCGTTGCGCGCGGCGACGAACAGCGGCGTGACGCCAGCGTCGTCGGTCTTGTCCACCCGCGCGGCGTCGGCCTGCACGAGAGCCTCGAGCGCGGCCAGATCGCCATCCTGGGCGGCCTTGTGCATC
>CBINOT010000037.1:0-34843 GCA_966252355.1 uncultured Opitutus sp. | reverse complement strand
AGTAGCACACGATGGTGAACTCGCCCTTCGAGGTGGGGGTGATCGTCAGCACGTGATCGTAGCCGGGCAGGATTTGGAAATTCATGTTGAGCGGTTGCAGCGAGAAGCCGTGTTGCAGATCCATCGACGACATGTGCACGCGGTAGGTCTCGCCCTGGCGGAGCTTGAGCACCGGGTACCACTGCCACATGCGCGCGACGAGATAGGCGTCGCCGCCGGGGGCCGGTTCGACGATGGGAATGCCGGCGGCGCTTTGGCCGACTTTGTTGGCGGCGACAAATTTCTCGGCGCGCGCATAATAGTCGGTCGGCTTGACGGTGTACGCTTCGCCGCGGGAGTTTTGTTTTCCGCGGAAATGCCAGTACGGCATCATCAGGCTGAGCACGAAGCACCAGAGCAGCGCGAGGCCGATCCAGAGTTTCTCCGCGCCCGCCGCGGGCTTGTACCAATCGCGAGCAGGAATGGCGAGGCTCATGGCGCGTTCTCCTCAGGGCAGGAGCGCCGGCTTGACGCGCGTGATTTCGATCCAGCCCCACGCGGTGTACGACAGCAGCGGGATAAGCACGCCGAGGGCGAGCAGGATCCAGGGATTGTCGAGCACCCGCTCGAGCAACGGTTTTTTGGTTTCGTCATTCATAGCGTTGAAGCGGAGATCGTCGGGCCGGCTTTCACCCAGCTGCGCATTTCGCGCACAACGAGGAAAAGGAACCACAGGCCGCCGGCGGTCGCGACAAGGCCGCCCACGCCCATGACGCCCAAGCCGAGGTATTCGCCCGCGCTCCGCACCTGTTGTTCGGCGCCGTATGTTTTGCGGCCGAGCCCGTAGGCGCCGCCGAGCGCGAAGCCGAGCGCGAAAACCGATTGGCCGATTCCGAAGAGAACCAGCTGGCGGCGGGCGCGGCGAATCGTCGCCGCTGGAAGCCCGCCCCGCACGGCGTGGCACACCAAGTAGGCGGCCGCCATGAACGCCACGGTCACGCCCCCAAGGGAAGCGTGGTAATGGGCTGGCACCAGTGTCGTCGACGTCCTGATACAGGCGCCCAAGGCAAAGCCGAGGACCGTGAGAATCGCGCTCGCCGCGAAGCCATCGCGGGCGACGTTCGCCATCGAGTCGAGCGAACGCGCATCGCGGCGGAGATGGCGCCGCGTGAGCGCGAGCACGGCGACGACGATCGGAAAGATCCCCCAGCGCATGAGTTGCGTGGCGCCGGAATGGTAGAGCGGGTTCATTGCGCCATGCGCGGTGAGCAGCGGCATCGCAAAATGGGGCGCGACGAGCAGGGTGAACAAACCGCGGGCGAGCCGCGCCGAAAGCACCGGCGTTCCCGTGGCGCGCGCGGCGAGCCACAGCCAGACCGAGATCATGGCCGCCGCATTCGCGACCTGCAGGACATGCCCCGCGCCCCACGCGCTAAATTCGTAGTTGGTCCATGTGTCCAGGCCCTCGGGCAGCGCCGCTCGCGTCGCCAGCCACGTCGTGCCCGCCAGCACAAAGGCCAGCGCTGCCGCTTGGAGCCCGATTGCCGTATCGGCGGGCATGCCGGCAGGGCGACGAGCCGCGGCGGTGCCGAGTGCCTCGAGGAAGAAAAGAATCGCGCCGAGAAAAAATGCGGCGAGCCCTCCGAGGAACACCGGGTGATCGATGACGGGCACGTAGTTCGCGAGCACGGGCTCGGCGCCCCGCATGAGTGCGCCGGATAGCATGGCGCCCACGCCGCCCACCGAAAGCGCGAATGCCGCTCGGCCGACGAAACCCGCCGGACCGGCGCGCATCGCGGAGAGGCCGCCGAGGAAAGCGTAGAACCAAACCACCAGCGCCAGATCGACGTGCACCACCAAGCAGCGCTTGAAGAACAGCGGATCGCCGATGAGCTGGGCGATCACGGGCAGGCGGCCGATCACCACCGCGAGCGACAGCAGACCGGCAATCACGAGACTGCCGATGGCCAGCGCGAACCACCGCCGCGCATCGCCGTTGACGGCGACCTCGGCCCGAGCCGGCGCGTGGGTCAGGGATGACGCTGGGGCAAGGGGAGCAGGCGCAAGCGCGGTCGAGCGGGTAGTCATTAGGTTGGGGACTCCTTGGTTGTACCGTGCGGCGGCTTTCCTCACCTTGACGCGCATCAAGCGTTTCGGGGAACGGCGATGTCTTGCCCGCTTTTCCAACGTCGCGGGCGCAGCAGCGCGCGAATTTGCGCCGAGCGACCGACCCGCGATTGGGTGAGCCCGGCGCCCCCATTGGGCTTTCTGTCGCGCGAACGTTGCGTCGCGAACGCGTACAGGAATGGCGCCCCAGAAACTTGCCTCGCGATGAACGCGACGGGTTACCGCCGGGCGTTCAAGATCCCACTACGGTATGCCGGCACCGGTCCGCTTTCGTCCGGTGAACGCAGAGGCCGCAAAACGTGTCGATTTCGCCGCGAGCGAGTTCGCGCACGGCGCGGATGATGGCGGCGACATCGCCTTCCGTGCGTTCCTGCGGCGCAAGCTCCGCCTGAAGGAGCACGATCGCTTCTACGAACGCTTGTTCGCCCGCGATAAAGTATGCGCCGTAAGGGTTGTTGCCGCAGTCGCAGGAGGGGACGCCGATGCTGCGCGCCTCGCGCAGAGAAATGGGCGGGCGGCGATCCTGCGCTACCGCGGTGAAGATGCGCGCCAGCGAATCTCCAATCAGACGCACCAAGGCGTCGGGGTTCGCGAGCGGAGTGAGCACCGGTTCCAAGCGCAGCAGGGTTTCCCAGCGGACGTGGATAGTCGCACTGCGATCGCGCAAACGTTGTAAGACATCCGGAGCCATGAAACCCGCCGATGCTAGGACTTCGTCGAGCTTCCGACTGCGCAGGCGTTGCACAACGGTGCGCGATAATTGCGAAACGACGCGGCGCAGGCCGTCCGACGCAACGCGCGCATCCAATAATCCCTTACCCCGAGAGCGGTGCAATCGCGGAGGAACGGCACGAATTCGTCTCGGTCTTTCGCCCCGCGCGGACGCGTGACGTCTCAGCGCGTTAAAAACTGGGAGGAAATTATCATGCTAAGATGGGCTATCATATGTGCAGTCATCGCTATTATCGCTGCCGCGCTTGGATTTACGGGAGTCGCCGGCGCCGCGGCTAGCATCGCCAAGGTTCTGTTCTTCTTGTTCCTGGCCGTTTTCGCGATCCTGCTGATCGCGGGCCTCGCCACCGGACGCAAAGTCAGTTCGACGCTTCGGCACCACGACCCGGGCATGCCAATAACCTGATAACGGAACACATCCGAGGCAGGCCTGCCTCGGGGAGGCTGGTTCGCTATTTACCGCGGTCGCCGACGAGTTCGGCGACCGCTTTTTTGTCCCCTTGGCCGTCGCGCTTTCCGGCCGTGTTACACCGAGGCCGCGGGCAAGTCCGCTGGCGCACATTTCGTCAGCTGGACCCAAAACCGCGCTCCCGTCCCGATCGCGGAATCGAGCCCAATTTTACCTCCCATTCGCTCGACAGCCTTTTTTGCGATTGCAAGCCCGATGCCTGTCCCGGGCACGTTCGCGGCACTGGCGCGTTCGAAAATGCCAAAAATGCGACGGTGATGGGCCGGATCGATGCCGATGCCGTTGTCCTGCACCGACACCAGGACCGCCGTATCGGTGGTTTGGCTAAATACTCGAATGTGCGGCGTGCGCCCCTCGGGAATGAACTTCAGTGCGTTCTGCAGCAGATTCGAAAAACACTGCGTCAACGACGGACCGTGGCCGAGCGCACATCCAAGCGGGCCTTGAATCTCGATGTGCCGGTGCGCCGCCGCAATATCCGGATACTGGTCGACCACGTCTGCGATCACGACGTCGAGATCGAGCGGGTCGAGGCTCATCTCGGTGCGAGTCAGGCGCGCAAGGGTCAGCACGTCGCGCGTAAGCCGGTCCATTTTTTCGGCGTTCTTCGCAATGCGGTCCGCGTAGTGCCGGCCTTCCTCGGGCAAGGTGTCTTTGAACTCGTCGCACAAGATGCGCGCATACGTTTCGAGCGAACGCAACGGCGCGCGGAGATCGTGCGACACGCTGTAGGAGAAGGCTTCGAGCTCGCCGTTCAGTTCTTCGAGTTTCGCGGTGCGTTCCGCGACGCGCCGTTCCAGCGAGGCGAGCAACTCGTCGCGTTCGCCGAGCAGGTTTTTCACCTCGTATTGCCGCCGGCGCGCGCGCAGGGCGGCCGCCAGCGTCGAAACGAGCGTCGTGGTTCGCAGCGGTCGCTCCAGGAGCGTGACGTTGCCGCGGGGGCCGATCAGGCGCGCCGCTTCCATCATCGGTAGACGTGAACTGGCGCCGGAGACCACGAGCACGATGGGGATGTCCGACCACGTCGGCTGCCGATCCAGCGCTGCCGACAGGTCGCTGTAACGCGAATAGTTCATCGCCTCTTCGGTCAGGAGAATGACGCCGCATCCCTGGTCGATCTCGAGCGCGACGGCGGACACATTGGGACAGGCCGCGCTGACCATCCCTGCCTTTTCGAGCACGCTTGCCACATTGCGTGCGTCCGCTCCGATCGGCGCAACGATCAAGATGCGCTCATTGCTGGAGGACGCGGTTGTCACTGCCCGGAGAGCATCTGCGTGGGTTTGCCGCGAAAGGTGGGCACGCCGGTCAGAACACCTTGGAATTCGTGCAAGGGCGCGCCAACCGTGATGCCTTTTTCGTCCATCAGGAACTCGCGAATCGTGTTCTCGTGAGCGCCGATGCGCTTCTTGATCACCGAGACCGCCTTTCGGATGCCGCCGCCTTGCTCGAAGTAACGCAGCAAGATGACCGTGTCGGCCAAGTATGTGAGATCGACTGGAGATTGCATGTTCCCGAGCAGGCCGTGTTGCGCCACGGTCATCATCGCGACGACGCCGTGATGATTCAGAAACGACAACAGCTCGTGCAGCTGGATCGTCAGGAATTTCGCGTCCGGCATCGCCTGCAAATAACCGTTGAGGCTATCGATCAACACGACGCGGGCACCGTCGCTTTCGACGTTCTGCTGCACGATGTGCACGAACTCGCCGGGCGAGAGCTCGGCGGGATCGACTTGGCGGAGCACGATCTTGCCGTCGGCCACCAGCTGGTCGACCGGCATGCCCATCGACTTGCAGCGCAGCAGCAAGGTCCGCCGGCTCTCTTCGAATAGGTAGATGAAAACCGGTTCGTCGGCTTTCGCCGCTTGCACCGCAAACTGGATCGCGATGCTCGACTTTCCGCTGCCGGCGGGTCCGAGCAACAGCGTGCTCGTGCCACGGGCAATGCCGCCGCCCATCAGCGCATCGAGGGAAGCCAAGCCGCTTCTCAGGGTCGTGGTATCGTGCTCGCGATAATGCGCCGCGGCGACCAGGCGCGGAAACACGCGCAGCCCGCCGGGGACGATCGCCGCATCGTGGTACCCGCCCATGAAGTTGGAGCCCCGCAGCTTGTTGACCCGGATGCGCCGGCGCTCGGCGCCATAGTCGGATTGAATCTGTTCGAGCGTGATCACACCGTGCGCGATGCTCTGCACGTGCAAATCGCCGCCGCTTTCGCCGGCGTGATCGTCGAGCAATAATACCGTGATATTTCGACCGGCGAAGAATTGTTTCAAGGCGAGCATTTGCCTCCGGTAACGAAAGGCGGTGTCCGAAAGGAGCCGCAGTTCGGATAACGAATCCAGGACCAGCCGCTGGGGTGCCACTCGTTTGATTTCCGTCAGCAGGGCGTCCGTCGTCTTGTTGAGCTCGATTTCGGCGGAATGGAAAATGGTGTTCTGTGACTCGAGCGCGAGTTGCTGTTCGAGCGCCGAGAGCTCGAAGATCGCCACCTTGTCCAGGTTCCATCCATGCGAGGCCGCGACGCCGAGCACCTCCTCTCTCGTTTCCGAGAGCGTGATGTACATCACGGATTCGCCCTGGGCCACGCCCTCCAAAAGATATTGCAGCGCGAGCGTGGTTTTGCCGACGCCCGGCTCGCCGCGTAACAAATATAAGCGGTTCACTGGCAGGCCGCCCTGCAGGATTTCGTCGAGGCCTCGGATACCGGTGCGAGATTTGAGCGCGGAAAAGGCGGGGGTGGTTGAAGCAGTCATGGAACCTAGCCAACAACAAGGCGTGCCGGCCCACGAAAGCGCAAGCGGAGCGGGGTCGGGAAATCCCTCCGATTTCGCGTCGGTGAAATTCCGACCGGGTTCTGCCCAACGCGAGTGGCTATGTCAGTATGCGGGCTCCCCGCGGTGTCACGGGGCGGAGTGTGGCAGCGCACCCGCCAGCTCCGGCTTGAGCTCGATCGCTCGTTGATAGTGCGTGAACGCTTCGTTCTCCTCGCCTTTTTGCAGCAGGATTTTGCCGAGATTGTAGTGGGCTTCAGCAATGGCCGGATCGAGGCGCAGCGCTTCGCGGTACTCCGTGCTCGCTTCGTTGAGCCGACCAGAGCGGGCGAACGCGTTGCCGAGATTCACGTGGCCGATGGCGATGTCGGGCTTCCATTTTAACGCCGACTGGTATTCGGCGATCGCGTCGTTTACGCGCCCTTTGGCGAGCAGCGCATTGCCGAGATTGTTGTGCGCGTCGACGTAGGCGGGGTCGAGTTGCAACGCCGTTTCATATTCGGCGATCGCGGCATCGACCTGTTCTTTTTTGAGCAATGCGCCGCCGAGATTGTAGTGCGCCTGGGCGTAGTTCGGGTCGAGTTGCACGGCCGTTCGGTAGTGGACCATCGCCTCGTCGAGCTCGCCTTTGCGGATGAAAGCGTTGCCCAGGTGGTCGTGCCCGATGACATTCTCCGCGGTGCAAGCGAGCGTGTGCGTCCAAAGCGTTTCGCTGTCGCGCCAATAACCGGTCTGGGTTCGGGCCTTCACCATCAAGGCGCCGAGAACGACGACCGCGCCACCCGCGACCAAGCGACGCCGCTCCGGCCAGCGGGCGACGAACTCCGCAGCGGTCCAGGTCAGCATGATATACAACCCGATCTGTGGAAGATAAGTATAGCGATCGGCGTGCGCTTGCGTTCCCACCCACACGATTCCGCTTACGGGCACAAGCATGATGAGATACCAGAGCCACCCGGCCGTGAGGTATGGCCGCTGACGCCGCAGTATCCAAGCCGCCGCCGAGATTCCGCCCAGCAGACCGAGCGACAGCGCCACTTCAGCCGGCCTCACGTTCTTCGCTAGAAATGCGTACAGCACCGCGAGCCGAGACGGCCAAAACATTTGGCCGATATACGTGGCATACGACATCACGGCGTTGCCGACGCGCAGCGGTAGCGACACGCGGTCGAGCGAAAGTCGCGCCGCGTGCTGAGCGGCGAGCGTCACGATGCAGGCCGCGGCCGAAAGTGCGGCGAACGGCATCTTTTCGAGGACAAGCTGGCCGAGCCGGTCGCCGCCACCCGCAGCCGAGAAGCGGCGCAGCGGCCAATAGTCGAGCAGCAATAACACCAGCGGCAATGTCACGACCATTGGTTTCG
Organism: uncultured Opitutus sp.; assembly: GCA_966252355.1. Classification (GTDB taxonomy): domain Bacteria; phylum Verrucomicrobiota; class Verrucomicrobiia; order Opitutales; family Opitutaceae; genus ER46. Next base: position 27,399 of record CBINOT010000037.1, on the reverse strand, counting down.
ACATTAGGGCGAGCGCGAAAAAGCCCAGCGCCACGGCGTAATCGCGCCGCATACCGCGTGAATCGGCCGCAGGGGCGGAGCCCGGCGCCGCGCGATGGGCGTTTGACCGGCGTTGTGCGTACCGCGCGTACGCGAGGAGCGTCAGCACGAAAAACAGGCCGCTGAGCACGTCCTTCCGTTCGGCAACCCAAGCGACGGATTCGACGCGCAATGGGTGGATGGCAAACACCGCGGCGACGAAAGCGCTGCGCCACAGAAACCCCGTGAGCCGCCGGAGCAGGAGAAACAGCAGGATCGCGGTGGCAGCGTGGAGCAGGACGTTCGTCAAATGGTGGCCGGCCGGGTTCAGCCCGTAGAGCTGACAATCGACCATGTGCGAAATCCAGGTGAGCGGATGCCAATTCGAAGAATGGACATGCGTGAACGCCCAACGCATCCCATCGAGCGTCAGCCCATGAGCGACCGGCGGGTTGTCGCGCACATACACGGGATCGTCATAGTCGATGAAGTCGTGGCCGAGGGTGCGTCCGAAGACGACCAACGTGATCGCAGCCAAGCCGGTGCAGACGCCGAAAACGCTCCATGGCGTTGACGTGTTAGTTACAGGTGGGGCGACTTTCTCTCGGGCCGCCTTTTCTCGCGATCTCCGGCTCATCGTTTCGCAGCGCAATGGGGTTTTCGTCGTAGGGGAGGGGCGAATTCGAACGAGCTCCGCCCGGCGTGTCGAGGCTCGGCGGCTCCTCCCACCGCCACATGCGGCAGATTTTCCGCTGCGGGTCGCCGGGGGTGCCGGACGGGCGCGGAGGCAGGTAGCACGAGGCCCACCCGTTCCTTGGGGAAAAGTAGGATGCCTGTGCTCGGGTGCCCGTCGGAGGAACCCGGCCCCCTGCGCCGCTACTATCGTCGTGTAAACCCCGTCCACTACCTATGAAGAAATCACTATCCTCACTCCTCGCCCTGCTGGCTCTCAGCAGCGGTCTTGCCCTTCTTCCCGCTGGCTGCTCCGCGACCGCAACGCGTGAGAGCACCGGCGAGTATGTTGATGATTCCGCTATCACCGCGAAGGTGAAAGCCGCGTTCGTTCGCGACCCAGTCGTGAAGGCCCTCGACGTCAAAGTCGAAACCTTCAAAGGCGTGGTTCAGCTGAGCGGATTTGTCGATACGCCCGACCAAAAGGGTCGAGCCGAACAAATCGCCCGCGGCATGCCTGGCGTCCAAAGCGTTAAGAACAACATCGCGATCAAGTAAGACGCGGCACGGTTCGATAGCGACGGCGAGCGCGGCGGACGCATGTACTCCGCAAGCGCCCGCCGTTTTCTTTTTATCGGCCGCGTTGGTCTGTCTCAACGCCGTAGCGCTCGACGTCAAGCGCCCGAGCCCGCGCGAAGAACGACGTCTTGCGGCCAGTGGCCGAGCGCTCGGATTTGAGCGCTGAACTTCTTTCCTTTCCCGTGAAATCCAGCACTCGCACTCGCTCGCGTGCAACCCACGCAGCTAAAACACACGCTCACGCATCCCGCGCGAAATCGCGTTGGGGGTGGCTGCGCGCGGTCGGACCGATCGCCGTCGTCGCGATCGCACTCGGCATCGCCTTTGGCCGGATCGACGTCGCGGCGGTGCATGCTTATGCGGAGCGCCTCAACGGCGCTGTGGCCTTTGCGCTTCTCGTCGTTCTCCCGCTTTTCGGTTTCCCGGCCAGCGTGCTTCATGTGGTCGCAGGGATGCGCTTTGGGGCGGCCCTCGGGCTTCTGCTCGTCGCGATCTCCATCGGGCTGCAGCTGTTGGTGAGCTATGCGCTCGTCCATCGTTGGCGCGAACCGTTCGCACGCCGTTTTAGCGCGGTGCGTCGTCGTTTGCCGCCCGGCGCGCATCCCAGTATTTGCCTTTTCGCCGTGCTGCTTCCCGGCGCGCCGTTCGCGGCCATCAATTACGTGCTGCCGCTCATCGGCGTCCGGCTGCGCACTTATCTGCTTTGCTGTTGGCCGGTGCACACGCTTCGCTCGACGGTGACCGTCCTGCTCGGCGACCAAAGCGACAAGCTTACGCCGACGCGGCTGGCTGTATTGGGTGGCTATGCTCTGTTGCTCGGCGTGGCGTCTTGGTGGATTTACCGCCGGTTGCGCCGGCAACTCGAAGATCCGCCAGTAGCGGCAGATGATCGGATGCAACCCGCGTAAGGTCGTTGCGCACCGCCACGACCGAGAGCCGCTCGAAGTGCGGCGACAAAAACATGTGGTCGATGCGCAGCAGCGGCTGCAACGAGCTGAACGTGTTGACGGGCCTGTGACCTTCGCCGACGAGCTGCACGTCGCGCAGCCGTTTCGCCGCGAGCCGGTAAGGCACGCTGCCGGGCAGGAGATTGAAGTCGCCGCAGAGGATGACGGGCTCTTCGTCGATGACGGGCCCGAGCCATTCGGGGCCAAGCAAGGCTCGCATTTGCAGCTCGCGCTCGCGGACGCCGAGGCCGAGATGCGTGGTGACGATGTTAATGGTGCGGTTCGCCACTTGCACCCGTGCCCAGATCGCGGCCCGCGGCTCGTCCCACCATCCCCGCGGGTCGTCCGGCAGGCGGGCGCGTTTCACGATCTCGATCGGCCAATGGCTGAAGAGCGCGTGGCCATAGTGTTCCTCGCCGCGCGTCACCGTGGGGCAGAATACCGCGTGCATGCCCAGTTCGCGTGCGATGATGGCCGCTTGATCTTCCGCTCGCGACCGCCGGCGGCCCAGGTCGAGCTCCTGCAATGCGACGACATCGGGCATTTGTTCTCGGATCACGCGAGCGATGCGTCGGGGCGACACGCGGCCATCCATGCCGCTGCAGCCATGTGTATTATAAGTCATCAGACGCAGCTGCGCTTCTTGGCGGGCCGCCGCTTTCCACGCTGGCAACGAGCCGCGGCCGAGATGATGCATCGCAGCGAGGCGTAGCGCGCTGGGCCGGATAAACGCTTCCGTTCCGGGCGGCAGATGCGTTCGCGCCGGGAGCAGGGCGAAGCCGCGCGTTTCCTCCGGTCCAAAGCCGCCGTGCGCGCCGCTCTCGGGCGCGAATGTCCACGGCGTGGTATCCCAAGGGCTCCAGCCGAGCAGCACGAGATCGCCCGTATGCGGATGTTGAAACCAGGTGGAGAGGTCGCGCGCGATTTCGTTGCGCACGTCTTCGGTGTGCGTTTGCGCCAATAGCGCCGGCACGTCTTCCGGCACCTTCGAGGCGCCGCGCGCATGCAGCCACACGATCGCGCCGTCCTGCGCTTGCAGCAATATGCCGGGCACGCGGCCTTCGCGCACGAGCCGCTCGGCGAGCTGGCGGCGCGGCGCGTCGGACAGCGGCTCTTTGAAATAGAGGTGCCCCACCGGGCCCATTGCCGCCAAGGCGAAGGGTTGGTCGGGCGCGGAGACGAAATATTGCGGCGTCTCCGCATAGTTGCGGCGGTGCCATGCGCGCGGGCCTTCTGGCTCGGGCTTCGTCTGTCGCGCGGCGGCGGGTTTGGGCTTTGGCGTCGAGTCGACGAGATCCTGGTAAAACTCCCGCACGATCCTTTCGACGCCGCCTTCATACTCGAGGGCGAACGACTTCGTGTGCTCCTGCCCATGATCGGAGTAGATCCACACGCTGTAATCGCGCCGCGCCGATTTCTGCGCTTCACGCCAAAGCCCCTTGATCGCGCGATCGATGCCGCGCAGCGAGCGCAGGGCGAAATGCGAGCCGGGACCGCGGCGGTGGGCATGCTCGTCGTAACCGACGAAATTGACATGCACGATCGGCAGGCCGCGGGCCACGTCGATGCGGCCCCCGATGCGAATGAGTTCGCGCAAGCCGGTCGCGATGAAGACGCGTGAGAGGATCATCGCGAACTCCGGCCCAGGACGGCGCCCGTGACGAATGCCACGGATCGCCGCGCGGAGGGCCGCGCCGAATTCGAGGAAGAGCAGACCGAAAATGCGGAGAAGCGCGGGGAGCTGGAGCAGCGAAAAGACAAAAATATTGCGGATTTTTCCGGTGCGCCACATGTCGCTGAGCCCATTGCTCGCGATGCAGAAGTGGCTTTCGTGCTGGCCCGCTCCGCCGGTATAAATATTGGACCAGCTGCTGCCGCCCTCGAGCAGGCCCTCCGCTTGCAACGCGCAACTCGCTTCCCGTTCTTTCGCGCACGTAGGCGTGAACATCACGGAAAGATTTTGCTGCTTGCGATTGAGGAAGCAGAAGGCGGGCACGGCGCTGCGGATGCCGTAGAAGAGCTCCGCTTGGACCGCCGGTGTCGTCGTGGGCAGGCCGGGATAAATGGAGTGCAGGCCGTAACCGTTGCGGCGCATCAGATGCCGCAGGAACGGCATGCGGCCTTGGGCGATCGCTTTTTCCAACTGCGTGCGAGCGAGCCCGTCGATTTGGATCATCAAAAGGCCCGGCTCTTCCGCGGTGCCCTCGGAGGGCGCGAGCCCGAGATGACGAATCGCCCATTCGCTCCGGCTCAAACGGCGGCGCGCCTGACGAATATACGACTCGATTTTAGCGAACATATTTGGGGTGTGCTGCGAGGTAGCGGCGGCTCTCCGAGCCGCTCTGGGTTTGCGGAATCGAAAAGACCACACGCGCCCAACAGCATAGGCGGAGAGGCGCCCCTACCGAAGCGACGAGGCTATTGCGCGGTGCTTCGTTCATCGCATCACTTTCCGACGCCCACGGGCGCACGATCCGGCGCCTTCTCTTTCGCTTCGCCAAAGACGGCGTTGGCGATGGTTTGAGTATGCACGGCGAGCAAATCCCACTCGAGCCCGAGCCGCTTCAGCATCCCGGTCCAGGGATGGAGGTCGTTCATCAGACGTCGCGCCCGCGTGGCACGGCGAATTTCCTCGTAGAAGGCCAAGAGGCGTCCTGCGCTGCGCTCACGCGAGAATTGACGCGCGGTTTCGGTTGCTCCTTCTCCGAGCTCCACCCGGCGCCCAGCATCGTCGGCCAGCGCGGTCAGAGCCTCCGCGAACTGCGTCGGCGTGGCGTCGGCCGCGAGCTGGATCCCATTGGCGGCATTGAGCACATCGCGCACGCCGGGCGCGTTGACGGCGACGACCGGCACATGTGCCGCCATGGCCTCCGCAATCACCATCCCTTGGGTCTCGCTCCGCGACGCGAACGCAAAGATGTCCATCGCGCGATACGCCTCGCGCAGGGCGGAGCCGGTGCGCTTGCCCGCGATGATCAGACGATCGCGGACGTTATGCTGGGCGAAGATCGCCTCGAACGGCTCCCGTTGCGGACCGTCGCCGACGACCAAGAACCGGGCGTCGGGATGTCCGACGAGGAATTGCGCCACGGCTTCGCCGAGGAACTCGAGATTCTTCTCGGCCGCCAATCGACCGACGTGACCGATGACCAGCGCGTCACGCGGAATTTCATACCGTGCGCGGGCGCGGGCGCCGTCGGCCGAGGCGAAGGCGCGCACGTCGATGCCGGTCGGCACGACGGTCATGGGCGACTTGACCCCGCGTTTGCGCAGCAACCGCGCGATGCTCTCGCTCGGCGCGATCACGCCATCGCAGAGATTCGCGAAATGCGTCGGCAGCTCGATGGCGATCTCGCGCAGCGTGTCCGAGAAGGGCACGTAGTGCGTGTAGTCCTCGTAGCGCGTGTGATGCGTGAAGACGATCGGGACGTTCTTGTTCATCGCGACGCGGAGCGCCGTGTCGCCGAGCAGAAACGGGTGATGCGCGTGGATGATATCGGCCGCAAAGCTCTCGAGCCGATCGGAGAGCGCCGCCGCGAAGGGCAGGCGCACGGAGAAATCGCTACCATTGAAATTTTGGAGCGAGGGGACCCGCTCGACGATGGCTTCGCGCTCGGGGGCGAGCGGCTTGCCGGGAAAGGTGGGGGCTACGACCAGCACCTCGTGTCCCTGGCGAATGAACTCGTCGGCGAACGTGCTCACGGAGCGCGCGACGCCGCCGACATGCGGCAGGTAGGTGTTGGTCATCATGCAGATTTTCATGGTGACTGGAGTTGAAATTCTTCCGTCGTGCCGGCGGCGGCGCGCGTTTGCGCTCCGAATCCCGGCAAACGCACCTCGAGCTTCGGCGGCGTGCCGTGCCACAACCCTTCCACGCGCACGACGGCGCCATCTCGCGTGGGCAGCACGCGCACCGTCACGGCGCCGAACCGCGTCAGCGTGCGGCCGAACGACGCGCCCTCGGCGCGCCACCACGTGTCGCGCACGCCGGCGGCGATCACGAGTCGATCCTGCTCCTCCCGCAGGAAGCACGCGCGCAGCATGAGCGCCCATTCTGCGGCCGCCCAGATGTGCTGCCCATCGCCCATGCAGCCGCCGAGCGTGCGCGGGTGGATCGCTTCCGGCCATTGCCCCGTCGGCGAAGCGAGCTTGGCCACGGTGTCGATCAACTGCCAGGCAGCTTCGACTTGCCCGGCGCGCAACCGCACCTGCGCGAGATGCAACGTGAGGTACGCGTTGATCCCGGAGTGAATCATGTTCTGAAAAAAGCCGCCGGCATAGCTGCTGTGGTCGCGCAGGTAGTCCGCGGTTTTTAGAATGCGGTCGTCGCCTTCGCGGAAGAGTTGCAGCGGGTAGTCCGCCACGAGCGAACCCACGGCGCCTGAATCCATCCGACGCTTCGGCGAGGCCGGGATCGCGCCCGGAAACCGGCGATGCGGTCCTTCCGGGAAGGAGCGTTCGATCGTGCCGAGAAACTCGTCGGCGACCCGGGCGCATTCCGCGGCCGTTTCCGGCGCGCTTTCGCGCAATAATTCCGCGGCGCAGCGCAGCCCGGCCACGCCCCAGAAATCGTCCCAGTAATAAAAATCGTTCGGACCGAGATGCTCGGCGCTGAATCCCGCGGGCAGGAGCCCCGCTTCGGGCAAGCCGGTGTCGCTCGGCAGCCGCTTTTTAATGATCCAGCGCGCGCCGCGTTCGATGGCCTTCAGCCACTCGTGCGGCAACGTTTCTCCCGTCACCGTCGAGAATCGATAGTACGTCCAGATCGCCTCGCCGTTCGAATCCCATTCGCCTTCTTGCGAGAGGAAATAGCCGTCATGTCGTTGCCGCGGCGCGAACTGGCGCAACGCGCGGCGGGTGCGGTCGATGTCGCCGAGCGCGAGCGTTGCATTGAGGATGAACGCCGCGTCGCGAAACCAGAAGCGCTTGTACGTATAGGGTCCCGGATAAACCTCGTCCGGCGCATGCAGCACGAGATTCGCGATGGCGAGATCGTACAGCCGCTGGAGCTCGACGTCGCCCAGGCGCAGCACGGAATACTGCGCCAGCGCGTCGGCCCACCGCACGGTCGCGGTCACGGTCGGGCGTTTCTTGGGCTCGAGCTCGTTATAGATCGGCGTGCGGATTTCGAGCGGCTGATCGTGCATCGTGCCGACCCGGAAAAGCGCCACGGCGGTGGCCATGCCGACGTTGCACGAGACCGCCGTTTCGTTCACCGGCTCGGACAGCCGTTGCGAGGCATCGCCGTCCTTGTAGATCGACAGCACGATCCGCTCCGGGCGGCGGTCGAAGAGCACGGGATGCCGGCCGTTCACGAGCCATCCGCCGCCATCGTTGGCCACCGAAATCTTTTCGACGAAGCTGATTCCTTCCGGATTGTACGGCCGCAGCGAGACCGCGACATAACCGTCGCGCAGGCCGACGGGTCGCACGGTCACGCTGCAATGCGGCTCCATGTTGTGCAGCGCCAACGATACGTCGGTTTCCAGCGAAATCGCGCCCCAGGACGCGATCGACCGGACGTGGAGATTCGAATCGCACGCGAGTCGCTGATCGAATTCGAGGAGCTTTCCCGGCAGGAGCAATTTGCCATCGCCCGGCACGACCCAGAAATCCAGCGACCAGCTGTCGAATAACGGCGTGATCAAGCCCCGCGGATCGACGATCGGATAATAAGGCACATCCGGCAACCCGACCGCCGTCCAATTGCGGTGCGTGAGGTTGATATGACTGAACGAAAACGCGCGCGGGATGAACGATTCGTCCGCGGGGTTGAATTGGCGCTCGACCCAGAACGGCCAGACCCAGTCCAGGTTGTTCTGGATCGCCTTCGTATTCACGAGTCCGCGCGCATGAAACAGCATCCCGGCGCGCAGCAATTCGATCGGCTCGGAGAACTCCGACGGCTGCGCGAACCCGCGGATTTTCGCCACGAGTTTGACCGGATCCAAAAATCCGTACGCGCGGGAGGCGCGCGATATTAATACACGAATCGGCCAGGAGTTGAGCAGCATGCGGGTATCTCAACTCCATTGTCCCTCGCGCGTACGAAAAGTGCCCGCAGGTGCGCAACGGCGCAGCCCGGGGCACGTTTCGGCAGTTGAAACCGGGTGGGGAGACTTCGCGTCGTTACGCGGCCCCGGGCGGGCGCTTACGGTGACGTTTCGGTTGTGAGCGGAACGGTTCCTCCGTCGCGCGCGCCGCGGTCATCTGCTCGTGTTGCGCTTCTTCGACGCCTTCGAGCGCGAGCCGTTGCAACGAGGTTTGCTCGTCGGATTCGACATACTCGGGCGCTTGGTGGCCGCGATCGGTTGCCGGATCGCTGGGATCGCGCGACATCGACTGCATCGTTTCGGCGTCCTCGTTCACGGTCGCGGGTAGTTCGCGATCCATGAATTCGGCGCGGGCGCGCTCGCGATCGACGTCGGTGATCTGCAGCCGGTTGTCGATCTCAGCCAATTCTTTGGCTCGGCGCTCGACGTCGGCGCGGGTGAAGCCGCCAATGCCTTTGCCGTGCAGCGCTACTTTTGGTCCTTTGGTTTGTGGAATTTTTCGGAGTGGCATCGCGCAAGGTATCCTTTCCCGCGCAAACCGAAATGGGGCGATACCCGCGACGGGCGCGGGGAAATCATGGCCACGGCATGAGGCGTTGGCACCCCCGATGCGGCATGGGAGAAATCTGCAGGAGAAGTGTGGCGCCTGCCCGGATTTTCGCGTGAGGGGCAACGTGATTTAATCGCGGAGCTTCGCGTTGTCCCGCTTCGTCGACCGCTTTTACCCCTCGTCGATTCTGCGGCTTCGCAAAACCCGTACCTGAGTCATGCCCTCGACTGCTTTTTCGTTCCCCGTTGGTTTCTCGTGGCTGTCACCAGCCTATCGCCCGACCGAAGACGAAGTGAAGACCTATGCCGAAGTGATTGCCGCGAAAGAAGGCGCGCCACCGACGCAAGCAATTGAATTTCGCAGCGAGGCGGAGCTGCAATTGTGGGTGTGGCGCAGTGAGACGCATCAACGTCCACGGCGGCGCCGGAGCAGGCTCGGATCGCTCGGCTTGTTTTCCACTTGAAGCCGTTGCCTGCCCGCGCTGCGCGCCCGCCCCCGCGCGCATGTTCGTGCGGGCGCAATCGTGCGCCGGCGTGCGAAGCGACCCTACAGGTTTTTCTGGAGATCGGTCGTCTTGTTGACGTGATCGCGCACCACCGGCAGCAAGCTGCCCGCTAGTTCGCGCACCTCCGGGTCCTTCGCTTCGGCTACGGCCGTCTCGCAGATGCGCAAAGCGCGGTTGTTTTGCTCCGCGATCTCGCGGACGAACGCCCGGTCGAAACCGGCGCCCGTCTGCTGGGCGAGCGCACGGTAACGATCGGAAAACGAGGTGGGCTGCACCGGCACCGTCACGGTTTTACGTCGCGCCAGGGTTTCGAGCGACGCGTTGATTTGCGCGTAATCGCCGACGAGCTGTTGGGCAAAGTCCCGGATCGCGCTGCTGCGCGCTTGGCCGACGGCCAAGCGCGATATTTCCGACTCGTTTCGGCTGTTTTCCAGCCCTTGAAGAATGAAATTCCGCTCCACCGGCTGCAGGCCGTCGGTGGCCGGGGCGGCGGGGACCGTCTCCGCGAGAGCTTGGGCGAGAACAAAAGAAAAACGAGGTGCGCGGCGGTGCGCCTCGGCTCCGGCGGCGAGAAGGCTCGCGCTCGCGACGATCATGGCGCAAGTCCCGCAGAGTGCTTTCCAGCGCGTGGTCATAATGCGCACTGTACGCGCCGTCGCGCGGCGGTGCCTGGGGTCATTGACCCTCGTGTTACGTAGGGCGGACGCTGGGCTTTTGTCACGCCGAGGTAGGGATATATCCGATGCGGGTCGCGGGACGTGTCCTGATTGTAAAAACGGCGCGTCGGCTGATAGTCTGGGCTGCCCAGGTATTCTCGTTCCAGCTATGCCTGCGTACCTTCTTTGCTGCGCATGAATTTCCCGCCCGTTCTACAACAAAACACCGGTTGCATGTTCCTACGATCGAACCATGCTCCCGACCCCGCGTGGGGTAATCGGAAGATTGCCTCGCATTGGAAATCGGATACCGCAGTCTTATTCCTCCGCTTCTCCCGTTCCGGAGCGTAAATGAAAATGACGGATGCAGTTTCGCCCGCGCTCAGCCCCTCGCCGCTTCCGCCAATCAAGCTTCCCGTGCTTCATGGCCGCCGAAACCCCGCGACGAAACTCGTGCGGGTGCTCGTCCTGGACGACAACGAGGACGATTTTGCCTTCGTCAAAATCCTGCTCGGGAAGAGCGTAACTTGCCAATATGAGATCGAGTGGGCGCCGACCGAAGAAGTCGCGCTCGAGGCGATTCGCGAACGCCGGCCGGATGTCGCGCTGTTCGATTACAAATTGGCTGGCACCACCGGCCTTGATCTCTTGCGGAAGCTGCAGGCGCAGCAATGCGAGACGCCTATCATTCTGCTCACCGGCTCGGAAAATCCGGAAATCGACCAAGCGGCGCTCGATGCTGGCGCGGCCGATTATCTGTGCAAATCGGCGCTCGACACCACGCGGCTCGAGCGCGCCATCCGGTATTCGCGCAGCCATGCGACCATGCTTTCGGCGCTGCGGGAAAGCCAGGCGCAGTTGCAGTTGTTTATGCGGAGCGTGCCGTGCGCCGTCTGCATTTACGACGAGACGACGGCCGCGCTGCTGTTCGAGAATGAGATCTTCAGCCGTCATTTCACCGTCGATGCGATCGTCCGCTTCCAACAGCACGGCACGGCGGCGGCAGTGCCCACGCATTTCTTCCATGCGAACCGGCATTGGCTGATCAGTTCGTTCCCCATGGTCGAGAAGAGCGGCCGCGCGCTGCAAGGCATCGCGGCGATCGACATTACGACCCGCATCAACGCGGAAGAACAACTGCGCAAGACCTCCGAGTTTCTCAACGGCATGCTGGCGACCCTCCCGGTGGCGGTCGCGCGCGTCGACGAGCACGGCACGATTCGCGAGGCCCGCGGCCAGGCGCTCGCCGCGCTGGGCATTCGCGACAACGAGCTGAACGGCGCGAGCATTTATTCGCTCTTTCCGCAGGCGAACGAGTCGGTCAATCAGGCGCTGTCGGGCGGCTCGGCGAATTTCACGTCCGAAATCCGGCAGGGCGACAAGACGTGTCAGTTCGAGAACTATTACCGCTTCGATCGCAGTCGGGGCGCCGGCGCGATGGGTTTCTCGATCGACGTCACCGCCCGGGTCGAGGCCGAGAAACTCATCAAGCAAAAGAGCCAGCTGCTCAACGGCCTCGTCACCAATCTGCCGATGATCGTCGGCCGCCTCGACCCCGAGGGCGTCGTCGTCGAAGCGCAGGGGCAGAAGCTCGAGAATTACGGCATGACGCCGGACTCGATCATCGGCCGTAATCTCGCCGCGATGTACCCGCAGTTGAAGCCGGCCGTCGCCGAGGCCCTGAAGGGGGGCGCGGTGAATTCGATGCTGACCGCGCGGCACGACGGCAACGAATGGTACGCCGATTTCTTCCTCTTCTTCGATCACGAGCTCGGCCGCGGCGCGCTCTTCTTCGGCTGCGATATCACCCAGCGCAAATTGATCGAACGCGAGCTGCTCCGCGTGAGCGATGCCGAAAAGAATCGCATCGGCAGCGATCTCCACGATGGCCTGGGCCAATATCTCACCGGCATCTCGTGCTTGAGCGCTGCGCTGCGCGACAAGCTCAGCGTGCAAACTCGCCCCGAGGCGGAGGAAGCCGCGACCATTTCATCGCTCGTGCAAGAAGCGATCGCCCAAACACGCGCGCTGGCGCGCGGTTTGTGTCCGGTGCAGCTCGAGACCGCCGGCCTCGATACCGCGCTGGAAGATCTGACCTATCAGGTGCAGCGATTGCACGGTATCGAAAGCCGCTTCGTGCCCTCCGGCCCGATGCCCGCCTGCGATACCAATGTCGCCTTGCATCTGTACCGCATCGCCCAGGAAGCGATTAATAATGCGGTGAAGCACTCCGGCGCCCAGCATATCACGGTGACGCTCGACTTTTCGAAAGAGAACAAACTGCTTCGCATCGAGGACGATGGCTGCGGCTTTGATCCCGAAGTGAAGCACGGACCGAGCAGTGGCCTCCAACTAATGCCTTACCGCGCGGCAATGATTGGTGGAACATTGAGCATCACCTCACAACCAAGCGCGGGCACCAAAGTGGAATGTCGATTCGTTTACCCGTCGTGAATACCTTAGCTGAATCCATGAAATCCAAGAAGAAACCCTCTTCGCCGGCCACGTCCGCCGCGGTCTTCGAAGAAGAGGCGACCCCCCAGCCGCCCAAACTGAAGGTCCTCCTCGTGGACGACCATCCCATTACCCGGCAGGGTATGAAGGCGCTGGTCAATCAGCAGCCGAATCTCGAGGTCTGTGGCGAAGCGGACAACGCGGCCTATGCCATCGAGCTCGTCAGCAAGCTGCAGCCCGATCTGGCGATCGTGGATATCGCGCTGAAGACGACGAATGGCATCGAGCTCACGAAGAACATCAAGGTGCAGGCGCCGAATCTGCCCGTGCTCATCGTGTCGATGCATGACGAAGGCTTGTATGCCGAGCGCGCGCTGCGCGCTGGCGCCATGGGCTATTTGATGAAGCAGGAGGCCGGCGAAAAGATCATCCAGGCCATCCAGCGGCTGCTCCAAGGCGAGATCTACCTCAGCGACAAGATCAAGGAGAAGATGCTGCACCGCTTCGTGAACAAGAAAGGCGACGGCATGGTGTTCTCGATCGACACGCTCAGCGATCGCGAGATGGAAGTATTCCAGCTCATCGGCAACGGCTACAGCACGCGGCAGATCGCGCAGAAGCTGAACCTCAGCTCGAAGACGATCGACTCGTACCGCGAGCACTTGAAGTTGAAGCTCAACCTCGAGTCCGGCGCCGAGTTGGTGCGCCACGCCATTCAGTGGGCGCGCAACGAGGGCAGCATCTAAGGAACGAGCCCCGGCGGATTTTGTCCGTCGCCACGGATTTCACGACTAACCGAGCGCGCCTCTGGAGGGCGCGCTCTTTTTTGCGCTTTTCGCCAACGTGCTCACACAAATGTAGGCTGGGGGCTCCGAACTCCGCCGTTCGGCGCTCGCCGCCGCAGAGCTAGCTGATCCGCGCTCTCATCGAGACCTTGCGGTCGTGCGCTAGAAACGTACACGTGGACCGAATGTCCGCGCTCGCCGGGAACGCTTTGCCCTCCGACTACCTTGACCGCTTTGGCGGAGTCGGCCGGCTGTTCGGTCGAGTCGCCCTCGACCGGCTCGCGGCGGCGCACGTCTGCATCGTTGGCGTCGGCGGAGTCGGTTCGTGGACCGTGGAAGGACTGGCTCGCAGCGGCATCGGCGCGCTGACCTTGATCGATCTGGACGACGTGTGCGTCACCAACGTCAACCGCCAGCTCCCGGCCGTCGACGGCGAGATTGGACGGCCCAAGATCGCCGTGCTCGCGGAGCGGGTTCGTCGCATCAATCCCGTTTGTCGGGTGACGCTACAACCCGAATTCTTCGGCACGAATTCGAGCGACCGTTTGTTGGCGGGGCCTTTCGACTACGTCGTCGACGCCATCGATCCCGTTCCGGCGAAGGCGCTGTTGATTGCGACCGCCCGGCAACGCGGGTGGCCGATCGTCACGGTTGGCGGCGCCGCCGGCCGAAGCGATCCGACGCAAATTCGTACCGGCGATCTTGGCGAGTCCTCGAGCGACCAATTGCTGCGCCTCGTGCGAAAAACCCTGCGCCGCGAGCATGGCTTCGGCGCGGGCGAGCAAAAGGGCCGGATGCATTTTGGTGTGCGTTGCGTGTGGTCCGAGGAGCGGCAAGTCTTCCCTTGGGCCGACGGCACCTGCGCTGCGAACCCGGAGCCCGGCAGCAATCTCAAGCTCGATTGCGCGAGCGGCTTTGGCACTGCGGTATTCGTGACCGGTGCGTTCGGCCTCGCGGCCGCGGCCGAAGTTGTCCGCGCCATCGCCGCCGGGTAGAGATGGGTCGAAATAGGGGTATTCTCCAAGGCGTGTTGAGTGCACTGTCACTTCGCGCACAAGACGGTCGCTTCTCTCTTGCGCATGACGTCCAGCGAAACTTTCCCTCGACGCCCCTTCGGCGCATCCGTTTAACCGGGACATGGCCGAAAACCTGTCCGTCAACCTAGGGGAGCGGAGTTACACCCTGCATTTCGGTGCGGAGCTGACCAAGGAGATGCGTGCGGAGGTCGATCGTCTGGTGGGCGAGGGCCGGCGGGTCGTCGCCGTGACGGACACGAATGTCTTTCAGCGCCAACGCGAGGCGTTGCGCATGATGTGCGGCGGAGTGCCAACCTTCGCGATCGAGCCGGGCGAAAATGCAAAGTCGCTCATCGGATTCGGCGCCGTGTTGGATTTTCTGGCCCAACAAAAAGTCGATCGCCGCGGCGTGCTGCTCGTGTTCGGCGGCGGCGTGATCGGCGACCTCGGCGGGTTCGCCGCGGCGAGCTGGCTCCGCGGCATCGATTTCATTCAGATCCCCACGACGTTGTTGGCGATGGTGGACAGCTCGGTGGGCGGCAAGACCGGCATCAACATCACCGCGGGCAAAAACCTCGTCGGCGCCTTTCACCAGCCCCGGGCCGTCTTTATCGCAACGAACTTATTGACGACACTTCCGGCCCGCGAATTCGCTGCCGGCATGGCCGAGGTGATCAAATACGGCCTGCTCGGCGACGCCGAGTTGTTCGCCCAGCTGGAGCAGAACCCGCTTACCGTCAGCAGTTCGACGCTCAGTGACGTTATTCGGCGGTGCTGTGCGGCTAAGGCCCGCATCGTCGAGGCGGACGAACGCGAAACCGCGGCGACCGACGGCCGGGCCTTGCTCAACCTCGGCCACACCTTCGGCCATGCTATCGAGAACGTTGCCGGTTACGGCAACTATCTGCATGGTGAAGCGGTCGCGATTGGACTGCGCGCCGCTGCGGATTTGTCGCGACGCCTAGGTCACCTCTCCCCGGCCGACGTCGACCGTATCGCCACAGTCCTGGCGGCACACGATCTCCCGACGAAACTCCACGCTCCG
This sequence comes from uncultured Opitutus sp., assembly GCA_966252355.1. Classification (GTDB taxonomy): domain Bacteria; phylum Verrucomicrobiota; class Verrucomicrobiia; order Opitutales; family Opitutaceae; genus ER46. The sequence continues at coordinate 12,119 of CBINOT010000037.1, read as the reverse complement.
CTGGCCTTCGCCTTGCTGCGCGACGCGATGCTGCGGGACAAAAAAGTCCGAGCCGGGGGCTTGCGTTTCGTCGTTTTGAAAAAGATCGGCCAAGCTGCCACCGCCGCCGATGTGCCGGCTGAGCTGGTGGAGGAGAGCTTCAAAACCGTCGGGGCGGTCTAAGGCGGGCCGAGAGCAGGGGGAGATGGGCGTCCTGCTCAGGCCACCCGCGAGCGTGAAGCCCGCGCGGTTCATGCGCCCTCTTAGTGGCGCAGCATTTTCGCGATGATATAGACGACGATCGCGCCGAAGATTCCGCCGCCGAACAAGAGATAAAGAAGCGAATAGCCGACAGCAGCGACGGGGAGAGCCATGAGTGCGAGTTCCATATGCGTTGTGGATTAAGGTTCGGGTTGTTCGAGATTACTATCGGCATTGTGGCCGGGCGGGAGGCGAGGTTCCGGCCTATTCCTCCCTGCCTTGCGGCGCCGGAAGATCGACCTCCTCGTCCTCGGGAAACCTCCGGGCCGGCGCTCGGCATATGGTTTCAGTCCCAATCCGGTGAGCGCTCCGAAGATGTTTCTGGAACGATCCAACGCGAAACGGTTCTATCTGCGCTCACGTTAGGGTTCCCCACAGTCAACCGTCTCTTCCGATCTACGTCTGCTCCGGGTGCAGGCATTAGCGGCTAGTTTTCGCGCACCCACATGAACCAAATCGAAGCAGCGACTGCCACCCTGGTGAAGGCTGGCGCAGTTCTTCATACCTGGAACAGCCCGAAACGAACCTATCTTATTGGGGACATCTCGTGGCTAGGTTATCGTCGGTTATTTTGGTTTCCGGCGCACGGCGATCGACTGGATGACGGTCGCGTTCTCGACTTCGACTGTTTCGCCCGCGACGGCGATGCGATCGATTTCTACAAAGATGGGACACGCATCGCCCGGGTGACGGACGTGGCGAACGCGGATGTTGATGACCGCGAAGACTACGCCGTGGCGTTCTCGCTGTGGCAACATGTGCAGCCCCGACTCAAGCCACTGATCGATCGCGCTCGCAGCGCCTACGAAACCAGCCAACTCGTGGACACTCGCGCCCCGTTCGGGGAATAAACGCCGACCGACCGCTAGGTAAAAATGGATTGTCGATTTTGCACTAGCGTGCAACAGCTGTTGCAAAGATCAGCATGGCGCGGAGACGGTGCGCGTGATCAGCGCAGCAATTTTTCGATGGTGATCGGGAGGTCGCGGTGCCGCTGGCCGGTGGCGTGATACACCGCGTTCGCGATCGCGGCGGCCAAGCCGGTCACGCCAATCTCGCCGAGGCCTTTGGCGCCGAACTCACCAATATGCGGGTCGGGCACATCGAGCAGAGTTACGTCGAGCGCTGGGGTGTCCGCATGCACGGGGACGAGATAGTCGGCCAAGTTATCGGTTACCACGCGGCCATCGCGGCGATCGTATTCGGAATGCTCGAGCAACGCCATGCCCAGGCCCATCAGCAATGCGCCTTCGATTTGGTTTTGCGCCGTCTTCCGGTTGATGATCCGGCCCACATCGAAGGCGCTCACGATACGCGTCACGCGAAGCCGCGCGATGCCGGGGTCCCAGCTCACTTCTACGCAGTGCGCACCGAAGGAGCGAAAGGCGAAGCGCTTCGTCTCGTCCCCGGGCTTCGTATTGCCTTCGCCGATAATAATGACGTCCGGCACCGAGGCCAAAGCCTCGCGCAACGGCGCGGTTTTGCCCTTCGCGTCCCTCACCTGACCGTCGCGCAAGACGAGCGAGCTGGGATCGGCGCCAGCGAATACGCCGGGAGAGCGTGAAACGGCCGCGCAAAGCTTCTGTACCGCATCGCGCGCCGCCGCTGCGACGGCGGGCACGACGGTCGCGGTAGCCATCGAGCCACCGGAGATGGGCCCGCGGGGCAGCGAGCTGTCGCCAATGGCGACTTCGATGCGATCGAAGGAGAGCGTGGTAATTTCGGATACGACTTGAGCCAACACCGTGTAGGTGCCGGTCCCGATGTCTTGCGTCGCACACACGACACGAGCGCTCCCGTCGGCGCGAAGTTCGACTTTGACGTTCGCGGCAGACCGATGCGCGGGCCACGTGGCCGCCGCGAATCCCCAACCGAGTATTTCGCGGCCTCGTTTCATCGCACCAGGCTGCGGATTTCGCCGCGCCCAACCAAAGCGTTCGCTGACGATCCGCAGGCAGTCCGCGAAATGATTGCTCGACCACGGCAAGTTCTTCGCTGGGTCGCTATCCGGCAGATTGCGCCGGCGCAGCTCGATCGGATCGAGCGCCAGGCGCACCGCGAGTTCGTCCAAGGCGGATTCGAGCGCGAACATACCCGTCGCCGCCCCCGGGGCGCGCATCGAAGTGGGAGAGCCGACGTTGACCGCGATCAGCTCGTGGCTCGTCGCCACATTCTCGCAGCGGTACACCGCCGGCGTGGCGTCCCCGCAGCTTTCGACATACTCGGCGACCAACGAGGTGTGGGATTGCGACTCGTGCAAGATCGCGGCCAGCCGGCCATCGCGCTCGGCGCCGAGCCGGATTCGTTGACGCGTCGCGGGCCGATGTCCCGCCGTCGTAAATTGATGCTGGCGCGGCAGGACGATTTTGACCGGGCGCCGCAACTTGCGCGCGGCGACGGCGGCCAACACGGCATGCGGCCACAGGAACAACTTGCTGCCAAAGCCGCCACCGATGAACGGCGCATGCAACTCGACCTGGTCCGCCGCGAGCCCAAGGACATGAGCGAGGGACTTGGCCTGACCGACCACCCACTGGGTGGAGTCGTGGACGATCAATCGATCGTTTTGCCACTGCGCCAATGTCGCATGCAGCTCCATCGCGTTGTGGACTTCCACCGGCGTGGTGTAGGTCGCATCGATTTGCACGGGCGATCGCGAGAAAGCTCGGAGCGGATCTCCGCGCTTCGTTGCTTCATCGGGCTGAGGTTCGGCGCCGTGCGCGGCGGCGCCTTCGTCCAACGTCAGCACCGGCGTTTCCCCTTCGTACGTTACGCGGACGAGATGACTCGCCCAACGCGCCCGCTCAAAGGTGTCCGCAACGACGAGCGCCACGAACTGTCCCGCATAGTAAATCGTTTCGTCGGACAATGGCGGACGCGGTTCGCCCGCTTTCAAATCCTCCTCCATCGCGTCGGGACACGGATGGAGCGTGGGCATGTTGTCGTGATGAAAAACCGCCAGCACGCCGGGCGCCCGCTCAGCGGCGGACACGTCCAGCTGCGCAATCCTTCCGTTCGCGATCGTACTCATTACGCCGCACGCGTATGCCACGCGATCCACGGCATTGTCTGCGGCATACTTCGCGCGCCCCGTAACCTTCGAGCGCCCGTCGATCCGATCAAGCGGCTGGCCGATGACGGTCGTTTCCATCGTACGTGAAGCGGGCATTAGGTCGCGGCCACCGTTTCGAGCGCGCGAACGATCGCTTGGCGCGCGAGCTGGACCTTGAACCGGTTGTACTCGCGCGGCCGCGCCTCGCGCAGCGCCGCGTCGGCCGCGGCCTCGAATGTCGCGTCTGACGGCGCCGCATCGCGCAGCACCGTTTCGGCCTCGTACGCGCGCCAGGGCTTCGTGGCGACGCCCCCGAGGGCGAGACGCGCGTCGCGGATGGTTCCGTCGGCGATCGACGCCAGGACGGCCACGGATACGAGCGCGAACTCGAAGCTCTCGCGATCGCGCAGCTTGAGGTAATGCGACTGTGCGTCGGCGAGCGGCGGCGGCAGGACGACGGCGGTGATCAACTCACCGGGCGCGAGCGCATGTTCGAGGCGCGGCGTATCGCCGGGCAGCAGATGAAAGTCCGCGAAGGCGATATGGCGTTCGCCGGTCGCGTTGGCGGCGAGAATCTCCGGTTCGAGCGCGGCGAGGGCGACGCACATGTCGGACGGGTGCGTGGCGATGCAGGCCTCGCTGCCGCCGAGAATGGCGTGCCCGCGATTGTAGCCGTCGAGTGCGGCGCAACCGGCGCCGGGGTCGCGTTTATTGCAGGCGGACACGTTGTCGCGAAAATAGGGACAACGCGTGCGCTGCATCAAATTCCCGGCGGTGGTCGCCATGTTCCGCAGTTGAGGGGACGCGCCGGCCAGGATGGCGTCGCACAGCAGGGGATAACGGCGCCGTACGTCCGCATGCCAAGCGAGGTCGCTGTTGCGCACCAGCGCGCCGATTTTCATTCCGCCGTCGGGCAGCGTCTCGATTTCGTCGAGGGGCAGCCGATTGATATCAACCACGTGGGGCGGACGCATCACATCGAGCTTCACCAGATCGATCAGCGTGGTGCCACCGCCGAGATAGGAGACCGATGATTCTGAGCCGTGATGCCCGATCGCGTCGGCGATCGTGGTCGAACGATGAAATCCAAATTCACGCATGGGTGCGATTGGTTGAACTCGTCGATGAAACCTCAACGGCGGGCGCTTGGGCTTCCGATTTCCCCCGCGCGCCTTTGATCGCGGCGAGAATGTTCGTGTACGCGCCGCAACGGCAGAGGTTGCCGCTCATCGCTTCCCGGATCGCCGCGTCGTCGGAACCGATCGGCTCTTGCGCGAGCGCGACAGCGGACATGATTTGTCCGGACGTGCAGTAGCCGCATTGGAAGGCGTCGTGCGCCAAAAAAGCCGCCTGCATCGGATGCAGCATTCCCTCGTGTTCGAGGCCTTCGATTGTGACGATGTTGTCGCCGTCGTGCATCACCGCCAGCGACAGGCAGGAGAGGGTGCGACGGCCGTTGATGAGGACGGTGCATGCGCCGCATTGGCCATGGTCGCAGCCTTTTTTAGTGCCGGTCAGGCCGAGGTTCTCGCGGAGCACATCGAGCAAGATCGCCCGTGGTTCGACCTCGAGCGCATGCCGTGTGCCGTTGAGAGCAAGCGTGACGGCGCACGTTTCAGCGGTGCCGGCGACTGACGAGGAGGCAGCGGAAGGGAAACCGGCTGACATAGGCGTGAAAGCATCTTGGCCGTTAAAAAGGCGCCGCGGTAATGCGATCGCCGTTCGACGGGCGGAGGGCTTGAGACTAACGTCCACCGAAGCTCGCGCAAATGGCCCCGCGAAAAACGGAGGATTTCCGATGTACGACGGTGGATTTTTCCGCTGCAGCTAGAACTGCGACCGGAACATGCCGCAGAAATAGTCGCAGCCCTTCACCCACCACGGACGATTGGCGAAGACGTGGGGATCGAGGTGATGCGAGCGTTCCAAATCTTCGGCGAAAATCCGTTCGTGTTGATTCGCGACGTCGGGATCGAGGACGTTGAGGGTGACTTCGTCGTTGATCGAAAACGAGCGATTGTCGAAATTCGCCGAGCCGAGGGTCACGAGCGCGCCGTCGACCACCATGGTTTTGCAATGATACATGGCGCCGCGGTACTGATAGAATTCGACGCCGCTATCGAGCAGCGGACCCCAGCGCGAGCGGGCAGCGGCGCGACCGAACGCCGAATCGCTGGATTCCGGGACGATGATGCGCACGCGGACCCCGCGTTTCCGCGCCTCCAGCAACATCGATACGGCCAGATCGTCCGGGACGAAATAGGCGTGGGAGATGTCGATCGTCCGGCGGGCGGACGCGATCGCGAAGAAGTAGCCGAGCCGAGCGTATTGCGGGCCTTCGCTCGGGCCGCTCATGAAACATTGCGCGCGTGAGCCGCCGGCGGAGCGCGTCGGCGGGAAAAAGCCTTCCCCAAGGATCAGGCTCGACGTGGTCTTGAGCCAGTTGGCGGCGAACACGGCTTGCATTTCACGAACCACGGGGCCCTCGACCCGCACGACGGTATCGCGCCAGACCTCCTCGGAGTCGGCGTTTCCCCTCCAGTGGTCGTCGATGCACATGCCGCCGGTGAACCCAATTTTTCCGTCGACGATGAGAAGTTTCCGGTGCGTGCGGTGATTGATATTCGGCTTTACCTCGTACCAATGTTCCCGGCCGTAGGTGAGCAGCGTGACGCCCGAATCGACGAGCCGTTTCCGATCTTCGCCGTGGAATTTCAACGTGCCCATGCCGTCGACAAGAACGTTGACCTTGACGCCGTGCTGCGCGCGTTCGCTCAGGGCGGCGATGAAGTCGTCGCTGATCTTTCCGGGCGCCCAGATATACGTCTCGAGGGTGATGGTTTTTTCCGCGGCGTGAATCGCGCTTAGCATCGCGGGGAAAAATTGATCCCCGTTGACGAGCGTGTGCACCGAGTTGCCGTTCGTGAATTCCGCGCCGACGATCGGGCCCAGCGCGGCGGCGAACGCCGGATCCGTCGGGCCGTAGTCCAGCCGCAGCGGCTCTTTGAGAATGCGCGCGGAGGTGGCCCAGAAATACGTGCCGAACAGCAGCGCGACCGAAAGGGCGACGCAGCTCCAGAAAATCCAATCGTGCTGCAGCGGCCGATGCTGGCGCGGGTGCGACGCTTTATGCGGAGCCGACGATTTTTTGTTTCGGGGGCGTCGAAATTTTTGCAACAGAGGGGGCATGTTGTGCCGCAGGGCGGCGGCGGTCTGGACCAACGGCCGGCTGGCCGGTTCCCGCGGACGTCCGCGGCGATCTCGCGCTCGGGTCGTCACTTTGCGCGTTTGGCGGGGTCTGTGACCTCGCGGCGAGATGCCGCAGCATGGAACCGGCTCACTCTCATCGTCGTTCATCGGAACCGGCGCGTCGTTCGACCGGCACGACGGCAAGGTCCCCGCGCCGGCGCTCGGCGGGCCAGGCGCTGCTCTTTGCTTCCAAGCGGGTGAAACTGCGCGGCCGATGGCTGCTCATGGCGCTCGGCGTGGTCGTGGCTGCGGTGATCGGCGCCGTTTTGATTTTTCGCGCGGTTGATTGGCAGACCTTAATGGATGCGATCGGCCGCTTGCATCCGGCGCCTTTGATTGTGGCCATGGCCGTGTTGCCTCTCATCGGTTTTCCGATTCTGCCTGTCTACCTTGTGGCCGGCGTGCGTTTCGGTCCTTGGGGCGGTGGCCTGGTGGTCACCGTCGCGACCGCGGCGCATTTGATCGGCAGTTACCTTGTCGCCCGCAGTTTCCTGCGGCGGTCCCTGGAACGATTACTCGCGAAATGGCACACGCACATTCCCGAGATTCCGCCCGACGAGCAAGCGGCGGTGGCGCTCATCGCCGCGCTCGTGCCGGGGCTGCCTTATATTGTCCGCACCTATTTGCTGGCCACGATGGGACTGCGATTGCGCGTCTACTTCTGGATTTGCCTCCCGATCTATGTGGCCCGTTCGTACGTCTCGATCTTGCTCGGCGACCTGGGCACCGACCCCAGCCGCAACCAACTGCTCATTCTCGGCGGCGTCGAGACAGTGAAGGTGGCGATTTGCGCTTTTGTAATCTGGTGGCTGCGCGAACATCACCGGCGCGTCCATGGAGAGCATGACGCGAGCGCGTCTGCGCCACCGTTCGCTTGAGCGCTTCCGCGAGCGGCAATTTTTTCGCCGCGCGCAATTGGTCGCGCAGGAAAGCGAGGACTGCGCCTTCTGCGCCGCTTAGCGCAGTCAAGTCATGGCTCAGGACGTCGTCCGCCTTCGCCCGGAGCACTTCGATGGTCGTGCCGTCGAGATAGCGGTCGAGGACGACGGGATGGATGTAGCATTTGCGGCACACTGCGGGCGTATTGCCGAGGCGTTGCGCGACATGCTCGATTGCGGCGACCAAATTCTTTTTCGCCTGCGCCTTCGTGTCAAAGCGTTCGAATTGCGCGAGCGCGATCGCCGCCAGCACGGTCCCGGCCCAGGTGCGAAAATCTTTCGCCGAGAACTCGGAGCCCGCGATGCGGCGCAAGTAATCGTTCACGTCTTCCGAGCTGATTTTCTGCTGCCGGCCATCGTCGTCGATATATTGAAACAGCTCCTGCCCGGGCAAATCCTGCGACTCGCGCACGATTTTGGCCAAGCGCGGATCGTGAAGCTCGATGCGGTGATATTTGCCGCTTTTGCCCTTGAACGAAAAACGCATCGTGCCGCGGTCGATCTTGACGTGCTGATCGCGCATCGTGCTGAGGCCGATCGAGTCGTTGCTCTTCGCGTACTCCTCGTTGCCGACGCGGACCAGGGTGGTTTCGAGCAAGCGGACCATCGCCGCGAGAATCTTTTCACGGCCCAGCCCCGGCCGCTTGAGATCGCGCGAGACTTGCCGGCGAATCCGGGGCAACGCGTCACCGAAGGCCAGTGTCCGCTCGTATTTCGTCTCGTCGCGCACGGCGCGCCAATCCGGATGATAACGGTATTGTTTACGCCGGCGGGCGTCGCGTCCGGTCGCCTGAATATGGCCATCGTCGCGCGGGCAAATCCATACCTCCGTCCACGCCGGTGGAATCGCGAGCCGTTTGATCCGCCACAGCGTTTTTTCGTCGGTCACGCCCTTGCCGTCGTCGTGCACGTACCGAAACGTTTTGCCCCGCCCGACTCGCCGAATTCCAGGATCCCCGTCGCTGACATACCGCAGCCCGGCGGATTTCGCCGCGGCCTTTGCCGGGTCTTTATCTAAAAGAGGGAGCGGTTTCATCGGCGCGGCGTGGTGAATAGCACAGAGAGCCACCGCGGCGCCGATGTTCCCGATCGCGGTGGGTTGCCGCGACCAATAAGCGGTTTGGGATCCACCGTTCGAGATCCCAAACCCGCAATCTCACCCGCCCGTCGTTTCTCCGCCCATCACTTGGAGAACGATGCCGGTGATATAGGACGAGTCTGCGTCCGAGGCGAGGAACACATATGCCGGCGCCAGCTCTTCCGGCTGCGCCGGGCGGCCCATCGGCGATTGCCGGCCGAAGTTCGCAACCTTTTGCGGGGAGGCACCGGCGTCCGACGGATTCAACGGCGTCCACACCGGCCCAGGCGCGATGGCATTCACGCGAATGCCGCGCTCGATGAGATCCATCGCGAGCGTTTTCGTGAACGCGTTGATCGCGCCTTTGGTCGACGAGTAGTCGGGCAAATTATGCGCGCCCATGATGCCGGTCTCCGAACTCGTCGCGATGATGGCGGCGCCGGGCTTCAGATGCGGCAACGCGGCTTTCACGAGCCGAAAATAAGCATAGATGTTCGTCTTGAACGTCCGATCGAATTCCTCGTCGGTGACGTCCTCGAGCTTTTGCTTCCGCGCCTGATGCGCGGCGTTCGAAACGAGAATGTCGAGCTGGCCGAATTCCTTCAGCGTTTTCTCGATGAGCTGCGTGCACACCGTGGTTCGGGTGAGATCGCCCGAGAGCAACAAGCACCGCCGACCAAGCGCGTCGATGGAACGTTTCACTTCCAGCGCGTCGGCCTCCTCTTCCGGCAAATAGTTGATCGCGATGTCGGCACCTTCGCGGGCGTACAAAAACGCCACGGCGCGGCCGATGCCCGAATCGCCGCCGGTGATCAGCGCGACTTTGCCCTCGAGTTTGCCGGCGGCGCGGTAGCGCGACGCCTCCCAGCGCGGGCGCGGATTCAAGTCACGTTCGAGGCCCGGCGCTTTTTGATGTTGTTCCGGGAATGGTCCCTTGGGCTCCGATTGCATGAGTGGCTTGCGCGACGGAGCGGAGCGGCCGCGAGAGCGCGGCGGCGCGGTCATGGATCGATTTCGCATAGGAGAAAAGGTTGCGCCGCGTCCACTCGAAGAGCGGAGCGCGGCGCGCGTTAAGGTGGTTGGATTTACGGTGAAGCGGTCATGCGTGACGGCGCGTTTGGCAGCGCGCCGAGAATTCAGCGCACGGCCCGCGGCTTAATCTTCGTCTTCCTCTTCGGCCGAGGTCGCTTCTTGGTTCACCTGCTCGGCGATGGCGGTGAGCTTCTTGTCGGTCTCGCCTTCCTCGTCGAGGGTGTCCTGGAGCAGATCGGCGATCTTGGTTTCGCCGAGCGTCTCCGCAAAGGAGCGCGCGGTGCCGTATGCAGCGATTTCGTAGTGTTCCACGCGTTGCGCCGCGCCAATCAGGTTCGCGTCCTTGATCGGGTCCGGAGCGTCGGTCTCGATCGCTTCGGTTCCTTCCTCGAGCAAGCCCTTCATGGCGTGGCAGGTCTTGCCCTTGGCATTCGCGCCAAGAATCTTGAAGCAGCGATCCAGACGGTCCACGTGCTCGCGGGTTTGCTCCAAGTGCTCTTGGAAGCCCTCACGGAGCTCCTCGTTCGAAGCGGCCTTCGCCATCTTCGGGAGCGCCTTGATCAACTGATTTTCGGCATTGTGAAGGTCGCGGAGTTCGTCGACCAGAAGGTCACGGAGAGATTTTAGTGCGGGCATGATAGTACGGATATAGGTTGAACTAAACGTGATTGGACCCGGTGCGCTGGGCGCCGGTTTTGTCCCACCGTACCGTGTCTCCGTCGATAGTTCCGCGATCGCCGGGATTCGTTTCTTGCCCGTCATGAATCACACCTGGAATTCTCCCATAGCGTAGCGCAGGGTCGGGTTTTTCCGCTGGCACTGCTCGGCGATTTGCCGGTCCGTCGCGCGATGGCGGTCGCACGTTCACTTGGTTTCCGGACGACGGCGGCGCGCCGCGCCGCACGCAACATGGAGGCAATGCTCTCCTTGCCGCGCCGCACCGGGCGCATCCTCGCTCGCACCGGCAAAGCTTTCGTCGACGACAACGTCACCCGGCTCGGGGCCGCACTGGCCTTTTACACGACTACCGCGGTTGCCCCGCTCCTGGTCCTCGCCATTGCCGTTGCAGGAATGGTCTTCGAAGGCGAGGCGGCGCGTGAACGCATCCTCGGGGAGATTTCCCTCCTCGCCGGCCGCCAAGCCGGAGCTGCGCTTGAGGCAGTGCAAAGCCCGAGCGCCACGGCTACGGGCGCCGTGGGCACGACGCTCGGCGTCGTCACGCTGGTGTTCGGCGCCTTCGGCGTCTTCCACCATTTGCAGGATGCGCTGAATTCGATTTGGCGCGTGCAGATTCCTCCCAGCGTCGGTTGGCGCGCCCTCGTGAAGCGCCGGATTTTTTCCTTCGCGACGGTTTTGGCCACCGGATTTCTCCTGCTCGTCTCGTTAATCGCCAGCGCTGGCTTGAGCTGGCTCAGCGGCAAAGCGGTCACGCACTTCGGCTTGTCGACCGACCTGCTCCAGTGGACGAACAATCTCGTTTCGTTCGCGGCCATCACCTTTCTCTTCGCGATGATCTTCAAGCTGCTCCCGGACACGCGGGTGCCTTGGCGGCACGTGTGGCTCGGTGCATTGGTGACTGCCCTGTTGTTCACCTTGGGCAAAGGCTTGCTTGGGCTGTACCTCGGTCGCGCGAACGTGACATCGCCTTACGGTGCGGCTGGCTCGCTCGTGGTGCTCTTGTTGTGGTGCTATTACGCGGGGCAGATCGTGTTTCTGGGCGCCGAGTTCACCCGAGTGACGACCCTGAGCGACGGCGGACGCGACTTTGCTCCGCTGGATGCGCCGATCGAACGGCAGCGTTCCGTTTGAGCCGAGTTCGATAGTCGGCCTCCCCGCGGTGGGGCTTTGCGCTTTTTCCCCATGCGATAGTTCGGGTAGGACCCCACGAACGCCCGATGCGCCTCCTGGTCAGGGGCTGTGTTACGAGCTCGGCACACCGCGAAAGGAAGCGCCGGGCACCGTGACGCTGCAATGCTCCGCAATGCCCGACATCTCGAATCGTTCGAGCTTCGTGCCGTCGATAGCGCGATCGGCCACGTCGCCGATTTCTTTTTCGACGACCGCCGGTGGATGATTCGGTACTTTGTCGTCGAGACCGGGACTTGGTTAGAGCATCGCGAAGTGATGATCGCGCCGGCGGCGATGCATGTGCCGAATTGGGAGCACCGCGTACTCTCGGTCGATCTGACGCGTGAGCAAGTCCGCGGCAGTCCCCCGATCGATCCGGAAGAACCGGTCTCCCGCGAGCAAGAGGTGGCGCTGACGCAGTATTACAACTGGCCGATGTATTGGGGCGGCGCCGGATTTTCGGATCCCATGATGCTGGCGGCTCCGCCGTTCCTGCCGGTGATTCCGCTGCGCGCTCGGCGGCGTGGGCGCGAAGCTTCGACGCTCGATGAGCAGCACCACGTGCGCAGCGTCAACGACGTGCGCGGATATCGCATCGAAGCGAACGACGGGGATATCGGCCACGTGGACGATTTTCTCATCGACGACATGGACTGGCGCATCAGCTACCTCGTGGTCGACA
>CBINOT010000036.1:0-34850 GCA_966252355.1 uncultured Opitutus sp. | reverse complement strand
GTGGATCGAAAGCACGAGTTCGCTCAATAGATCGGCAAAGCCCGTCGACATCCCCGCGGCCGCGAGCCGAAACGCCCGCGGAAACAGCCGTGTGATTCGGTCCACCGTGATCCGGCTCGCGAATTCTCCCGATTTCGCGCCGCCCATACCGTCGCTAACCGCAAACACGAAGTCGCCCGTTCGCATTGCGGCGTGGCCGATTTTGCCGAGATAGCGCACATCATGGCCGTCGAAGGTGAGGGCGAGGAATGCGTCCTCGTTGTTCGGACGCACGCGGCCGACATGCGTAAGGCCCGACCAATGAATTTCGAGGGTGGGCGGGATGCCTCCGCTTGGGGCGGCGGCGTTCGGTTCCGGGGTGCTCATGCGTCGGCGGACGGCTTTAGCGAGGCGATCTCACGTCCTTGGTCGTCGAGGATCGTCGCGAACTCGAAATCGATGATGCAGAAGCGCCCATCGCTTGTGCGGTAGGTGATATTGCGCATCGCGGCGTCTTCGTGGCGGACGCCGTACTGTTCGAGCTCCGCGAAGATTTCCTTCTGCCGTTCTTCGTTCAGGTGGTCGACGCGACCGCCGCAATTGGTCGTGACCAATTTCAAACCGGCTTCATCTGCCTCCAGCACCTGCGGCACGAAGGTGCAGCCACGCGCTTCGAGATGCCGCAACACCCGGAGTTCGTGGTCGAATCGCTCCTTGGCGCGATGGCCCCGGTACGTCTTGTAGACGCGCCCGTCGTAGCCGATCCGCACCATCGCGCGGGCGGTGTCCTTCATTTGATGCATGGCGTCGCGCAACAGTCCGGCGGGGTGGTAAGCAAGGCAAGCGCGGCGCGTCGGCGGCGGTCCCGATCGAGAAAACCGTTTGCTGTGACCGAAACGTGTCATGAATGAAACTTGTGGTTGCATCTGGCACATGAGCTGCTGATTTGGACCGGTTTTTTTCCGACGCTTGTGTTCGGAAAGACGCTTCACGCACCTCCAGAAAAAGTCTCATTCAATCCCGCCCAACGTACGATTATGGCCAAAATCAAATTGGAATACATCTGGCTCGATGGTTACCAGCCTGTGGCTAACCTTCGTTCCAAAACGAAGATCATCGATGGCGAAGTCGCCAAGGTGAAGCTCGCCGATCTCCCCGTGTGGGGCTTCGACGGCAGCTCGACGCAGCAAGCCGAGGGCAAAAGCTCCGACTGCTTGTTGAAGCCCGTCGCGCTCTTCCCGGATGCGTCGCGCAAAGATGCTTTCCTGGTCATGAGCGAAGTGTTGCTGCCGAATGGCCAGCCGCACCCGACGAACAGCCGCGCTACGATTCCGGACGATCCGGACACTTGGTTCGGTTTCGAACAGGAATATTTCTTCTACAAAGACGGCAAGCCGCTCGGTTTCCCGTCCGACGGTTTCCCGGCGCCGCAAGGCCCGTACTACACCGGCGTCGGCTACAAAAACGTGGGCTGCGTCGCCCGTGAGCTGACCGAGAAGCACATCGACCTTTGCATCGCCGCCGGCATCAACATCGAAGGCATCAACGCTGAAGTCGCGAAGGGCCAGTGGGAATTCCAGATCTTCGGCAAGGGCTCCAAGAGCGCGGCCGACCAGATGTGGGTGGCCCGCTATCTGATGGCTCGCCTCTGTGAGTCTTACGGCGTCGACATCGAATGGCACTGCAAGCCGATCCGTGGCGCGTACAACGCTCCGCTCGATTGGAACGGTTCCGGCATGCACTCGAATTTCTCAACCAAGCACATGCGCGAAGTTGGCGGCAAGGAATACTTCGAGAAGTTGATGGCCGCCTTCAGCAAGCACATGGACGAACACATCGCCGTTTACGGCCCGGACAATCACATGCGCCTCACAGGTCTCCACGAGACGCAGTCGATCGACAAGTTCAGCTACGGCGTCGCCGATCGTGGCGCGTCGGTCCGCGTGCCGCACAGCTTCGTCAACAGCGGCTACAAGGGTTACCTCGAAGATCGCCGTCCGAATTCGGCTGCCGATCCGTACCTGGTTGCCGGCCGGATCCTCAAGACGATCCAGACGGTCCCGACCAAGTAAGTTTTTTTCAGCCCATTGCTTTCGCGGCGTCGCCGTCACCGGCGACGCCGTTTTTTTGCGAGGATGGAGGCCCACGGCGTCGGCAAGACAGACACGCTGCAAAAAATACGCCGCCTGACACGATCGCGCCGGCCGGCATTCTTCGCGGTTATCTGTTTTACCTGCGGTGTGCGCGCGGCGAGATTCTCATTGCATGTCGGGTCCACATATCTCGCGTCGACTTCGCTTCGTCGAATGGACGCAAGCCGTCTTACTCGCGACGAATCTCGCATGGACTACGCTCTGTCTCGGCGGTTATCGGGCTGAAACGATGGTCGTCACGGCGTCGCTTACCGCCGCTTTGCTTGGCGTGCATGCGTTCGGTTCGGCGCTTAGTGGACAGCTGCATCCTGCCGGTCTGATGTTCGTCCCCTTCGTCGCATATGCCGCGGCGAATGTTTTTTGGGTCACTCCGGTTCGCTGGCTGGGGTGGATCGACTGGTTCGGCTGGGTGCAAATGACGGCGGTTTTCTGGGTCGTGTTGAACGGCATTCGATCGCGACGGCCCCAATGGTTTTTGCTCGGCACCCTCCTTGTACTCGCGGTCGTCGCGGTGTTGCTCGGATGCTACCAGCGTTTTGTGCAGGCCGATTGGCTGATGCTGGGGCGGATTCAAGCGGACCAATATGCGGGGCGCGCCAGCGGACCGTTTGGCATCCCGAACAGCTTCGCGGCGTTTCTCCTCCTACTGATCCCGTTGTGCGGCGTGCTCGCTTTGCGGCGCGGCGTGGCGGCCTGGCAACGCGTGCTCTTTGCCTGGCTCACGCTCGTGCTGTTGTTGGGGCTCGGGCTCACCATCAGTCGCGGCGCGTGGCTGGGATTTGCAGTGGCGCTCACGGCTTGGCCGCTGCTCGCGTCACGGGTGTCGCTGCGAAAGCGCTTGCTCTTCGGCGTGGCGGTGCTCGTGACGATCGGGCTTGCCGGGGCGGCCGCGGGGGTGGCGTCGTCCAAGGTGCGGGAGCGTTTTGGCGAACTGGTGCGCGACGTCGGCGAACGGAGCCGGCCGATTCTATGGCGCGCCGGATGGAAAATCTTCCGTGCGCATCCTGCGTTCGGCAGTGGCGGCGGGAGTTTTAACGTGCTCTTCGAGCGGTATCGTCCGGACGGCTTCCTGAACGAGCCGCATTGGGCGCATAATGACTTTCTGAATACGCTGAGCGATTACGGCGCGGTCGGCTTCGGGCTGTTTTTCGGCGCGATCTCGGTCACGCTCGTGTGTTGTGCTCGGAGCCGACGTCGAAACGAGAAACGCGGTATCGACCGTTCGCTCGACGGCGAACCGCGTTCCGCGCGGTCGCGGCGTCGCGCGCAGGCGCTCGACGATCCGCTGATTCATCAAGCGCTCGCCATCGGCTTGTTGGCGTTCGCACTGCAGTTGTTCGTCGATTTCCATTTCAAAATCCCGGCGCTCGCGATGATGTGCGCCACGCTGGCGGCAATCCTCGTGCAGCGAACGTGGGCAATCTCGGAGCCAGCGTCTCGCCCGTGGTTGCCGCTGCGCGGCGCGCTCCCGAGCGTGGCATTGCTCGGTACGGCAGCGGTGATCGCTGGCGCGGTGGTGCCGCTGTACCGAGGCGAAGCGTGGCGCCAGCGAGGAAGGGTGGCGATCGAGTCGCTGGCAGACGAGCCGGCGGAGTCACCTCGGTTCGCTCAGCAACTCACGCAGGCGCGCGACGATTTGGCGCGGGCGGTGGCGCTCGCGCCCAGCAATGGTCAAGCGTGGGCGGATCGATCGTATGCGGCCGCGCAATGGTCGCGCCGCGATACCGCGGGGACGGCGGCCTTGGGACGCGAAGCCGAAGCGTATGCCAACCGCGCCCTCGATCTAGGCGCGGTGTTTCCCGAGTTTTGGCTCCGACGCGGCGTCGCGCGGGATATGCAGGGCCGCTGGCTCGAAGCAGGCGACGACTTCGTGCAGGCTATCGTGTTGAGTCCCAAGAGCCCGCTCGTTTGGTTTCACCAGGGCTACCACCTCAGTTTGCGAAAGAACGAGTACGCGCTGGCCACTGCGGCCGCCGATATCTGTTTGCGTCTTGACCCTCGGAATCCCGACGGACAGCGTTTGCGCCAGCGTTTGGCAACTGGCCGTTCGGGCCGCTAACGACCCTTTCCATGCTTCATCGGCTCTCGTTTTGGATGGCTCTTTTCGTGTTCGCGGCCGCCGGCGCGTCGCGCGCACAGACTCCCGCAGCTCCCGCATCCCCCGCTGCCGCCGCCGCAATGCTCCCGGGCCAGATCGTTGCCGCGAAGGTGACCGGCGTCGTTTCGATGGTCCTCGACGGCGCCACCACGCCGCTCAAGAACGGCGACAAGGTGCAGCAGAAAGCGACCGTCGTCACGGCCAACGATTCGAGCGTCATTTTGGTTTTCTCCAACGGTGCGACCACTCAGCTGGGCGCCGACACTTCGCTGGTCATCGAAGAATTCCTGCAGGATCCCTTCAAAGACGACGTAAAGGTCGGCGAATTGGAAGCCGAGCCGACGCGATCGCACACGCGCTTGCATCTGACGAAGGGCGAACTCGTCGGCAAAGTCGTGAAGCTACATCATGACCAAGGCTCGACCTTCAATGTGCAAACGCCAGTGGGCGCCGCCGGTATTCGTGGCACGACGTTCCGGATCGTTTTCCGCCCGACGGGCACTGGCCAGGCGTTCGCGCTCTTCTCGCTGAGTACGGCCGAAGGTAACGTTAATTTTCAACAGAATGGCCAAGGCGGCCAAGGGGGAGCGCCCGGGCAACCTGGCCAAGGTCCGGCGCAGGGCGAGCCGCAAGGTCAAGGCGGGGCTGGCGGTCAACCCGGCACGCCAGGCGGCGGTGGCACCACGCCCGGCGGCGGAGGCGTGGCGGTGACAGGCGGTCAGGAAGTCGTCGTGACAATTTCGGTGAATGTGAACCCGACGACGGGTCAAGTGACGCTTGCATCCGCGCCGACCATCACATCGACGCAGCCAATCAGCGTGGAGACCTCGGCGTTGATCACACAGCAAGCGCAGGCGGCCGTCGTTGCCGCATCGACGACGACGTTTACGTCCACAGGATCGAGCTCCTCCACGACGACCGGTTCGACGACGACGACAACCGAAACCGAGAAGAAGGACGAAACGAAGACCGAGGAGAAAAAGACCGAGACGCCGCAGGAGAATTCGCAATCGACCTCGGGCGATGGCAGTTCGTCGGGCTCGAGCGGCGGCAGCACCTCCGGCGGATCTTCGAGCGGCACGTCCAGCGGGTCGACGACTGGATCGACTGGCTCGAGTTCGTCGAACAACAGCTCGACCTCTGAGGCCAGTCCGTCCTCCAATACCTCGAGTTCGAACTCGAACAATTCCGGAAGTAACTTGGCGAACCAGGCGAAAGCGATTGTGCAAAACGCGTCGCCTGGCGTGACGCAACCGCCGCCGCCGCTTACGCCCGGAGCGGGCAAGTAAGCCCGACAACGCATTTCATTTTTCCGCGCCCGAGTCCCTACGACTCGGGCGCTTTGCTTTTGCCCCGCGCGGGCAGGTGAATCTGCTTCCGTTCGCGATGCTCGCTTCGTAGGTTCGCACCAATGCCTCCCACGAAGCAGGCGAGATTTCGAGCCCTCCAGCTCCGGTGGTTATTGCTTTTGCCGATTCCGATTCTGTGGTGCGTGCTGAGCCACTACGGAAAGCTCGGTTTCGTGGAAAACAAGGTCCTCGATTGGCGGTTTCGGTATCGCGGTCCGATGGAGGCGCCGGTCAACGTCGTCTACGTCGACGTCGATTCGCTGTCGATTGACCAGCTTGGCAATTTCCCGTGGGACCGCGCGGATTTTTCGCGGGTCGCCGAAGCGCTCGTTTCGGAGGGACACGTGAAAGCCGTCGGTTTCGATTTTGTGTTTTCCCCGGCGGGCATGTCGGAACTGATGGATCAGAAGCGGCTGATCGACGGCAATCGCGAGTTCGCCCGTTTTCTCCATGGCGGGCCGCCCGTGGTACTCGCCGCAGCCTACGGCGGCTATGAATTCCTGGACGTGCTCGGTAAGAAAAAGCAACGGAGCTTGCCGATCGTCGCGCACGAGAAGCGCAAGCTGGAGGAAATCGAGCCGCCGGAGCTTCCCGCATTCGAGACCTTGCCGCCGCCGAAGCATCGTTTGTGGACACCCGACCACGTCGGTTTGATCGACACGATCGACGGCGGCATGCAATACGTCCCGGCGTTCGCCCCGACGGCGACGCGGACGTACTACCATATGTCGATCGAGTTGGCGCGGCTCTACTTCGGTCTACCGCCGGGTTCGGCTCGAGTCGCGAACGATCGGTTGGATTTGGTGCGGCCCGACGGCACGGTTGTGCGAAGCGTTCCGCTGCGCGACCGGCAGATTTTCGAGGCCAATTGGTTCTCCGGTTGGGACGTGAATACGAATCACGTCCACTTCTCGGACGCGCTGAATTACGCCGAACTGCTGAAGTCCGAAGACGCGAAGGAGCGCGATGCGGCGAAGGAGTTTTTCGGGCAATTGAAAGACTCGGTGGTGATGATCGGCCCCGTCGATACGTTGTTGCAGGATCAAGCGCTCACGCCGTTCGACGACCAACCCGCGCCGCGCGTCGGCTTGTACGGCAATCTCCTGAAGACGATCGTCTCGGGCAAATACTTGGTGCGGCTGAGCGCGCCTGTCGAATACGCGATCGCGTTTGTCCTGACGATGGTCGTGGCCGTGCTGGCGCTGGCGGGCGGTTCTCGCGCCGTCGCGGCGAAAATGGGGGCGGTTGTCGTACTCGCGCTCTACGCCGCCCTGGCGTTTTATCTGTTCAAACTTTCGCACCTCGTGTTGCCGCTGACCTCGCCGCTCGGCGCCGCCTTGTCGACGAGCTTTGTGGGCTTGCTGTGGCAGGTGCTGGACGAGCAAAAGGCCAAGAGCCGGATCAAAGGGATGTTTGGCACTTATCTCGCGCCGACGGTGGTCAAACAAATGGTCGACTCGGGCAAGGATCCGGAACTCGGCGGCCACGATGCCGTGATCACGCCGTACTTTAGCGACATTCAGAAATTCTCCTCCTTTTCGGAGGTGTTGTCCTCGTCGCAATTGGGCGAGTTGCTGAACGAATATCTCACCGCGTGCACCGATATCGTGCAGGCGGAGTTGGGTACGCTGGACAAGTACATCGGCGATGCGGTCGTCGCCATGTTCGGCGCGCCGGTCGACGCGCCGGACCACGCATATCGCGCGTGTGTGACGTCGCAGCTCGTGCAGATGCGCATCGCGGAGCTGCGCGAGAAGTGGCGGAGCGAGGGCGACAAGTGGCCTGTGCTGGTGCATAATCTTCGGACCCGCATCGGCCTCAACACGGGGCAATGCATGATCGGCAATTTTGGCAGTCGCTCGCGGTTCAACTACACCATGATGGGCGACAACGTGAATCTCGCCGCCCGCATGGAAAGCGGTGCGAAAAGTTGGGGCGCGTACACGATGTGCACCGAAGCGACCAAGCTCGCCTGTCTCGAGCGTAGCGACCGCGTCGTGTTCCGTTCGCTTAGTCGCTTGGTGGTGCAAGGTCGCAGTCAGGCGGTTCCCGTCCACGAGATCGTCGGGCTCAAGGAAAACCTGGCGCAACAAACCTACGATTGTATCGCGCTATTCGAACAGGGGCTCGCGAAGTACTACGCGCGCGACTGGGCTGGCGCCGAAGCGATTTTCCAGAAGTCAGCGGAGTTGGAACTCAATCAGCCGGGCAAATCGCCGGGCGTTTCCAGCAATCCCTCGCTCGTGTACCTCACGAAAGTTTTGCCGGAGATGCGAGCCGTGCCACCGGCGTCCGATTGGGATGGCCGGTATGTGATGCAGGAAAAGTAAGGCGTGCTTTGCCGCCCGATTTCCGATTTTGGATTCTTGATTTTTGATTCAGCAAACCGGCCGAAATCCCGGACGTTTCAATCCAGAATCTCGAATCGAAAATCCAAAATTACTTCAGCAGCATGTCCTTCACCGTGCGGCCGGCGGGGATCATGGGGAGCACGTGTTCGGTGTAGGGGACGATCACGTCGAGGACGAACGGCCCATCGTGGGCGAGCATCTCCTTGATGGCATCTTTGAGCTCGCTCTTCAGGTGAACGCGCCGGCCTTTGACGCCGAAGCCTTCGGCAATCTTGACGAAATCCGGGTACAGACCCGCGAGATTGTCGGGGCTGCCGACGTTGGTTTCGTCACCGAGAATCGTGTTGCCGCGCACACTGCCGTAAAAGCGATCTTCCCATTGCACGACCATGCCGAGGTGCTGGTTGTTTAGGATCATCGCTTTTGCCGCGATCTTCTCGATCTTGGCCGTGGCGAGTTCCTGGATGTTCATGACGAACGATCCGTCACCGTCGATGTCGATGACTTCCTTGTCGGGGCAGGCGACCTTCGCGCCGAGCGCGGCAGGGTAGCCGAAGCCCATCGCGCCGAGGCCGAGCGAGCTGATGTAGCGCCGGGGCTCGTCGAAACGATAGAATTGCGCCGCCCACATCTGGTGCTGGCCGACGCCCGTCGTGATGATCGCGTCGCCTTTGGTCAGCTCGTACAAGGCGGCGACCGCTTCCTGCGGCACGATGTGCTTACTCGCTTCGAAGCGGAACGGATGGTCCTTCTTCCACGTGGCGATCTGGTCGTGCCACGCTTTCGTGTCCGGCGCCGCGAACTTCTGCGCGGCGAGCAACTCGTTCAAACGGGTGAGGGCGTACTTGATGTCGCTCGTGATCGGCAATTGGGCGCGCTTGTTCTTGTTGTGCTCTGAGGCATCGATGTCGACGTGGACGATGGTCGCGTGAGACGCGAACTTGCTCGTGTCGCCGGTGATGCGATCGTCGAAACGCGCGCCGAGCGCCAGCAAGAGATCCGCTTGGTCAACCGCCCAGTTGCCGTACGCCGCGCCGTGCATGCCGAACCATTGCATCGACAAGGCATGTGTTTCGGGGAAGGCGCCGACGCCCATCAGCGTGGTTGCGACCGGAATATTCGTCTTCTCCGCGAAAGCCCGCAGCTCTTGGTGCGCGCTCGAGGAAATGATGCCGCCGCCAGCATAGATCACCGGACGCTTCGCGTTGGCGATGAGGCCGATCATTTGCCGCAATTGCTCGTCGGTCGCGTGCTGTTCGGCCGTCGCGTAGCTGCTGCGGAATTCCACCGTCGGAGGGAACACTGGCTGGAATTTGGCCTGCTGAACGTCCTTGGGGATATCGATCACGACCGGGCCTGGGCGGCCGCTGCGCGCGAGATGAAACGCTTCTTTGAAAATGCGTGGCAGCTCTTTCGCGTCCATGACGAGATAGGAGTGCTTCACGATCGGCAGCGTCATGCCGTAGAAGTCGGTCTCCTGAAACGCCATCTTGCCGATGTACTTCGAGTACACCTGGCCGGTGATCGCGACCATGGGAATGGAGTCCATGAAGGCGTCGGCAATGGCCGACACGAGATTCGTCGCTCCCGGACCGCTTGTCGCCATGCACACGCCGACCTTGCCGGTCGCCCGGGCGTAGCCTTCGGCGGCGAACGAACCGCCTTGCTCGTGCCGCGGCAGAATGACGCGGATTTTCTCGGTCCGCGCCAGCGCTTGGTGAAGTTCCTGGGAAGCGCCGCCGGGATAGGCGAAAATGACGTCCACTCCTTCGCGGATCAGGCATTCCACGACGCAGTCGGCGCCTTTCATTTCACGGCCGATTTCAGGTGTGGGCATCGCCGCAGGAGAGGTGGATTGTTTTTTCATGGCGGAAACAGTGTGGACAGAAGCACTCCAGCAAAGGGTATCGCCTCCGCCTGAGGCAAGAATGGATTCAGGGTAAGGCGGGCCGTCTTTTTCCCGCAAGGCAGGCCTCGTTCGTCGCAGCGCGTCTGGTAAACGCAAACCAGCCCGAGTCAGCATACGCTGAACTCGGGCTGGACGCGAATCGACTGTCGGCCGCGTAACTGACCCTTAGACCCTTGGATCCGACCCCTCAGATCCGGCCGCCAGCCGAAAATCTCAGTAGGTGTAATACGGCAGCTGCTGATCGAGTTTAACGAGCGCGCCGTCGTAGAGCATCCGCCGTTGTTCCGGGGATAGGCCGGGTTGCAGCACCGCGTTTTCGTAGTCGGTATACTGATTCCACAGCTCCTGTTGCTGCAGCACCGCTGCGTGCTCATGCAGAATGACGTCGATGACTTT
Organism: uncultured Opitutus sp.; assembly: GCA_966252355.1. Lineage (GTDB taxonomy): Bacteria > Verrucomicrobiota > Verrucomicrobiia > Opitutales > Opitutaceae > ER46. Next base: position 24,615 of record CBINOT010000036.1, on the reverse strand, counting down.
GGGGGTCACGACGCTGGACAGCGGGCCGGCCGCTTCGATGAGCGCTTCGCGAATTTCTTCCTTCTCACGAATGAGCGAGACGAAAGTTTTGGCATGTTCGTCGTTGAAGGCCGCGAGTTGGACCTTCGCGGCTTGTAGGAGGCCAGCTTGTTGCTCGTTCATTTTCCGGTTGGCGACGACTTGGATGACGTAGGTTTCGCCTACTTTAACGTATTCGACGCGCGAGCTGGGGGAGCGACGACGCACGTCGTTCAATTGATCGGAAAAGTCCCGTTGGAGCGCGGCTTTTTGGCGCATGTAGTTGCCGATTCGCTCCGAGAGCGAGCCTGGCAATACTTTGTTCAGCGCCTGTGGCCGCGCGGGGTTCGGCAAGGCCGCCAGGCCGCGGCGAATTTCTTCCGCCAATGGGTCGAGCAGGGCAAGCTGCGGAGCCTGTTTCGCGGCGAGGTTTCGCAGCGCGCTGGTGCGGTGAGAATCGAACCAGCTGCGATCTTCGCGATAGAGGACGTCACGCAGTTCTTTCTTCAGCTCAGTCTTCAATCGGCGGTATTCGTCGATTTTCGCCTGCAGGGCGGCAGGCACACGGGGTGGCAAACGGAGCCGGCTCGTCTCGGGACTGAAATAGAAAAATGGCCCGCGCGCATCCAACGCCATGTCCGTGGTTGGCTCGCGGCCGGACTCGTCGAGTTCCATGGCATGTTCGCGCAGCAGCCGCCGTTGCGCCGGCGCGAGGCCATCCTGGAAAAACGCCGCGCCGCGCATCACTTTCGCTTCGTCGAGGGTCGATTCCCAACGCGTATTGTCCCCCAGCCGCCAATCGCGTCCCTCGTTCCAGTCGGCGCCGGCTGAAAACAGCCGCCATTGCGTGAGGTCGTCGCGAATCTCGTAAGCCGTTTTTTCCAAAGCAGCGACGCGCGGAGTTTGCTCGCGCGCGAAATCGGCGAGTTGCGCTTCCCGATCTGCCGCCGAGAGCTTGCTGACCGCATCGAGTTTGGCGCGGAGCTCGCTGATTAGCGCCTGCTTGGTTGCGAGATAATCGTCGAGGGTCTTTTGGCGTTTTTTCGAGAGGCTCTCCTCATAAAGGAACGGGCTGAGCGGCGAATAAAACGGCTCGTTCACATAGTCCGCCAAAGAGATCGGAATGGTGGAGCGTGTAAGGCTGGCCGATTTCGTGCGATTGCGGACATACGCCTCGCCCAGCGCCGGCGGCGTGGGCGGGAAAAAATATCGACGAGGATAGTACGTGGTCGAGGTGGTGGAGTAGCTGCCCGAGTAGCTGGAATTGTAATAGCCGCCGAAACTGCTCGGTCCATAATTCGTCGAGGGTGTGTAGGTGGAGTACGTCGTGTATGTCGTGACCGTCGGTTGCGGCTGTTCAATGTACGGCGCGGCGGTCGGCGTCGATGCGCCCGGCGTGGTGGTCGAGGCAAGGGTAGCAAGACCGCTGATGGCGATTGCCGCACAGATTGCGGCGTACCTCGTGTGTGATTTTGAGGATCTAGGAGCTGAAGCATCTGTTTTCATGGGATAGTAAGTAAGTGGCCGGCGCCGTTGCTGCCCGCGTGCCATACGGTGACTACTGGTATTAATTTGTTTATGGGTAATCGGTTGAATGCGTTTCCGGGGCTTGAGCGCGGATGCAACGCGGTTGGGATTGGTTGTGTGGAACCGAGGTGTGGGAGTCTCGGGATCTCGCTTGGTGGTGACGGCCCATGTCTCTTGTATCCGGACCGCCGTCACGGCCTTTCGAAAGCGTGCGAGGCATGATGCCGGAAAGAAGCCGCACCACGCCCAATATTTTCGGTTGGCGACGGGTGTGGAGGCGCCCACCGTGTTAGCATGTTGAAACTGCTCTTTATCGGCGATGTCGTCGGGCGTCCGGGCCGTGACATCATCGTCGAGCGATTGGGCAAGCTGCGCCTGGACCTGGGGGCGGACTTCGTGATCGCCAATGCCGAGAATGCGGCGGCGGGAGCGGGGATTACCGGCGCCATTGCCAAGTCGCTGCTCGAGAGTGGCGTCGATGCAATCACACTAGGCGATCACGTGTGGGATCAACGCGGCTGGGAGACGGAGATCACCGAGATCGATCGCGTCTGCCGGCCTGCGAACTTGCCTTCGAAATGTCCTGGTTGGGATCATTTGATCATCGAGGCCCGCGGTTTCCGGGTCGCGGTGTTCACCGTGCTTGGTCGCAGCTTCATGAATTTGAAAGCCGACTGCCCGTTTCAAACGGCCGATCGGATGATCGAGCAACTACGAGCGCAAGCGGATGCGATGATCGTCGAGATTCATGCCGAAGCGACATCGGAAAAGCAGGCGCTCGGCTGGTATCTCGACGGGCGTGTGACCGCAGTTGTCGGCACGCACACGCATGTGCCGACGGCCGACGCGCGGGTGCTGCCAAAAGGCACCGCGTTTATCTGCGATCTGGGCATGACCGGGCCGTACCAAAGCGTGCTTGGCCGCGAGGTGGATCCCGTCGTCGCACGTTTTATCGATGGAATGCCGCGGCGCTTTGAAGTCGCGACCGAAGACGTGCGTTTGTCGGGAGCGATCATCGACATCAACCCGTCGATGGCGCACGCCGAGAAGATCGAGTTGGTGACCTTGCGCCGCTAGCGGGGGGGCGTCGCGGCGCGGGACCGTGCTGGCCAGCGAGGCAGGGGTGCGGCAATCGACGCAGTGGGCCCGCCCACCCACTCCTACCGTGGCGTGACCTTCAGCTCTTTACGACGCCTGCTTCCTCGTAAACGCCGAGATGGCGATACCGTTGATAGCGCGCTTCGAGCAGCTCGCTCCCCTTCATCCCGCGCAGATCGTTGAGATGTTTCTGCACGACGTATTTCAGAGCGCTGCCCGCTTGTTGCGGGTCGTTGTGCGCTCCGCCGAGCGGCTCGGGAATTACCTCATCGACGACGGCGAGACGTTCCAAGTGATCCGCGCTCAACTTCAACGCTTCCGCTGCTTTCGGCGCGGCGGCAGAGTCTTTCCATAGAATCGCCGCGCAGCCTTCCGGCGAGATCACCGAGTAATAGCTGTTTTCGAAAATGAGCACGCGGTCGGTGACCCCGATACCGAGGGCGCCGCCGGAACCGCCTTCGCCTACGACGACCGAGATCGTCGGCGTCTTGAGTAGCGACATCTCACGGAGGTTATACGCGATGGCTTCGGAGACGTGGCGTTCCTCGGATTCGACGCCGGGATAAGCCCCCGGGGTGTCGATGAAGGTGAGAATCGGCAGCTGGAATTTTTCCGCCATGCGCATCAAGCGGATCGCCTTCCGATAACCCTCGGGCTGGGGCATGCCGAAATTCCGCGCCATCCGTTCCTTCGGATCGCGCCCTTTTTGCTGGGCGATGATCATCACCGCTTGCCCGTCGAAGAACGCCGTGCCGCCGATGAGTGCGCGATCGTCGCTATACTGGCGATCGCCGTGCAGCTCTTGAAAGTTTTCGCAGATCATCCCGACGTAATCGAGGGCGTACGGCCGCTTGGGGTGGCGCGCGATCTGCACCTTTTGCCACGGAGTCAAATTCGAATAGATGTCGCGCTGCGTGGTCTCGATCTTCTTTTCGATCGCCTGAATTTCGGCTGCCAAATCCACGTTGGTTTCGATCGACCGCTGCCGCAGTTCGTCCAGCTGCTTCACGAGTTCGCGGAGCGGCTTTTCGAATTCGAGGACGTAGACGGGAGATTCCATGCGGCGCAGAGGGTAGGTGGCCTCCGCGAACGCTGTCAACGAGCCGGGAACGGCCGCTTTTAGGGCTTGCGCGGCGGACGCGGAGCCGTCTTTGCGCCACGAAATTGACGCATTCTGGCCTGGAGCGTGGCCATGGAGATTGGCTCGGCCGGTTTGCCAGCCAGCGGCGGTGGCGACGCAGCTGGCGTGGACGAAGCCGGCGCCGGCTTTGCCGCATTGGCAGCGGCCGCGACCTGCTCGGCCTTGTGCAACCATTCTTGCGCGACCGAAACGACCTCGCCGATCTTTCCCGTCGGAAGTTTTAGCTCCTCCGCTGCGAAATGGCCGATCCGTGCCAAACGATCGAGCGACTGTTCCGCTTTGCCGAAAAGTTCGCCCGCTTTGCCGGGGACGATCACCGCCTGTGGTGCTTGGTAGCCGTTGACGACCGATTCGATGCGGCCTGACGTGATATCGATCAATAGGCCGTGCACCGGAATTTTCGCACCGACCAACGGACTCGCGCGGACGAGTTCGACGCCTCGCATGACATTCTGCCGTTCCGAGCTGAACAGCCCGAAGTATTCGACCAAGTTTTCGGGCAGCTTGTGGCGATCGACGCCGAGCGCACCCAACCGGTCGAGCAACTGCAGCATCGTGGTCTTGCAGACTTGGCAATCGGTATGGCCGATGACCGCGATCTCCTTTGCGCCTTTGACGGCGCACGCCAGCGCGAGCGAGCGCATCGTGCTGCTCATCGATCCGGTGATGATGTTGCCGGCGTTACGCAGCCAAATGAACTGTTCCTCCGGCACCCCGAGCATCTCGGGCACCAGACGATTCAGGCGGGCGTCGATGCAGGTCAGCGCGGCCAGCGGTAGGGCGCTCGATTGCTCCGCTGCCACCATCGCGGAGCGATCGCCGGCCAGCCTCCGCTGATTGGCATCGAGAATGGCATCGAGCAGGCGCATGCGAAGAGGCCGGTTAAATCGTCGTTTCGACCAACCGTGCGGTACCGGTCATCGTGGGCATTGGAAATCGTCGCTACGCTCGGAATGACACGGCGGAACGCATCGCTTAGTCGCGCTTCTTGACGATCGTCTCGACGCCAAGATTGAGCGGCGGGACGACCGGCACTCGGACATCGTCGGCCTTCGCCATCGCGTTGCGTAGCGCCGGAACCTGCTCGAGCAGCTTGTCGAACTTTACCCCCGTGAGACTTTCGAGAATGGGCGGGAGCTGCGCGATGATCTGCGTCACGTCGCCGGTCAATTTGCTCGCGCCCCCGCCGACGCCGTTGCCCGAGTTGATGATGACCATCTTCTCCGTCTTCGAGAGCGGTTCGCTGATCTTGCCGGCGATTTCCGGCATTACGCGCATGATCATTTCCAGCACGGCCGCTTGGTTGTATTCCTTGAACGATTCGGCCTTCTGCCGCATCGCTTCGGCTTGGGCTTTGCCTTGCGCTTCGATGATGGCTGCTTCGGCCAAACCGCGGGCTCGATTGGCCTCGGCTTCGGCGAGACCCGTGGCCTTTGAAACTTCGGCGTTGGCGAAACCGGTGGCGCGAGCCGCGGATGCGGCACCTTCAGCCTCGGTTTCGAGCTGGAATTTCTTCGCCGCGGCCAGCGCTTCGACTTTGTAGCGCTCGGCGTCCGCGGGCTTCTGGACGTTGGCCTCGAGCTCGCGTTGCTTGCGGAGAATTTCCTGCTGCTGCAGTTCGATCTGCTTTTGCTTTTCGATGATCTGCACCTGGACTTCTTCCGCCTTCACCAGCTGCCCGGTCTTGAACTTCTGCAGGTCGTACGCGAGGTCGGCTTCGGCCTTCTTTTGGTTCACCGCCGCCTGATATTGCGCGACATTAGTTTGATAATCGCGTTGGGCTTCGGCGATCCGCGTGTCGGCGAGGAATTTCGCTTCCTGCCCGGCTTGGGTGGCTTGGGATGACTTGATCATCGCATCGCGGTCGGCTTCCGCCTGCGCGATTTGCGCGTCACGTTTGACCTGCGCGATTCGCGGTTTGCCGAGGGCGTCGAGATAGCCCTGGCTGTCGCGAATATCGCGAATCGTGAAGCTCACGATGCCGAGGCCCATGTTCGCCATGTCGCCGGCGGCGACTTCCTGCACTTTTGAGGCGAAGGCGTCGCGGTTCTGATAGATTTCCTCGACGGTCATCGTGCCGAGAATGGCGCGAAGGTGGCCTTCCAGCGTTTGCGTCGCGATATTGCGAATCTCGTCCGTGCTCTTGCCGAGGAATTGTTCGGCCGAGGTGGAAATCGAGATGTCGTCGCCTTTGACTTTGATCTGCGCGACGCCGTCGACTTTCACGGGTACGCCTTTGCTGGTGTAAACTTCAGGCGTCTGGACGTCGATCGTGAGAAGCTCTAGCGACAGGATGTCGACCTTTTCGAGGACCGGCCAGACGAGCACGCCGCCGCCTTTGACGATGCGGAAACCTACGGAACGGACGGAGCCGTCTGGATCGACGACGCGCCGTTTGCGGCCCGAAATGATCAATACTTCGTTCGGGCCAACCTTCGTGTAGCGGCCGGCGAAGATGCCGCCGAGAATGAAGATCAGGATGACGACGACCGTTCCGATCGCGGCGGCTTTCAACCACGGAACGGCGGTGTCGACCGCGGCGATGACGGGCAGGGCGGTGGCAATGAATGAGTGCATGCTTTGCTTGTTAAAGAGGGGGCTCAGCCGACGCGTTCGACAAAGAATTGGGTGCCGACAACGCGCGTGATGCGCACCGTCTCGCCGACGCCGATGGGGGCGCCTTTTTCCGACCGGGCTGGTGCGGTATAGCGCGTGGTCGATTGGACATAGGCGATCTCACCAACGCCGTTTTCCGGAATAGGAGAGAGAAGGGACGCCGTTTTGCCCACGAGCGAACCGACCTGTCCCTCGCTCGAGCTCTGCGATTTGCTGAACACGGCATTGAACAACCACAGCACGAGTACCGCGGTGACAAACGCACCGCCGATCGACAAAGGAGCGCTGATCCAAACCGTCGACGTTGCCGGAATGCTGCTAAACACGATGCCCAATCCGCCAAAAGCCGTGATGAAGCTCGCGAGCACCATCGGGCTGAAAAACGAGATGCCGGGAATGCCGGAGCTATCAAAGCCTGCCTCGGCATGGCCGCCCGTGCCGATGTCGTGGCCATCCCCGCCGTGAAAAACGTGACCAGCGATTGCGCTGATAATCGTGAAGAGAAGCCCAGCGATAAGACAGACCGCGTAAAAAAGCGTCGTCATAGGGTGGTTTGGAGGAGGCGGCATGAAATCATCGCGATATTGGCGCAGCAAGAGAATCCGGGCCGACCGGGAAAGTTACACAGCTCGTAATGGTTACGCGCCGAATTGTGATGAGCGGCGAATATACGGTATCGCTCCGCGGCCTGCCGCAGGCGCCTGCCGCCCCTATCGGGAGCTAATGACCGCGTTTACGCCGAGCCTTTGAGCTGTTCTCGCCAACTCTGGATTTTAGCTTGAGCGCCGAAGTGTTCGGCCCGCGCCTTGTCGCCCCGCTCCATCCAAATTCGAGAAAGGGTCGTATTGATGAACAAATCGGCTGGACGCAGCGCGTGCGCACGGTCCGCGGCCCGGAGCGCTTCGTCGAGGCGACGCAGCGAAAAGTTCACTTCGGCCAACGCATGCCAGGCCTCGAACGAGTCCGGCGCGGCTTCGGTCGCCGCTCCGAGCTTTTGCAGTGCCGCGTCGTTTTCACCGAGCGCATAGTCGGCGGTCGCTTCCTCGATCAGTGACTGGAGCTCGTCGGCGGTCATTAAACACAAAAAAGACGGCCACGAGGGCCGTCTGGCAAAGCAAGAAACGGATTAAATGATTACTTCTTCAGGCGCGCTTCGAGATTGATCGTCACGGCGACGTCCTCGCCGACCACTTTGGGAAACGCCTCGACGCCGAAATCGGTCCGATGAATCGTCGTCGTCCCTTTCCAGCCGGAAAGCATGGCACCGCCCATGCCAGGCCCGAAGCCGAGCGACTGAACTTTCAATACGGCAGGCTTCGTGACGCCTTTGATGGTGAGGTCGCCCGCGACGTCGAAGGTATCCTCGCCGGTCTTTTTCCACGACGTGCTCTTGAAGGTCATCGTCGGGAACTTCGCCGCATCGAAAAACTCGGGCTTTTGCAGATGCTCATCGCGCTTCGGCTGGTCGGTATCGACCGAGGCGACTTGGATCGTCGCTTCGGCGCTGCTGTGTTCCAGATTCTCGCGGTCGACCGTGAGCGTCGCATCGAATTTGGTGAACCGTCCCGGAACTTCCGAGAAAAAGTGGCGGATCGTAAACGTGACCGAGGAGTGGGCGGGATCTGCGGTGTAGGTTTCAACCGCCGCGCGGCTGGCGACGGTCGAGCCCAGGAGGAGGGTAGTAACGAGAACGGTGCGGAGTTTCATATGTGTAGGTGAGAAATGTTTCGGAAAACCATGGAGGTTTCGCTAATTGAAACCAATGTGATTACATTTTGCGGGAAATGCAACAAGAAAGATTACAGATAAGATGATCGGCGTTGGTTCTGCCGCAATGGCTCCCGTGTGTCATATGGGGTTGCGACGCGGGCGGGCGGGAGAGTGACTCCGCCGGTCAAAGGATCAGCATGGCGTCGCCGTAGCTGAAAAACCGGTATTCACGCGTGATCGCTTCGGTATACAGTTTACGAATCCACGCGATGCCATCCGTTGTTCCGGGAGCGAGAAAGGCGGCAACGAGACAGAGCAGCGTCGAGCGCGGTTGATGGAAATTCGTGATCAACGCGTCGACGCCGCGAAACTCACGCGGGGGATAAATAAACAGCCCCGCTTCGGCGACCACGTCGTGGGCACACGTTGCGGTATGATGGCCGAGAAAATCCTCGATCGTGCGTACGCTGGTGGTGCCGACCGCCACGCGCCGGCCGCCGGTGCGCTCGAGCAACACGCGCTGCGTCGTGACGGGAATTTCGTATAACTCGCGGTGGATCTCGTGTTGTTCCACGCAGGCCGCGCCGATCGGTTTGAAAGTACCGAGGCCGACGTGGAGCGTGACATCCGCGGTGCCGACGCCTTGCGCTTTGAGCGTGGCGAGAAGGCTCGGAGTGAAATGAAGCCCAGCCGTCGGCGCCGCGACGGCGACTTGCTTCGCGGCGTTGGCATACACCGTCTGGTACCGCTCCAAGTCCACCGCGCGCTGGCCGTCCTGCGCCATATCGACGTCGGAGCCGCGTGCAATATAAGGCGGCAGAGGCACATCGCCGATGCGATTGGCGATCGCGATTATCGACTCATTGCCATGGGCGTCGAAACGCACGACTGCCGATCCGTCGGCCTCTCGCGCGAGAATCGTTCCGCGGAACGCGCCGCTGGGATGAGCAAAAGTGGCGCCAACGGGCAGTTTCTTGCCGGGCTTGACGAGACAGCGCCACGCCCGTTCGTCATTCGTTTGCCGCAACAAGAAGCATTCGACCTGTCCCCCGGTGGGACGCTGTGCGCGCAGGCGGGCCGGAAGAACCGCCGCATTGTTGCGGATGAGCGTGTCTCCCGGACAAAGGAATTCCGGCAGGTCCGCAAATCGACGATGTGCGACCGACCGTTCAGCGCGATTCACCACCATGAGCCGCGATTCGTCGCGTCGCGCCGTCGGGGTCTGCGCGATCAGATGCGGGGGCAGCTCGTAATCGAAGAGGTCGGTAGACAGCGGCATGGATGATCTCACCGAGCGAACTCGTACGCACGAGTGCGAGAGGCTGGAGCCAACAGTCGGATTTGAACCGACGACCCACGCTTTACGAAAGCGTTGCTCTACCAACTGAGCTATGTTGGCCTAACCGCCGAGCAACGCTGTCGTTGCCGGTGTTTTCCGCAACTGGCGCGTGTGAGAAACCGAACTAGGTCCGGCCCCGCAAACACCTCAGTCGCTCGAAACGAGTGGCGGGTATTACGGGTGCGTCAAACCGCATGACAAGCAATTTTTCGTCGACTCGTGCGCAATGCAGGTGAACCCCAACTCCGCCGTGTGACGCGGCAACGGCTGTGCGTTCGACCTGCGCGAGATTAACCGGCTTTCGGCAGCGCGGAATGGATGCTATCCATGAGTTGCAGCATGCTGAACGGTTTCAACACCGCTGCATGCGCGCCGAGGCCGGTGGCGACTTTCAAGCAATCGTTGCCGTGCAGATAACGCCCGCCGCCGGAAATCGCGACGATCCGCGCGTCGGGATGCGCTTTCTTCGACTCGGTGATCAACTCGAGCCCGTCACCGTCGGGCATGAGTACATCGGCGATCACGACGTCGAAATGCTCGCGCTTCATCAACGCAGACGCTTCGTGTCCGCTGCAGGCGCAGGCGACATGATAGCCGTCACGCTCGAGCCAACCATGCAACATGTCTCGAATACCTGGTTCGTCGTCGGCAACGAGAATGGAAATGGGTTTCATCGCGAGAGGCCGGGTAGGGCTGCTGCTGGGGGTGACGCGAATGTGGACCGACGTTTTGTCCAAAGCAAGCCGTCGCGCGTCGGAGAAACTCTAACCTTGACCGCAGCCATGCGCGGTCGGCGGGCCGCGTTAGTTGTGGGAAATCTGATCGTCCAAGAGCTTGCCCTGAAGCTTCCGCCGCAACTTCAGGCGCTCGATTTCGTTGCGCAGTTGGCCGCCGAAAAGCTCGAGTCGATGATGGACATCCAGCGTTTCGAGCAACTTCTGCTTAAGCGCGCTATTGTCGCAAAGACTGAAAGCCGCGATGTCGACGAACGCTTCCGGGTCGCGTACCGATTTCAAAAAGGTCGTCATCTCCGTGGCGCCCGTTGCGGCCAACCGTGTTTTGACGCTCAGGAGCCGCGCGAGTTCGCGCCGCAGACCCTCGTTCTCCTCCGCGGTCGCGCCTGGCTCGCTCGCGAGCGCATGAATCTTGATCCGACGGTATGGGGCGTCGGTCACGATTTTGTCGATTTCAACACGGCATATACCCTGCAGGAGTAAATTCGACGTCCCGTTGTCGTTTTTTTGGCAAGCGCGCACGATCCCAAGTGTCGCGACCCGAAATGGCGGCTCGAACTCTTCCTTTTGCGCCGCCTTTTGTGGATCGATGCCGGCGACCGCAAAAAGACGGTTCGTCGCGAGCACATCCCGCAGCATCGTTTGATAACGCGATTCGAAGATATGGAGCGGCATCAAGGCCTGCGGAAAAAACGCGGTATTGGGCAATGTCATCACCGGCACTTCGTCCGGAACCATGATCTCCATTTCTGTCATTCGCCGCGCACGGTAGTCGCCGCGACACAGAATACAACTGTGACATGTCACACGCGATGAACCAGACTCACTGTGACACGCTGACTCGAATTTGCGCCAAATGCCAGCGTGGCGAACGAGGCGGATAACTTTCTACCATTTGATGATTAATTACTAAGGGTTAATCGCCGCCCGGAGGCACAAGCATTGCTCCCGCACGCGGCATGAGCCGCATTCTCGGTATCGATCTCGGAACCACGAACTCTTGCATGGCCGTCATGGAAGGCGGAGAACCCGTGGTCATTCCCAACGCGGAGGGGGCTCGCACGACGCCGTCGGTTGTCGCTTTCACCAAAACAGGCGAACGCCTGGTCGGCCAAGCCGCCAAGCGCCAGGCAGTCACCAACCCGCGCAACACCGTTTTCTCAGCGAAACGTTTCATTGGTCGCAAATTCACGGAGGTTCGTGAAGAGGCGAAAAACATGCCTTTCAAGGTCGTTGAGGGTAAAACCGGCGACGCCTACATCGAGGTTCAAGTTGGCGATAAGACCGAGCAGTTCGCGCCTCAGCAAATCGCCGCGTTCGTGCTCGCGAAATTGAAGGCCGATGCCGAAGCCTACCTCGGCGAGAAGATCACGCAGGCGGTCATCACCGTTCCGGCGTACTTCAACGATTCCCAGCGCCAAGCCACCAAAGACGCCGGCAAAATCGCGGGGTTGGAGGTGCTGCGCATCATCAACGAGCCGACGGCTGCCTCGCTCGCTTACGGTCTCGACAAAAAGAAAGACGAGAAGATTTCCGTGTTCGATTTGGGCGGCGGCACCTTTGACGTGTCCGTCCTCGAAATCGGCGATGGCGTCTTCGAAGTAAAAGCCACCAATGGCGACACGCATCTTGGCGGCGACAACTGGGACGAAGCGCTCATCTCGTGGCTCGTCGACGAATTTAAGAAGGAAAACGGCATCGACCTGCGCAAGGACCCGATGGCGCTCCAACGCCTGAAGGAAGAAGCCGAAAAGGCGAAGATCGCCCTCTCTTCGACGCAGTCGGTCGATATCAACCTGCCGTTCATCACGGCGGATGCGTCCGGCCCGAAGCATCTCAACGTGCAGCTGACCCGCGCGAAGATGGAGCAGATCTGCGACAGCTTGTTCCAGCGCTGCATCCAGCCGTTCAAAAACTGTCTCAAGGACGCGGAGCTGACCTCGACGCAAATCGACGAACTCGTGCTCGTCGGCGGCATGACCCGCATGCCCAAGGTCGTCGAGATCGCAAAGCAACTAGGTGGCAAGCAGCCGCATCAAGGCGTCAATCCCGATGAAGTCGTCGCCGTGGGCGCCGCGATTCAGGGTGGCGTGCTGAAGGGCGAAGTGCGCGACGTCCTCCTGCTTGACGTGACGCCGCTCACCCTTGGCATCGAGACCGCGGGCCAAGTGGCCACGCCGATGATTCCGCGCAACACGACGATCCCGACGAAGAAGACGCAGGTTTTCTCGACGTACAGCGACAATCAGCCGTCCGTCGAAATCGTCGTCCTTCAAGGCGAGCGTCCGATGTCGCGCGACAACAAGATTCTTGGCACGTTCCGCCTCGACGGCATCCCGCCGGCGCCGCGTGGCATGCCGCAGATCGAAGTCACCTTCGACATCGACGCGAACGGCATCTTGCACGTCTCCGCGAAGGACCTTGGCACTGGCAAGGATCAGAAGATCACGATCCAGGGCTCGTCGGGTCTCTCGAAAGAAGAGGTCGAAAAGATGACCAAGGAAGCCGAGCTCCACGCCGAGGAAGACCGTAAGAAGAAGGAAGCGGTCGAGTCGAAGAACCAGCTCGATACCACGATTTATCAGCTCGAAAAGACCTTGAAGGAGGCGGGCGACAAAATGCCGGCCAACATCAAGTCGAAGGCCGAAGACGCGATCAAGGAAGCCAAGAAGGACCTCGAGAGCAACGACGCGGCGCGCATGAAAGCGGCCATGGAGAAGCTCAGTGCCGTCGGCGGCGAGCTCTACCAGGAAGCGCAAAAGGCCCAGCAAGCGGCGGGCGGCGCGCCAGGCAGTGCTCCGCAGGACGAGGCGCCGAAGTCCGACGCGTCTTCCGGCAAGAAGACCGAGAAGAAGGCCGACGTCGTCGATGCCGACTTCGAAGTCGTCGACGAAGACAAGAAGAAGTAATCAAATCCATTCTCTACGCGCTCGCGGCGATCACGCTGCGGGCGCGTTTTGCTCACGACAGAAAATCACATCCATCCTTCAATCCGTAAACTCATCCTATATGGCGAACGTCAAAATCAAGCCCATCGGTGATCGTGTTCTCGTCGAACACATCGAAGAAAAAGAGCAGGTCCGCGGAGGCATCATCATCCCGGACAGCGCGAAGGAAAAGCCCCAAGAGGCGAAAGTGATTGCGCTCGGCACGGGCAAGAAGTCCGACGACGGCAAAGTCACGCCGTTCGAAGTCAAGGTCGGCGACCGCGTGCTGATCAGCAAATACGGCGGCACGGAAGTGAAGCTGGAAGACAAGAAGTACACCCTCGTCCGCGAAGACGACATCCTCGGCGTCATCGCCTGAGCCGGGTCGAAAACTAAACTATAACCTCAATTTTTTAATCAGACACACATGCCTGCTAAACAACTGTTGTTCGACGAGGCCGCTCGTCAAAAAGTCTTGAAGGGCGTCGAGCTGCTCTCTCGCGCTGTCAAGGTCACCCTCGGGCCCAAGGGCCGGAATGTCGTTATCGACAAGAAATTCGGCTCGCCGACCGTTACCAAGGACGGCGTGACCGTCGCGAAGGAAGTCGAGTTGCCCGATCCGTACGAGAACATGGGCGCGCAGATGGTGAAGGAAGTCGCTTCGAAGACGAGCGACGCGGCCGGCGACGGCACCACCACCGCCACCGTTCTGGCCGAAGGCATCTACCGCGAAGGCCTGAAGAACGTCACCGCCGGCTCAAATCCGGTGTACCTCAAGCGTGGCATCGACAAGGCCGTCGAGGCCGCGATCACCGAGCTCGCCCGCATTTCCAAGAAGGTCAACGACCGCGAGGAAATCCGCCAGGTCGCCACCGTGTCCGCCAACTGGGACGACACGATCGGCAACATCATCGCCGACGCGATGGACAAGGTGGGCAAGGACGGCACGATCACCGTCGAAGAAGCGAAGTCCATCGAAACGACGCTCGATGTCGTCGAGGGCATGCAGTTCGACAAGGGCTATCTCTCGCCGTACTTCGCGACCAATTCGGAAGCGATGGAAGCGGTTCTCGAAGACGCCTACATTCTGATCCATGAGAAGAAGATTTCCAGCCTGCAGGACCTCCTGCCGCTGCTCCAGACGGTTGCCAAGAGCGGCAAGCCCCTCCTCGTGATCGCCGAGGAAGTCGAAGGCGAAGCGCTGGCCGCGCTCGTCGTGAACAAGATCCGCGGCACGTTGAACGTGTGCGCCGTGAAGGCCCCGGGCTTCGGCGATCGCCGCAAGGCGATGCTCGAGGACATTGCGGTCCTGACCGGCGGCAAGTGCATCACCGAAGATCTCGGCATCAAGCTGGAGAACATCCAGATCGCCGACCTCGGCCGCGCGAAGCGCGTCACGGTCGACAAGGAGAACACCACGATCGTCGAAGGCTCCGGCAAGTCGTCGGACATCCAGGCGCGCGTGAAGCAGATCCGTCGTCAGATCGAAGAGACGACTTCGGACTACGATCGTGAGAAGCTCCAAGAGCGCCTCGCGAAGCTCGCCGGTGGCGTGGCCGTCATCAATGTCGGCGCCGCGACCGAAACCGAAATGAAGGAAAAGAAGGCCCGCGTGGAAGACGCGCTGCACGCCACCCGTGCGGCGGTCGAGGAAGGCATCGTCGCCGGCGGCGGCGTGGCGCTCCTCCGCACCGCGAAGGCGATCGACAACCTCCAGCTCGAAGGCGACGAGAAGATCGGCGCCCAGATCGTGCGTCGCGCGATCGAGCATCCATTGAAGCAGCTCTGCGCCAACGCCGGCGTTGACGGCGGCGTCGTCGTCAAGGACGTGCTCAGCGGCAAGGGCAACTACGGCTACAACGTGGCCACCGACAAGTACGAGGACCTCGTGAAGGCCGGCGTGGTGGACCCGACGAAGGTCACCCGCACCGCGCTGCAAAACGCGGCCTCGGTTGCCGGCCTGTTGCTCACGACCGAGTGCATGATCACCGAGATCCCGGAAAAGAAGGAAGCGGCTCCCGCGCATCCTCCGGGCGGTGGCATGGATTACTAAGCTCCTCCCCGGCTGGCCGCACAGGCCGGTCTCAGAAGATATTTCGAGCGCGCCGCCCAAAGCGGCGCGCTTTTTTATTGGATGTGCAAGCGCACCGGCGGCGTTGCATCGGATCGTCGGCGACGGGCTTTTGCGCCCCCGACGCTGGGCAGACGATGATCCCCCGGTATCCAATAAAAAGCGCGCCGTGAAATACGGCGCGCTTTGCATCCAATCGGCCAGCCGAGCACGACCGGCCTAAAAACTCACTGAGCAATCTTGGTGAACTGCTGATTGGTGCTCGTGCTGCCCGCCCACTGCCCCAAGTCGGAACCGTCGGTCGTACGGCCGGCGCCGTCCATGTACAGGCCGGTCGCGCGGTTCTTGTACTTCACATAGCTGCCGGACACTTCTTCGGTCCATTGCTGGTTGGAACTCGTGCTGCTGCTCCATTGCGCGCATGCCGCTCCGTTCGTGGTGCTGCCCTGGCCGTCGATATAGAGGCCGGTCGCGCGATTCTTGAATTTGTAGTACGAACCCGCGGCCTCGCGCGCCCATTGTTGGTTCGTGCTGCTACCGCTCGCGTACTGCCCGACGATGCTGCCGTTCGTCGTACGACCCATGCCGTCGACGCAGAGGCCCGTGGCGCGATTCTGCAGCTTGACGTAGGTGCTCGTTCCGCCGCCGCCACTGGTGCCGAAACCTTCCAGCGCGATCGTCGGCCGACCGTCGGTGCCCCACGCGCCCTTGTTGTAGCCGTAATTGTAGACCTGCGGCTCCCAGTAGAACACGCCAAGCGCGCCCGCGGCTTGCGACTTGGCCACGAGGTCGGCGATGAACGATTTGCAGGCGCTCGCCTTGGTGTAATCCATGCCGATTTCGCAGATGACGCACGGCTTGTTATACCGCGCCTTCATGTCGAGCATGTTGCTATAGCATTGGCTATTCAGCGTCGACCAATTGGTGTCGCTCGGATAAAGCGATATGCCGATGGCGTCGAATTTGGCGTTATTCGATGTCAACCGGTCGAACATGCTGCGAAAGCGGGCGTTGTCGTATCCGCGGGAGATGTGGACAATCGTAATCGCGCTCGGAAATACCGCCTTCACCGCGTTGTGGCCGCTCGTGATGAGCCCGGCGAACTGGCTGATATGGGTCGAGGCGCGTCCGTCTTCCCAAAGCATGCCGTCATCCGTTTCGTTGCCGACCTGCACCCAGACGGGCGTCACGCCAGCGGTTTTTAAAGCGTTCAAGACGCTGGTGGTGTGATTATAGACGTCCGTATAAAGTTGGCTGATGCCATGGCTCGACCAGGCGGCGGGCTTGGTTTGCTGGCCCGGATCGGCCCAGCTGTCGCTGTAGTGGAAGTCGATCATCACCTGCATGCCGGCGTTCTTGGCGCGCACCGCCTTGTTCACGACATCGGTTTGGCCGGACCACCCGCCGGAGGGATTCACCCACACGCGCAGACGGATCGCGGAGATGTTGTAGCCTTTGAGGATGGTGAGGACATCCTGTTGCACGCCGGCGCTGTTGTACCACTTGTAGCCTTGCGACTCCATTTGGGTGATCCAGCTGACGTCGGCGCCGTTGACGTAGCCAAAGGCCGAACGCGCGAAGGCGCAGAATGCAGCGAGGAGGGTGACGAGGGATAAGACGTATCGTATACGATTCATGGGGATAGTTGGGGTTACAGGGCGTACGTTTGCCGCCCGGAGGCGACCGTCAAGCGACAGTACCACCTAACATAAAACTGTTTTAGCCGGATTGTCCGGCGGCTCCCATCTGCGGCGAATCTCCGTTCGCCGGTGGCATTGAAGCCGACAAGAGCGCGCGCTCGATCGAACCCTATTTTTCGTTTTTCGGCGCTTTCCGTTGTGCGGCCGAATTCGGCGCGGTTCTGCGGCCGAAGCCCCACGAGAACGGCGCGTTGAGTTTCTCGGTTCCGCCGACTCGCACGCCATGAAACATCGTTTCGGCCATTTCCGTGGAGCCGACCAGCCGCGCGACATCGATCATCAACTCGGCGTCCGCCACGAGTCGTTCGACGTCTTCGCCAGGATAACCCGCCCAATACTTCAAATCGTGAAGAAAACCGGCGGGGTAAAGGCTCACTCCTTTCCAATCGTCAAACCAACCCGTACAGCCATCGCTCTTGAACGGTCGAGGGGGCGGGTCGCGTTCGATCTTACGCCACAGGTCGCGAAGCCCATAGTGTTCGCAGATTTCTTTGAGGCGAGGCAGCGGAACTTCTTCGCCCATCTTCGGCAGTTCGAATGGCGGGGTAGGCACGGCTGCTGGCCCCGTACCGGCGATCCAAACGAGCGCCAGAGCAGCAAAGCTAGCTCGCCAACGGAGGAGCGGATGCATTTCGCCCACTCGTATTTCACGATGCTGCGCTCCGCAAGGAGCGAGATCTCTTGGGGCCGGGCCGTACGGTAAACGGTGCGGGCGCGTTGGTGCGATTATGCATTTCTTGCGATTGATACGGCGGTTTTTGTCAAACGCCGGGTGCCGCTTGGGTTTTGGAGCGACGCGTCGATCTCACCGTCGTTTCCACCTCACATGCGCCTACAAGCGACCGTCCCCACTGGCCATGCGCAGTCTTTCGAGATCAACGAGACGTTCTTCTCGACGACGGACGCTCGCGGCGTAATCACGGCTGGAAACGGGGTGTTTTGCCGCATCAGCGGTTACGCGTCGGCCGACATGATTGGCCAGCCGCACAATCTGATTCGGCATCCCGACATGCCCCGCCAGGTATTTCGGCAGTTATGGCGGGCGATCAAGTCCGGGCGCCCCTTCATGGGCTATGTCAAAAACCAGGCGCGGAACGGCAATCACTACTGGGTTTTTGCAGTCGTGCTGCCGATCGGGGACCGCTTTCTATCGGTGCGAATCAAGCCAACCTCGCGGATTCTCACCGACGTCGAGGCTCTCTATCGACGCATGGCGCAGGCAGAGGCCGACGCGATCGCCAGCGGTGCGGCGGAGAGCGTCGCCGCCGACGCGTCGGAAGCAGTACTGGCGGAAGGCGTCGCGACGTTGGGATTTTCGTCGTACGCGGCGTTCAGTCATGCCGCGTTGAACAGCGAGATCAAGAGTCGCGACCTCGAAGTGGCCCGGCGGTCACTGCGACTTTTCCCGTGCCAACTGCGCGATGACGGACGCCAGATTGCCGGCGACGTGCTGGCGATCTTGTACAGGCAAACGCTCACAGCCTACGAGGGAATCAAATGTCTGTTCGATTCGCTGGATGGATTCACGACCGTGTGCACCGGGATTCATGAACGAAAGGACGCGATTCAGAACATCGCGGACGATTTCCGCTTGAACGCATTGAACGCACATATC
Organism: uncultured Opitutus sp.; assembly: GCA_966252355.1. Lineage (GTDB taxonomy): Bacteria > Verrucomicrobiota > Verrucomicrobiia > Opitutales > Opitutaceae > ER46. The sequence continues at coordinate 6,119 of CBINOT010000036.1, read as the reverse complement.
GCCGCGCATCCCCTCGGGTCGCTCGGCCTGACGCTTGGGACCGTCGCCCAAATCTTGAGCGGACACGCGCAAAACCTGGCCAGCAGCGCCAGTCGGCTGGCGGATCACATCATCGAAACGACCACCGCCGTGACGAAGATCGCCTCGAATCTTTCCGCCGCGCGTATCGTGATCGAAATGTTGCTGGCGTATCTCGTCGAGCTGGCGCGCGGCGAACACGCCGCCGCCGATATTCATCGCCTACGGGCCGTGACCGAAGATCTGCGCGCTGCGTTCACCGGCACGGTCGAGGAAGCGTTTCGCGCAGTCGACACGTTGCGCCATCATTTGCGCTCGGTGCTTGCAGCGAAAAAGCAGCTGCGGAAGGACATCATCTTTCTCCGCGTGGCGCAAATTTCCGGCCTGACGGAAGCGACCCGGCTCCGCGAAGCCGACGGGATGCTGAACACCTTTATTGGGCTGCGCGATCAGGTCGATTCCGGCACCAAAGTGTTGGAGGAGCTCGATAACATCGTCGATCAATTGAAAACGTTGGCGGATGCTACGCCGCCGACCGTTCACGCGATTCGCATCTCGACCGAGCATATCCGGGAGACCTTGGCGCTGGCCGGCAACAGGGTGGCGCGCGGCGGTGCGTTGTCCTTGGACGCCGCACCGATCCCGAGCGATGTGGCGTCGGCGGTCGACTTAGCCTCGGCAGCGCCGGCCTTGGCAACCGGGTAAGGTTGGCGGCAGGCTGCCGCGGCTACTTCTTCACCGGCGTGAGGCGGAAGAGCGCGACGTCATGCGAGTCGACGCGGACGACTTTGGGCTTTTCGGTCGTGCCGGCATCGGCTTTGGCCCAGACGTCGCGGAGCGCGTATTCGCCTTTTAAGAACCATGTGAACCGCGCCCACTCGATCGTGAGGTCCGCCGCCGCCATGCTGGTGTTCAACGCACACACCGCCCACTCGTCATTGCTCAGCTGCTTAACCCAGACCTCGATATTCTTCGATGGCTCGGCGAGCGCACGGAAACCTTGTTTCCCTAGCCGGTCTTGATCGATGGCGATGACGTCGCGATTCGTCAGGATTGTCCGGATATCATCGTGCATGTGGCGCACGTCGTTTCCGGCCATCAACGGCGCGGCGAGAATGCACCACAGCGAAAAATGGGCGCGCGACTCGGCGTGCGATAGACCTTCGTTGCCGACTTCGAGCATGTCAGGATCGTTCCAGTGGCCCGGGCCGGCGAATTTGTTGAGGCCGTCCTGACCGACGTTGGTGACGAGCTCGTGTTGCAAATCGAGGATACGCTTCCAGCCCATTTCCCAGCCCTTGCGGCCGTCATACGAATCGAAAATGTCGCCGCTGGTACGCCACAGGTGGCCGACGTCGGCCGCCCATTCCCACGGCTTGTTCTGGCCCCATTCGCAAATGCTGAAAACGACGGGCCGGCCGGCGGCGCGCAGGGCATCGCGCATCCGTTTGTAGGCGTCGCGTGCGTCGGCGGTGCCGGAGTTGCACCAATCGTATTTCAGATAATCGATGCCCCAGGACGCGAACGTGCGCGCGTCTTGAAATTCATGGCCCCAACTGCCGGGGTAGTCGGCACAGGTGCGCGGGCCGGCACAGCTATAAATCCCAAACTTGAAGCCATGCGCGTGCAGCCAGTCGCCGAGCGCTTTCATGCCGCCGGGAAATTTCTGCGGATCGGCGACCAAGTTGCCCTGCTCGTCCCGCTGCTTCAGCGACCAGGTGTCGTCGAGCACCAAGTACACGTAGCCGGCGTCGCGCATGCCGTTCGCGATCATCGCCTCGGCGGTTTCCCGGACGAGCGATTCGTGGATGTTCGAGGCGAACGTGTTCCAGGTGTTCCAGCCCATCGGCGGCGTCTGGGCGAGTTCCGTGAATTTCTGGGCCATGGCGATGGAAGTGAGGCAGGCGAGCGCGAGAAGGAAACGCATGACGCAACGGAGGTATGCCGGGTGATTCATGGGAGGCGATCTTGAAGGAGAGTTTTCGATTCGGACGGTGATGAAAATGCATCGGCGCGGAGACCGGCAAAGGCGCTCGAGAGTCGCGAAGATAATCCCGACGCTCGAAATTCGTCGGACATGAGGCCGCTCTCTCGAGCGACCTCTTTGCGTCGCGCTTGGCGCATGCTCACGCGAGGTTCGCACCCTTGGCGCGGATCGTGTCGCGGTACCAATAGAACGAATCCTTCGGGGTGCGTTTTTGCGTTTGGTAGTCGACGTGGATGAGACCGAACCGGTCCTTGTAGCCTTCTTTCCACTCGAAATTGTCGAGAATCGACCAGTGGAAATAGCCGGTGACCGGCACGCCTTCGTCGACGGCACGCCGAATCCGCGAAAGATAACGGGCGAGGACGTCGATGCGCTGGGGATCGTGGACCTTGCCATCGAGGTGGACGAAGTCCGTGTTGCAGAACCCATTTTCGGTGAACACCACCGGAAGCTTGTAACGTTCGTACTGGAAGCGCGCGGCCCAGTACGGCGCATCCGGCGCGACGTTCAGCCATGAGAGCGTCCCGCGCGGATTCCCGATGCCCCAGCCGCCTGGCGTCTGTTCCGTTTTGCCATCGGCCGCGGCGCGAACCTTGAAACCCGAGTAGCAATTGTACCCGATGAAATCGAGCGGCTGCCCGATCAATTTCGTGTCGGCGTCCGTTATCGTCGGCAAATCCGCGGCGAAGGCCTCGAAACCTTCGGCCGGATACCGGCCGAGAAATACCGGGTCCGCCCACCACGACAGATTCCAGAAGCCGCGCTCGCGACAGGCGAAATAATCCTGCCGGGCCGCGTCGATGTGCGCGGTGGTTTCGGTTTCGGGAATCCGTTCGCGGCTTGTATGCGCGAGCGAGATGCTCACTTGGCCGCGACACCCGGCCCGCAACGCCTGCACCGCGCGGCCATGCGCCATCAACACGTGATGCGCGCCCAGCAGCCCTTCGCGAAACGATAGCTTCAAACCCGGCGCGAAAACGCCTTCCTGGTAGCCGAGCCCGATGACGCACGGCGGTTCGTTGATCGTCATCCAATGTTTCACGCGATCGCCGAGCCGCGCGGCGACGACTTCCGCGTAACGCCCGAACCACTCGACGATGTCGCGATTCAGCCAGCCTCCGCGGTGCTGGATCGCTTGGGGCAAGTCCCAATGGTAAAGCGTAACCCATGGCGTGATGCCGGCGGCCAGCAGCGCATCGATCAGCTTGTCGTAGAAAACGAGTCCGCGTTCGTTCACTGCGCCCGTGCCGTCGGGGATGAGGCGCGGCCAGGCAAGCGACAGCCGATACGCCCGCACGCCGAGCTCCTGCATGAGCCGAATATCTTCGGCGAACCGATGGTAATGGTCGCAGGCGACGTCGCCGTTATGGTTTTCAAAAACCCGATCGGGCTGATGCGAAAAGACGTCCCAGATGGACGGCCCCCGGCCGTCTTCCGTGACGGCCCCTTCGATTTGGTAAGCCGCAGCGGCTACGCCCCAGGTGAAATCAGTCGGAAACGGCATCGGGATGAGAAAGGAAATGGCGGTGACTTAAGGTGCAGGAGCCTAGGAAAAACGGGGATTACCGGCGAGAAGCCAACGGCCCGCTTCGATAGAGTGCCGGTACGCCGGAGCGCGCCGCAATCGTGGAAACGACATGCCAAGGTTTGTCGTAAAGGGGGCGATTTGGTTGCGCGCGTCCACGCGCGTTCGGACGAAAAACTCACGCTTTCCGCTACGAGCACCGCGTGTTTACCCGGTCTGGCAGCGTGCCGCCGATTCACTTCTTCGCCGCGACCCGACGGCGATACGCGCCCGGCGCTTCGCCGGTGAGTCGTTTGTAGACGACGCACATGTACTCGACGTGCTCGAATCCGGTCAGGTCGGCGATTTTCTTCAACGGGAAATCGGTCTCGAAAAGCAGCTGCCGGATCTTTGCGACCTGGACACGTCGGATCTCCGCTTGCGGCGAACGACCCAAATAGCGGCGGAATTTCTTTTCCAGCTGACTGCGGGAGACGAAGGCATGCTTCAGCACCGCGTCGACGGTCAGGCCGTGGCAGGCGCGTTCGCGAATGTAACTCAGCGCGGCCGCGACGTTCTTGTCGTCGATCGCGAGCACATCGGTGGAATGGCGGGTCACGACCTCGAGCGGCTCGAGCCGACGATCGAGAGGGTCGGCGGCCCCGCCGTTCATCAGCTGTGCCAGCATTTCCGCCGCTTGGTAACCCGAGTGGAAGGCGTTCGTCGCGACGCTCGAGAGAGGCGGATAAGCCAATTCGCAGCGGATCGTGTCGTTGTTCACGCCGAGCACCGCGACCTCTTCCGGCACGAGCAAGCCGGCTTGTTGCGCGGCGGCGATGACTTGAAGCCCCCGCATATCGTTGCACGCCATGACGCCGACCGGCTTGCGTAGGCCACGCAGCCAGGTGGCGAGGGCGTTCGTCTGGTTGGTATCCCAAAAGGGCGTAAGATCGCCCGGATAGTCGACGTCGAAAATCTCGGCGCGATGGCCCGCCAGCCGCGCCGCTTCGGCAAAGCCGTCGCGTCGCTCACAAGCCCAGCCGTGGTTCTTGAAGCCGCAAAAGCCGAGCGAGGTATAACCACGCTCGAGAAAGTGTTCGGCGCCGAGATGACCCGCACCGACGTTGTCAGGCCGAATTTTCGGCACGCCGGGAAAGGTCGGCGTGTCGTTGAGATCGACCAAGGGCAATTTGAGCTTAGCGCACTCTTTGACGAGCGGGGCGGTGGTGTGGCGGCTGATGACGCCGTGCCATTTCTTGCTGCGGAGCCAGCGCGGATCATGCTCGGCGCGCGCTTCGTCGTCGAGGAATGCCGCCCAGGGACGATGCGTTCGCTCATAGTGGGCGACGCCCTTGAGCATGGCGGTGCACTCTTCGAACCGCGTCAGGAAAACGAGCAGGACTTGGGGCTTCATCCCGAGGCTCAGCGTGGGTGGCGCCACCGAGCGATGCAATTGCGCGGATTGGGTACAAGCGCGCGATTGATCGTACTCTTGATCGTAATCGTGATCGTGATCGATCTTCACTGAGCGATCACGATCAAGAGCACGAGCACGATTAAGAACGTAGCATTGTGTCCGCAAGGTAGGGGGCCTCCGAAGTGCTCTGAGTGCCGGGCGGCTTTGCGAAGTCGCGCGTTCAAATCCGTCGACCCTGCACTCAACCAAGTTTGTCACGTATTACGTGGCAAACTTGGCTTAGGCCTCTCGGCGAGACGCCGCTGCCCGAAAACGCTCGAACCGCTCGAGCCGGTCACACTTTCCCGCGGCGGGCTTCGAGTTCGGCGCGGATTTCGGCCATCTTTTCCTGCGTAAGCGGGAAGCGTGCGAGCGCGACGAGGGCGATCGTCAACCCGGCGATCGGGATGGCGGCGAGCAGAAGTCGAATCATGAACAACACGTGCTCAGTTTGATGCGCGGCCGTGTTGTCGAATCCGATCCAATCCAAAATGAAGAACGAAATGCCGGCACCGACCGCCATGCCCACTTTGCCGATCCAGGAAATGCAGGCAGTGAACGATCCTTCGCGCCGTTTGCCTGTGCGCAGTTCGTCGTAATCGATGATGTCGGCGCGGATCGAACCATCGAGCAGCCAGAACCCGGCGCCGATGAACGCAATCGAGCCGGAGGCGAAAACTTGCAGCCAGACGATCTTCGGCGTGTAGAGCCACCAGGTAGCGACGAAGATGGCGATGGCGCTGCCCAAAACCGCTCCCATTGCGGCGCGCTTGCCGAGACGGCGGGCAATGAACGTAAAGACTGGAATGCCGAGGAAACCGAGCACCATGCCGGACACGCCCATCAGCGAATTCCACCAATTGCCCTGGGCGCGATCGCCGTTGCAAACGTAGTAAAACGTGGCGGCCAGACCGAGCGTGCCGACCATGCTCAGGCCCATGTTATAGGCGAGCTGCATCGCAATCTGAATCCGGAACGGCTGGCACTTCATCGTCTCCCACAGCGTATCCGTGATCGCGATCTTCTGCTGTTTGCCCGCGACGAGCTTGTCGTAATACCGCTCGCGCACCAACGTGACGCAGCCCAATCCAGCCACGATCATCACGAGGCCGCAGAGGACGAGATAAACTTGCGCGCCGAGCAGCGTGTTGGGC
>CBINOT010000035.1:0-35290 GCA_966252355.1 uncultured Opitutus sp. | reverse complement strand
GCTCCCCGCCCCCCCCTTGGGCTACCCCCCCAGGGCACCACCGGCCCACGCCCCCCCCCCCACGGCCGAGCCGCGAATTTCCTACTGTCCGGCTGTTCAGCCGCTTTGACTCTCTTCACATCCGCCCAATGTTTGCGCCGCTGTTGCTGCGGCGGCCCCACGTTCCCCCATGAAAATTCCCGTGCCTCTGCTTCGGCTCGCAATTGCCGCTGCAATTACGACCGCGTTTGCGGCTATCGTCCGTTCGGCTGAATCGAGCCTCCCTCATTTGGAAAAACGAGGCGCCGCCACGCAGCTCATCGTCGACGGCAAGCCATTCCTCATCCTCGGGGGGGAGACGGCCAACACCGCGTCGTCCAGCCTTGATTACATGGCGACGGTTTGGCCACGTCTCGCGAAGATGGGCCTCAACACGGGGCTGATTGCGGTCTCCTGGGATTGGATTGAACCGGAAGAGGGGAAGTTCGATTTCACGCTCGTCGACGGCATGCTGCGGCAAGCGCGCGAGCAGCAGATGCGCGTCGTGATCGTCTGGTTCGGGAGCTGGAAGAACGGGCTCTCGAGCTTTGCCCCCGCGTGGGTGAAGCGCGATCAGCAGCGTTTCCCGCGCGTGCGCATCGCGAGCGGCAAGGCGGTCGAAATTCTCTCAGTGTTTGGCGAAGAGAGCCAAAAAGCGGATGCGCGCGCCTTCGCGGCATTGCTGCGGCATGTGCGCGAAACCGATCCGCAGCACACCGTCATCATGGTCCAGATCGAAAACGAAGTCGGCATCCTGGGCGATTCCCGCGACCGATCGCCCGCCGCCGAAGCCGCTTTTCGACAACCCGTACCCGCGGCGCTCGGTGCCAAACTGCAAAGCCGTGCGCTTTGGCGCGAACTGATCGAGGGGTGGGAGCGCGCCGGCGCAAAAGCATCCGGCACATGGGCGGAAGTGTTCGGGGCGACGCCCGCGGCCGACGAGATCTTCCAGGCATGGCATTACGCTCAGTACATGGATCGCGTCGCCGCGGCGGGAAAAGCCGAGCTGCCCATCCCGCAATTCACGAACACGTGGATCGTGCAGCCGGAAGACAAGGGCCCTGGCGACTATCCGAGCGGCGGCCCCGAGCCATTGACCATCGATGTCTGGCGCCTCGGCGCGCCGCACATCGACCTCAACTGCCCCGATATTTATCTGCCCAATTTTGCCGAGTGGTGCCGGCGTTTTCACCGGGCCGACAATCCGCTCTTCGTCCCCGAATCGCGCGGCGATGCGGGCGGTGTTGCCAATGCTTTCTACGCCATCGGAGCGCATTCGGCGCTCGGCTATTCGCCCTTCGGAATCGACAACGTCGGCCGGTTGCTGGCGTTGCGCGCCGAACCCGGCCAAGCGGCTCCTCCGGAAATCGAAAGCCTGCCGCTGCCGCGCGGGTACGCGCTGCTAAAGCAACTCACGCCGGCCATTCTCGACTGCCAGGCGAAAGGCGCCATCGCCGCCGTGACGTTAAGTGCGGAGCATCAATCCGAGGACGTTGCGCTCGGCCAATACACGCTGAACATCGATCTCCGCCGTAACCGACGGAATCCGGCCCAAGTGCCCAGCCTCGGCTATGCGATGGTGCTGAACGTCGGGCCCGACGAATATTTCGTGGCTGGCGCCGATGTGCAGGTGATCTTTTCGCCGCGTCCTGCCACGGGCGAGATCGTCGGTATCGCTTCGGCGGAAACGGGTGAGTTCGTCAACGGCGCGTGGAAGCCGAGCCGTCAGATGAACGGCGACGATATCTTGCTGCGCTACGATTTGGCGGCGGCTGCCGAGCAGAATCAATCCGGCAGCGGCTTGCGCTTTTTCGGCCCGAATCCGTCGGTCCAGCATGTAAAGCTGTATCGTTATCGCTAACGCATGGGCGCGCCAATCGACGCAATAGCAACGGCGGTTCGCTCTGTCGTGGCATGGGCATCTTGCCCATGGGTTCGAAATCGACGGGCCAATGCCATCACGGGCGAGACGCCCATGCCACGTACGAGGAGCCGCAACGCACCCGTCGCCGCGTGCGCCGTGGCCGCGCTGACACTCCATGCGTTCGTCTCCGCTCACGCTGCGCCGCTCACCGCTACGTTGAAGACGCCCGCTCCACCCGACTCCGGTTATTTCAAAATGGGCGCCAACCGCAGCCCGGCGGGCCACGTGCTGACGATCGACAACCGAAGCCTGCGCCTCGACAACGAGCCGTGGCTCCCCGCAATGGGGGAATTTCATTACATCCGTTATCCCGCGGACGAATGGCGCGAAGAGCTGCTGAAGATGAAGGCGGCGGGCATCGATATCGTCGCAACCTACGTCTTCTGGATTCACCACGAAGAAATCGAGGGCACCTGGGATTGGACCGAGCAGCGGGACCTGCGTCGTTTTGTCGAAACGGCCCATGATGTCGGGCTCCGGGTGGTCGTGCGCTGCGGACCCTGGTGCCATGGCGAAGTGCGCAACGGCGGGCTGCCCGAATGGGTGGTCGCGCACAAGGATTGGAAGCTGCGTTCCACCGATCCGGCCTTTCTCGCGGCGACGCGGGCGCTTTATCGGCAAATCGCGATCCAGCTCCACGGCTTGCTGTGGAAGGACGGCGGACCGGTGATCGGGATTCAGGTCGATAACGAATACCGCGGTCCGGCGGCATACCTTCTCGCTTTGAAGAGCCTCGCGCTGGAAGAAGGCTTGGACGTGCCGCTGTATACGCGCACGGGCTGGCCCGCCCTGACCACGCCGATGCCGGTCGGCGAAATCGTGCCGCTCTATGGCGTGTACGCGGAGGGCTTTTGGGATCGAGAGCTGACCTCGATGCCGGGACGTTATTGGGCGGGCTTTCAGTTTTCCGCGCTCCGCAGCGATGCCGCCATCGCGACCGAGATGCTCGGGCAGCGCGCGGCGAAGGACGACGAGGACGTCGAGAAATATCCTTATCTCACCTGCGAAATCGGCGGCGGAATGATGAACAGTTATCATCGGCGGATTCTCGTCGATCCGCGCGACATCGAGGCGACGACGCTCATCAAGATCGCCGCGGGCAGCACCTTGCCCGGCTATTACATGTTTCACGGGGGCACCAATCCTGAAGGCCGGCGCACGACGCTGATGGAGGCGCAGGACACGGCGATGACGAACTACAACGACCTGCCGGTGAAAACGTACGACTTTCAAGCGCCGCTCGGCGAGTTCGGCGAAGTTCGACCGCATTATCATCGCCTACGCCGCTTGCATTCCTTCCTGCACGACTATGGCGCCGAGCTGAGCGGCATGACGATCTCTTTGCCGGAGGCGCGGCCGACCGGACGCAATGACGTGACGACCCTGCGTTGGGCCGCGCGATCGGACGGCCGGCACGGGTTTGTTTTCATCAGCAATTACGAGCGGAGTAAAACGCTGCCGCCAAAATCCGGCGTGCAGTTTACGCTCACGCTCGAAAACCGTTCGACGCTCACGTTTCCCACCGAGCCAATCACGATCCCGGGCGACGCAATATGTTGGTGGCCCTTCAACGTGAACGTGGGCGGCGTTACACTCGTGGCCGCGACCGCTCAGCCGTTCAGCCACGTCGTCGAGGCCAACGGCACACGCACGGTGTTTTTTGCCGCGACCGACAGTGTGCCGGTGGAGTTCATCTTCGACCGCGATCAGATCGAGAAGATCGAGACCTCGGGCCGTGTGGTGCGCGAGCCGAGCCGGCTGGTCGTGCGTGACGTTCCCACCGGACGATCGGCTGCGATTCGGCTGATGAACAAATCGGGCAACGTGCTGCAATGCGTGGTGCTCGACGCGGCGGACTCGCTTGCTTTCTGGAAGGGGCCGGTGGCCGGACGAGAGCGCGCGATCGTCACGCAAGCCAACCTTGTCTTCGACGCTGGTGGCGTGCGGGTCGAACCCAACGAGCCGGGTGAAGCGACCGTCGCGATCTTTCCGGCTCCGCGCGAGCTGCGCCGGGATGCCAAGCCTTTGCCGTCGACCGACGATGGCGTGTTCAGGCGCTATGTTCTACCGGCGACGTATGCCGTTCGCGGGCTAGATTTCGAAAGCGTGCGCGCCAGCGGCCCATTGCGCGAAATCAAGCAGGGGCCGATCAAGCAGGGCGTCGCAATGCAGCCGAGCGATGCCGATTTTGCCGCGGCGGCCGTATGGCGTGTGCAGCTTCCGAAACCGCTCGATCCGGCGCGTCATCCGCGGTTGCGGTTCACGTATGCCGGCGATGTCGCGCGTGTGCGGCTCGGTGAGCGCTTCCTCACCGACGATTTCTACAACGGCTTGCCGCGCGATGTCGGGCTTTGGCGTTACGGCACGGCGGTGAATCGCGACGAGCTGCGCTTCGAGGTGCTGCCTTTGCAAAAGGACGCCCCGATCTTTCTCGCCGAGTCCGCGCGGCCGGACTTTGGCGACGCTCCCGGCGTAGCGGTGTTACGCAAGGTCGAGCTGATCGAAACCGGCGCGATCGTCTTGACGGCATTGCCCGGAGACGAACCGAAGCTGCCCGCAAATTTCAAAACCGAGACCGGATTTTCCCCGCGGACAAATCTCGCCCCATGATCGTTTCCACCCGCAGCTCGCCTTCGGTCCGAACGTTATTCTCGCGCTGGCTTGATGTCGGCCGAGGCATGCGGGTCTTTTCAGGTTCGCGCGTGGTTAAACTCAGCTTAGCGGCCCTGAATGTTGCGCTGCTCAGTTCCTGTGCCGGTCCTGCGACCTCGAGTTCTGCACTCGCGACCGCAACGCCGGCGCCCGCGACCGTGGCGCCGCTGGACTACGCAATTGGCGCGGATCTTTCGTTTCTGGCCGATGCCGAGGCGCGCGGCGCGCAATTCAAGGATGGCGGTGCCGTCAAGCCGGGGTTGCAGATCTTTCGTGACCATGGCTACGGCTGGATCCGTTTGCGGCTTTTTCATACGCCGACGCGGCTGCCCAACACGTTGGAGTACACGATCGCGCTCGCGCAGAAAGCGAAAGCGCTCGGCTACCGATTCCTCCTCGATTTCCACTACTCCGATACCTGGGCAGATCCTGCGCGGCAATTGACGCCCAAAGCCTGGGCGAACAAGTCCCACGCCGAGCTCGTCACCGCGGTGCGCGACTATACGCGCGATGCGATCGCGGCCTTTCGTGCGGCGGGTGCGATGCCCGAGATGGTGCAGATCGGGAACGAAATCACGCCGGGCATGCTCTGGCCCGACGGCAAGCTGCCGGAGCATTGGGATAATTTCGCCGAGTTAATCAAAGCCGGGATCGCGGGCGTCGACGCGGGTCGCGGCGACGCGCCGCGGCCGCGGATCCTGATCCAGATCGAACGATCCGGCGACTTCGCGCAGACCCAATGGTTTTTCGACAACCTGCTGCAGCGCGGCGTGACGTTCGACGTCATCGGTCAATCCTATTACCCATGGTGGCATGGATCGCTGCTCGAGTTGCGCGCCTGCCTCGCGGCGACGGCCGAGCGATATCACAAAGACATCATCCTCGTCGAAGTCGCGTACAACTGGCGGCCGACGGAATACCGAAATCATCCGCCGCCTTATCCCGAGACGCCCCAAGGCCAGCGTGAATTCTTGGAAGAGGTGAACCGAGCCGTGCTCGCGACGCCGTATGGCCTCGGCAAAGGCGTATTCTGGTGGGAACCGGCCGTGCGCGGCGGTTTGCGGAGCCGTGGCATGTTCGACGACGAAGGCAACGCGCTGCCCGCGATCGCCGTTTTCGACAAATTCACCCGCGGCAAAGTCCCGAAATCGACGCCGTAAACGAAAGCAAAATCCATTGAAACGACCGATGAACATGAATGAACCCGGATCCGAGGATCGCCTAATGAGGAAACTTTTTCCCGCCTCGATCGGCGCCCTGGCATCGACTGGCGCTTTCGTCCTCACCGCTGTGCTGTTGGCCGGGACGTCGCTCTCCGCTCAAGAGCGCGCGGACTATGCTTTCGGTGCGGACCTTTCGTTTTTGAAGCAGCAGGAAGATCGCGGCATCAAGTTCAAGGACGGCGGCGTCGAAAAGCCGGGCCTGCAGATTTTCCGCGATCACGGCTACAATTGGGTTCGCCTGCGGATCTGCGTCGAGCCGGTCGGTCGCGGTTTGCCGAACGATCTCGCGTACACGATCGCGATGGCGAAAGACGCGAAGGCCCGTGGCTTCAAGTTCCTGCTCGATTTCCACTACTCGAACGACTGGGCCGACCCGACGAACGAGCCGACACCCGCGGCTTGGCGCGAGCTCGCGCCTGCCGCATTGGTCGATCAGGTGTTCGCGTATACCCGCGATACGATCGCGGCATTGCGTGACGCCGAGGTGCTGCCCGACATGGTCGGCGTCGGCAACGAAATCGGCAACGGCTTCATGTGGCCTCTGGGCAAACTTCCGGACAATTGGGACACGTTTGCCGGCCTGCTCTACGCCGGAATCAACGGCGTGGATGCCGGCCGCGGCAATTTTCGCCGGCCCAAAATTCTCGTGCACGTCGACCACGGCGGCGATCGCTTCCTGACGAAGCGCTTTTTCGACCAATTGAACAGCTATGGCATTCCGTACGATGTCGTAGGTCTCTCGTTCTACCCGTGGTCGCACGGCACGCTGCTCGATCTGCGCGACAACTTGCGCTTCATCGCGGAGGAGCTCCAAAAGGATGTCATGGTCGTGGAGACGGGCTATTACTGGAAGCCGAGCCGCTATTTTCAAAATGCCGCGGCGCCGTTTCCGGAATCGCCGGAAGGTCAGCGGCAGTGGCTCGAGGCCGTAAACGCGGCGGTGGTGGCAACGCCTTCGGGCCGCGGCAAAGGGGTGTTCTGGTGGGAGCCGGCCGCGGGCGGCGGTCTTGTGGCCCGTGGGTATTTCGACGATCAGCATAACGCCCTGCCCGTGCTCGAGGCGTTTCACTCCCTGACGCGGCCGGTGCATCGCGTCGACAATCAGCAACCACCCGCCCGTCCGCCGAGCGCGCTGCGGTTTGGGCCTGCGCCATGACGCGTCGCGAAACCTTCAACCGCCGTTCATATCCCCTGATCTGGGTATATGGTGCGGCATTGCCATCGTGGCATCCATGACACCAGCGTCGCCGGCGCCATCTTCCATGATTGTTCGTTCCATTGCGCTGCCGCGCCTCCTCCTTCGGGTCGTTTTGCTCATGTTCGTTAGCTGGACTATGACCTCTTCTGCCACCGCCGCAGCCGCCGACCAACGCGCCGATTTCGCGCCACTTTCCCTCGCGGGCGATTGGCGGTTTGCTCTGGATCGAGGCGATCTAGGCGTGGGGGAAAAATGGTACGAACGTGCCCTTGGGGATCGAATCAAGCTGCCGGGAATCTTGCAGAGCCAGGGTTACGGCAACGAAATCGCGACCGATACCCCCTGGGTGACGACCCTCGGCGATGCGTGGTGGAAGCTGCAGCCGGAAAGCCTGCGCGCGAAATTCTCGGAGCCGGGTCACGTCAAGGTGCCGTTCTTGTCGCAGCCGCCGCGCCATTATCTCGGCGCCGCGTGGTACCAACGCGATTTCGAAATCCCCGCTCCGGCGGCCGGCCGCCGGTTCGTGCTCTTCCTCGAACGCGCGCATTGGGAAACGACGGTATGGATCGACGACCGTGCGTATCCAGCGAACAACAGCCTCGTGGCGCCCCATGTCACCGACCTTGGCGTTCTCGCGCCCGGTCAGCATCGAGTCACGATTCGCGTCGATAACCGTCAAATCGTCCGCGAGCCGGTGAACGATGGTCACGGACTGGACGGTCATAGCGTGTCCGATGCGCTCGGCGCGACCTGGAATGGCATCGTAGGTCGCATCGAGCTGCAGTCGACGCCGACCACGTGGCTCGACGACGTCCAAGTGTTTCCCAACGTCGAGCGGAAATCCGTGCTCGTGAAAATTTCGCTCGGCAGCACGAGCAAGGAGTCCGGCGCGGGAGAGGTCTCGATTCGAGTTGCGACGCCCGGCCCCGGATTGCCCGCCGATCGCCAAATCCGGGCTGTCAGCCAAGTGACTTGGGACAGCCACGGCGGCGCGCTGCAGCTCGATCTACCGCTGGGCGAAACGGCGCAGCCCTGGACCGAATTTCAGCCCGCGTTGCAGCGGTTGACCGCGACGCTCCGAATCAACGGCCGCGTGGCGGACACGCGCGAAGTGACATTCGGGCTCCGGGAGGTGGGCTTTCGCGACAAAGATCTCCTCGTAAACGGCAACTCGGTCAATCTGCGGACGACGCACTTTGGCGGCGATTTCCCGCTCACCGGTTATCCCGCGACGGATGTCGAGACGTGGAAAAAGATGTTCCGCGGCTGCCAGGAGTTCGGCATGAACGGCATGCGCTTTCACTCGTGGTGTCCGCCGGAAGCGGCGTTCGTCGCCGCCGACGAGCTGGGCTTCTATCTTCAGCCCGAGTGCGGGCTCTGGGCGCCATTTACCCCGGACGGTCCCTACACGAAGCTGCTCGAACAAGAAACGCCACGGCTGCTGAAAGCGTTCGGCAATCATCCCTCCTTCATTCTCCTCTCGCCGAGCAACGAGCCCGCCGGCCGATATACGCAGATCACGCCCAAGTGGGCGGCGGAGTGGCACGAGAAAGATCCGCGTCGACTCTATGCCGCCGCCACCGGGTGGTCGGCGCCGGAGCAGGTCACGGGCGGCGCGCAGTTCGCCGTGCTCGTGCGCTTCGGACCGGATCAACGAAACCTGTTCGATCTGCGCAACACGAGCGGCTGGTTCGGCCGCGACTATCGTCGAGCGCTGGAAGATGCGCACATTCCGGTCCTCGCGCACGAAGTCGGCCAATGGTGCGCGTATCCGGATTTCGATGTCGTGAAGGAATTCACCGGCTATTTGCAGCCGGGCAACTACGATATTTTCCGGTATATCGCGGAGCAGACCGGCGTCTTGGAGTACAACCATGCGTTCGCCTGGGCGTCCGGCCGATTCCAGCTCGCGTGCTATAAGGAGGACATCGAGGCCAATCTTCGTACGCCGCAGCTGGCCGGCTATCAGTTGCTCGATCTCCACGACTATCTCGGCCAGGGCACCGCGCTCATCGGCGTGCTTGACGCGTTCTGGAAGCCGAAGAGCTATGTCACCGCCGCGGAATTTCGGCGCTTCAACCAGACCACCGTGCCGCTCGCCCGGCTCGCGAAGCGGACATTTACGTCGGACGAAACGCTCACCGCCGACGTCGAGGTGTATCATTTCGCCGAGCGGTCGCTCGAACAGGCGAAGCCGTACTGGAAAATTGTCACCGTCGCCGAAGCCACGGGCGCGAATGGCAGCGGTGGCGAACGCATCGTCGCTCAAGGGGAATTCGCGTCTCGCGAAATTCCGCGCGGCAAAAACATCCCGCTCGGCCAGATTTCGGCCGAGCTCGCGAACTTGCCTGCGCCTGCCGCGTACAAGCTTGTCGTGGGATTGGCGGACACGGGCGCGGAGAACGACTGGGGATTTTGGGTTTATCCTGCCAAGATCGATCCGGCTGTTCCGAGCGACGTGTTGGTGACGTCGACGTGGCCCGAGGCCGAAGCTCGGCTCGAAGCTGGCGGCAAAGTGCTGTTCGTGCCGACGCCCCGCGATTTCGATCCATCGAAGAGCCCCACGATGAAACGGACGCCGGTGTTCTGGAACATCCAGATGACGGTGCGCCCGCCGCGCAATCCGACCCCGCAATTCGACGGCATGCTCGGTTTGCTGTGCGACCCGCGTCACCCGGCGCTCGCGGGGTTTCCGACCGAACCCAATTGCGATTGGCAGTGGACGCCGCTGATCGCAGGCGTGCGTTCCGTGAATCTGACGGGCGCGCCGCGGGATTTGCGGCCGATCGTCGCGACCATCGACGACTGGAATCGAAATTGGCGCCTCGGCGTGATCTTCGAGTGCGCGGTCGGACGCGGCCGGCTGCTCGTGAGCACCATCAATCTCGAGGCGCCCGATGCGTCTCCGGGTGCGCGCCAGTTGCGGCGGTCCTTGCTCGATTACATGGCGAGCGATCGCTTCCGGCCCGCCGCCTCCCTCTCGCTCGCGGACGTACGCCAGTGGTGGGCCGCGCCCGAGCAGCCGACCAATGTGCCGCGTGCCCGCGTGTACGATGCCGATCTCGATGACGGTACCAACCGGCCGGTGCCCGCGCCCAAGAAACAATAGTCGACGCCCGTCGCCCGCCTTCTCTGTGTCCAATCTTTTACCCCGATGAATACCTCGACGCGTTGGTTTGCCGCACTGTCCGTCGCGACGGTGCTTTGTTCGTTCGCCCGGGCCGCCGAAATCGACGGCAAATGGAAAGCGGAATTCGACAGCCAAATCGGCCAGCAAAAGTACGTTTTCGAGCTCAAGGCCGACGGCGACAAACTCACCGGTAAAGCAGCCTTCGAACGCCAAGAACAGAAAGGCGAAAGCGCGCTGATCGAAGGCAAGATCGCGAAAGACGAGGTCTCGTTCGTCGAGCCGCTCAAGTTTCAGGACCAGGAACTGAGGATCGAATACAAAGGCAAAATCGTCGGCGACGAGCTGAAGCTCCACCGCAAAGTCGGCGACTTCGCCGAATACGACATCGTCGCGAAGCGCGTGAAGTCCGACGACGCGAAGCCGACCGAGAAGAAAGCGGACGACAAGAAGTCCACGGCCAAGTAGCCGCCGGGTCTCCGACCGGCGTTCGGGTCACGATTTCCCGGCGACGGGCGGCGACGCTGCGGGTGGAACTCGGAGCACGATCGGCCGCCGCCATTTCTGCTCGGCTTCGACGAGGGAAGTTCGTCGGGTTTCGTAGCTTTCCCGATCCATAAAGCCGGGTTTGTGAACGAATTCAGCTTCGTAGACGACTTCATTGCCGACTTGCTCGTACCGTATGGCGATATCGAGGTGAGCCGAATGTTTTTCCCACCGTTCGGGTAACTCATCGACGACGCAGCCGGCTGGCAGCGCAATGCGGGCTTTTTCCCGATGTACGCCAGGCGGCGACCAGACGGAGCCGTGGCTTCGCGTCGTCCATGGCGTCGCCCGCTCGAAGGGCGCGAGCAATTGCGGTGTGAACAGGAGCAACTCGCCGGAACGCTGTCCGTATTCGCGAACCCCGAATTCCGCGCTGAAATGCCATTCCGCTCTTTCCGGCGCCCAATTGTCCTCCCACCGGAGTTTTTCGACCGAAGCGAGCGCGTCGTGGAACCGGGCGTCGACGTTGCGACCGAACTTTTCTCGACCCGCAGCGGCCCGCGCGGCGTAACGGCTGCTCGCTTCGTTGCCTGTGGCGGTTTCGTCCCATTTCACCGCGAGGTCGCCATTGGCCGCGAGCTGAACGGTGGCCGTGCACTCGTAATGAGAGGCGGCGACCGGCAGAGGTGCCAACTCAGTCGAGTTCTGGGCGATGACCAGGCCGTGCCCCCCTTGGTCGCCCTGGGACAGCACCCCGAGCGGCGTGTACGGATCCGTGGGGTCGAAAAGCACGAGCTTGCCGAGCGGGCCGGCAAGGATGACCGGCCAGTCGTCAGGCACTGCGTCGTCGGCCGGTAGGCAGATGATCATGTGATTAAATCGGGGGGCCGGCCATTCGGGAATCACAGCAGTCGGATTGCCGGAAAACACGAGCATCGGGTAGCTGCGCTCGCCAAGCGCATGTAGCATCGCGCTCATCAGCGTTACCTTGTCTTTGCAGTCGCCATAACGGCAGCTAAGGATTTCGGCTGCCGCGTGAGGGCGGTAGCCCGCCAGCGTGTCTTTATCGAGCATCACGGACAGATACGCGATCTCGCGCTGCACGAATGCCGCCACGGCTCGGATCCGCTCCCACCGCGTGCCCCTCCCCGCGGCGAGCGCGCTAGCCTTCGCTTTGAGTTCCGGAGAATCCGCCTCGATCCGTGGGTCGATCAAACCCGCGGCGAGCTTCGCGAGATCGCTCCAAGTGGCGATGTTCGAAGTGCCGTTCGCGTTCACCAAGCGCACAGAAACGAAGCGCGGCGCGCGGAGGAAGCCGTCCGGCTTGGTGCCGCCGCCGCGCGGTCGGTAGTCACGCTCCTCCCAGTGCAGCCCGCCGGGATTCGTGCCCGCCGACGGCGCAGGTACGCGCGCGTCGCTCGCGTGCCAGACGACTTTGCCTCCTGGCGCCGGCGTGACGTCGAAAATATTCAACAAAGTTGGCACCTCCTCGGCAAAGCCCCAGGTATGGTCGTAGATGCCGACCTGCGATTCCGTCTCGATTTCCCAGACCAGGCAGCCGCCAACGGCGACGTTATCTTCTGCCGAGTAATGGACGACTCGCTCCTGCGGCCAAAACACGCCGTCGTACTTCGCGGCCATGTCGATGAAGTCACGGAGGGTGACATTCGATGTGGTTTTGCCGTCCGGTGCGACGATCCATGCTCGGCCAGAGACCAGTTTTGCCGTGTCGGCGTTGTACGTGAATCGGCATGCCGCCGCCGACCGGCCGCTTTCGGTGAGGACTCGGATTGCGCCCCGGGTCGTGAACCGACGCTTCTGGTCGCTCGCGTAACGCACGAGACCAATATCGGCGAGCCGCACGAAGCGGTAGCCCTGGCCCAAGCGGCTGACGTCCGCGGCGATCAGCGGCACCGCCCAGTCGGGCACGCTGGCCTGGAGGCCCGCGGCGCAAGAGAGCACCGCAAGAGCGGTGAAACGCACCGTACGAAAAAAGAGGGTGATCATGGGGATAACGTCAATCGGTGCTTTCATCGTCTTCGTCTGCGTCCGGCGCGTCGTCCGCCGTGCCGCCTAGCTCCGCCGCCGCGGACGTGGCTGAAACCGACGCCGGCATGGGCATGTTCGTGCCCCGAAACACGACTTGGTGGCGATCGGTCTGCGCGACGTTTTCGTACCAGCGCTTCAATGCCGGATAAGCCTTGGCGGGCACATCGGTCGTCTCGCACGAGAAGGTTCTCGTGACGTGCAGCGTGTGGCGCTTCGCATCGTAACCGAGGTCCACCTCGTGATTGAAAATATCGCCGGGGTTCGATGGCGGTTTGGTCGGAAACTCGGGCGTAAATCCTTCGGGTACCGTGATTGCGATCCGATCCTTTTCCTGCACGCGATAGGTAAAGCAGACGGGGTAACGGCGCGTGGTCGCCGAAAACTTCGCCGGGCTCTCCGCGTGCAGGGGCAGCGTGCGCACGATGAGCCGATCTTTGAGCCGGGTCGCAAAGCCGGGCCAGGAAACGTCGGCCGATAACACGAGCGGCTGCTCCGGATCGTCGATCCCGCTGCACATCGGATTCGTCAATATGACAATGCGACCGTCCAATCGCATCGCGTCGCGCACGATGCGTCGGCGCCGTGGCGGATCGGCATCGCGCAAACGTCGGCGCAAGTCGGTCGCCGCATGTCCGGTGAACGTCCGCTGGCATTTGCCGACGAGCGTGCCGGCGGCATCCACCGCGAATTCGCCCGTGTTTTCCATCGACGATTCCGTCCCCGGAGTCTGCGGGACCGGAATAAATTGCTGCTGGTGATCGAGCGCCAAGAGCGCGGGCTGGCCCTCGAGCCGCCCCGGGACGAGGCCGAATGGCAAGGGGGCATCGCTGGTTGGCTTCATGAAACGCCAGGCAGGGCCGATACGGACCGCGATGGCCCGATCCTCTAGAAAACTTGCGGCGACGAGCTTTGGATTGAACCGCATGAAGTTCCGGTCCGGCAGGAGCAGCAAATGCGCCTCCATCCCGGCGGATTGCAGCAGCGCCAAAGCGAGAAAAGTGAATTCCTCGTCTTCGACAATCAGGCCGGGTTTCTTTTCCCAATCCAGCACGTCGTCCAGCGATTGCGGATACTCGCGCGTGATTCCGCGAGTGATCGCACGACGCTGGAACTTTTGGTAGGCCGTGGAAGCATACGCATGGACGGCTTTTGCTTTCGCGAGGTCGTCCGTTTTCCCTGCCGTAACCTGCGCCGACAACGCCTTGATCCGAGCCGTCGGAAAAGCGCGGTCCCGCTCCAGCCAGTTCATCTTGGTGGAGTAGAGCGCCCACGGCCCGAGGTTCGCGGGCACGCGTCCGGGGCTCGGCACTTTGTGCGACCTTTCGTCCAGCGAATCATATAAGCGCTCGTAGGAAAGCAGCAGGGAGGTCACGTAATCGCTCCGCGGCCCGAGCGACGGTTCGTCGTCGAGCGAGCACAGGTTCGTCGCCACGAATTTCGGGGCCAGAGGCTTCGAATCCGGCATCACTTTGCCGCCTTGGGCATTCAAGATGAAGAGGTCGTGCGCAAGCGCGTTGGTCTTGGCGTTGATGTTCCACGTGACCTCGACGCGACGGACCGGCACCCGCGTGAGCTGCAGCGAAATCTGCGTCAGCAATCTCGGGACGTCATTCTCGCGCCGGAACCGCACCTCGAGAATCGAACCTCGTTCGACTCCAGGGATGGCGAGAAACCCCTCTTCGGCGTCCGTGTCGGCGGTGGTTAGTCGTCCCCAAAGGCTGGCCCGATTTGCATAGCGGGCCACCGTCTGGGTGCGTAGCTGATTATCGCTGAATTCACGCGTTTGCCCGTTGGGCAGCGTTAGGCGCACCTCCAGGTTGCGCGAACGAGTGGAAATCCGCGTGATGCCGGCGGCATCTTCGGGCGAGTAGATTTTATAGCGGATGTATTCGGTCGTCGTTCGCCAGACGCCGACGAGGTAGGTGTTCGACGCCCACACGATCACCGTCTCGTCTCGCTCGGGGGTGTCGTCGATCTCGAGCTTCCACTCCAGCACCTCGGCCGGCGCATCGGGTTCGACGTGCGGCTTGTTGTCGCCCAGTTCTTCCGCGGAGATCCGCGGCCAGTCGAGCGCGGCGGCGATCGGTGCGCAGAGCAGCGCGGCGCCTAGACCGGCGACGCGGAGCGCGAACCATGACAAGGACGTACAGGCACGAGCCGAAAAACGCATAGCGAGGAAACGACCAACAGGCTGGAAACGCGGACCTCCCGCGCCGATCACGCCCACGCTGGGCCTCGGAGTTCCTTGAGTAAAGACTGTTTCACACTAGGAATTCGACGCGGTGCGTTCTGGAGCCCCACACGACCGAGGCGACACCCGCACGACGTGCTCCTTACGCGCATGAACTCCGATGCCGTTCCGCGACCGCGAAGGCGCGCCTTACGTCCCGTACAAGCGGTCGCCGAAATCGCCGAGGCCGGGGAGAATGTATTTGTTCGCGTTGAGCTGCCGATCGAGCGCGGCGGCGTGGATCACTGTCCCGGGATGGTGCTTCTCCACTTCGGCGACCCCTTCTGGCGCGGCCACGATGCACACGAGCACCGGGTCCTTGCCGCCTTGTTCCTTTACCACGTTCAACGCCTGCACGGCCGAACCGCCGGTGGCGAGCATCGGGTCGACGAGATAGACGTGGCGACCGGGGAGCGGCGGGAGCTTGCAGTAGTAATGGCGCGCGACGGCTGTCGTATGATCCCGCTCCAGGCCGATGTAACCCACGCTGACGTCCGGAAAGATGTCGCTGAACGGCTGCACCATGCCGAGACCGGCCCGTAAAATAGGTACGACGACGAGTGTTTCGTGCGCGAGTTCGCGGCCCGTCATGCGCTCCAAGGGCGTCTCGATCTGTTTCGCTTCCGTTTCGATGTTGCGCGTGGCCTCGACCGCCAAGAGCAGGCTGATCTGATAAGCGAGGGTGCGGAACGTCGCCGGTTTCGTCGTCTTGTCGCGCAGATGCGTGATGATATGCGCCGCGAGGGGATGATCGAGAACGTGGAGCATGGCTAGATTTTCGATTTTGGATTCTCGAGTTTCGGCGTTCAGTTGGAACACGGGATCACGCCTCCGCTTGGATGTCCGATCCAATCAAAAATCCGAAATCCAAAATCAAAAATCACAACAATTCCTTCTCCACTTTCCGTTCGAGGTAGCGCTCGAATTCTTTGCGGAGCGGTTTCTCCTTGCCGCGGAGCGCGGGCAAACGGGAAAGCCATTGGTACGCTTCTTCGCGCAGGTATTTTGGCATCGTCGGCTCGGTGGTGAGCGCGCGCGACAGCGCCCGCACGCAGAGGGCGGCGGTTTCTTCGCACACGAGCTGCGCCGCCGCCGAGCCATGCTGGCCGGCGAGCCGCACCGCGTCGTCGAGGCGGCGGCGTTGCAGCCGCACTCGATAACGCGCCAAGCTCGGTACGACGACGGTTGTGGTCCGCGGGAACCCAGTTGCCATCAAATTCCAGGGTTCGTTCTTCGTCGCTCCGCCGACCCGGACGTCGCTGCGTACGAGCACGGTCGGGA
The DNA here is from genome assembly GCA_966252355.1 of uncultured Opitutus sp. Classification (GTDB taxonomy): domain Bacteria; phylum Verrucomicrobiota; class Verrucomicrobiia; order Opitutales; family Opitutaceae; genus ER46. The sequence continues at coordinate 19,102 of CBINOT010000035.1, read as the reverse complement.
TATCCGCAAACTTCGCCACCATGAATTCCACGACGGTGCCGCTATCCAGATCGGGTCCATCGAAATTCAGGACCGCGAGATCGCATGCGACGAGGGCCCGGAGACTCCGATCGCGCGCCGATCTGGCACTCCGGCCGGCGAGCGCGAAATCTTGCGGCAGCACGCAACGGAATTTTCCGTGCGACTTCTCGTAGATCGCTTCCGCGAGCCACGCATTGCCGATGAGGTGTTTCAGCGAAAACAGCTCGCCGCCAAAATACACCGTGTAGCTGCGCGATTTCTTTTTCACGAAAGCGCGTCCATCAAAGCGATCTGCCGCCGCGAATCACGCGTTTTCCCGAGTTTACGCGTCTGCTCTACGGCTTCACGGACCAAGCACCAGCGTATGCACCGTTTTGCCGGGTAGGAACGGCGTGGGGTCGCCTCGCACCCAGGCGGCGTGGCCGGCGCGGTAGTAGGGCGACAGCGGGTGGCCGCTTTGGCCGCACGGCATGTGGAAAATGCCTTCCTCCTCGTGCCCCGGTGAAACGACGAAGCGCTCGCTGGCGCCGAAAGTGGGGGACTGCACGCGCGGCATGTCGTTGTCGCCCGGCAAGGGATCCGCGGGCATGTCGAGCCACGAGCGGAAAAACCAGGGCAACGTATAACTAAATGGATGGCGGATTTCCGCGGCATTGCGCTGGCCCCAGGTCGCATAGGGCAATCTCACGCCCTGGCGATCGAGTTCGCGAATCGTGTCATCCACTGCCGCAACGAGCAGCGCTTCCCATGATGCATATTCCGGATCGAGCAGGTGCGCCGGTTTTTCCTGGAGCAGCGTCCACACCGCTTGTTCAAGCAAGAGCTGGTTCCAGCGCATTTGCGGATTCTCCCGGAGGCACGTGGCGAAGATCGGAGTGAACACGCGGGTGTACACCGCGACGCGGAAGAGCCGAGTCACCGGATAACTCAAGGCCTCGACGCTCGCGCGGGCTTCCCATTTTTCGGCGTAGCGACGCAACACGCCGCGCACTTCCTTCTGCTTGATCGTCTCCGGCGTGAGCGTGTCGAGCAGCAGCTTGTTCCACGGCGTGAGAAACACCGCCCGATCGTCCAATTGCACCGCGAGCATATCCCGCGGCGTGGCCTTTTCGAGTTTGGCGAGATCGTCGCGGATCTGCGCGGCGCGCGCGGGACGTCCATAGCCGCCGTCGCCAACGAGCTCGAGCATCCCGCCGCCGATCATCCGCTGGTTCCCCGACCAGATGCGGCCGTCGCTGGCCGCGGTTTCATTCGCCACGCCGATGCGCCGCGTGCTCGCGACCGGAACTTCGTCCGGCGGCAGCACGCCGCTCCACGAACGGTCGCCAAACTGAAAGGTGACCGGCAGGCGCCCATCATAACCGACGCGCCGTGGGAGTCGGCCCGCGAGGGTCCAGGCGATGTCGCCTTTCGCATCCGCGATCACGATGTTTTGCACCGGCATGCCGGTGCGGTGGGCGACGGCCATGGCCGTCGCGACGTCGACCGCATCCTCCATCCCCACCAGCGCCAGGTTGATGGTTTCGGGATCGTGACCAGTCCACCGATACGCGAGCGGGCGCCCTTTCTCATCTCGTCCGACAATCGGTCCCCAAATCGTCCATTCGGACTCGGCGATCACCTCTTTCGCGCCATGGACCCGAATCGTTTCCCGGCGCTTTTCGATCGGCAGCAAGTCCGCCTGTCCGGGCGCCCGATAAAGCGTCGGCGCGACGGGATTCGTATCGAACACCACCAGGTCACCCGTGTCGGCATACGCGTTGGTGAAGCTCCACGCCACATGTCCGTTGCTGCCCGCGACGATCACCGGCACGCCGGGCAGCGTGACGCCGGTGATCTTGTGGCCTGGATACTCGAGCGAGGCGCGGTACCACACGTTCGGCACCCGGAGATTGAGGTGCATGTCGCTCGCGAGGAGCGCCGAGCCATTCGCGGTGTGCGTTCCGGCCAGCGCGAACGCATTGGAGCCGGGCGTCGTGGCGGAATCGCGCTCGAGAAACGAAAAGCCGCTGGAGCGGTCGACGCGGAACGCGATGTCTCCAGCGCATTTTTCGAAGCCTCCGGCTAGTTCGCCGCGAATATCGGGCGCGACGGGATGCCGCATTCCTGCTGCCCGCTTGGCGCGCAAATCGATGACGCTCGGTCCGGGAATCGGCGCGACGGGCGCGGTGCTGCCGTCCAACGCCGCATCCGCCGGCGTTTGGAGCGGGGCGAAAAACGCGAGCCCGGCGGCACCAAGTTGATCGCGCAGCGCCATCAAGGTGAGTTCGTAGCGGCCCGTGGTATCTTGGAGATCGACGAGCATGGCATGCGACACGAGGAACGTATCCTCGGGCTTCCACGGGGCCGGCATTCCGCGCACCACCAAGTATTCGAAGGGTTTCTCGCGCAGTGCCGCCAAACCGGCGTTGACCCCGGCCGTGTAGGCTTCGACCAGGTCGCGCTGATCGGCGGGCAGCAGCGCCAGGGATTTCTGTGCCAGCGCCCGAAAACCGTGGACGCGCATCGCCCGGTCGTGCTCGACCGTTTTCGGCCCGAATACTTCCGCGAGTTCGCCGGCGGCGGCGCGGCGCCAAACGTCCATCTCGAAAAATCGATCCTGCGCATGGACGAACCCAAGCGCGCGGGCGAGATCGACGCGCGTGCGGCCCTGCAACGTCGGAACGCCGAGCGCATCGCGCGTCACCGTGACGGCGTTGGTCAGGCCCGCGATCTTCGCCGTGCCGTCGAGCTGCGGCAGGCTCGCGCGCACGCGACTGTAAATCCAGCCGATCGCGACGAGCGCTAACAGCACCAGCACGCTGACGGTGCTGGCGAGGAGCCGAAGGCGTTTCATGAGTTCTACGTTCACAGGCAATACGCGTCGCGTATTTCGGCGACAATCGCGTCGGGCGGAAGTGCCACGTCAATCGTCAGCGCATTCGTCGGCAGCTCGAGCGTTGCAAATTGCGACGCCAACAACGCGGAGGTCATGAAATGTCCGGTGCGTTGCGCGAGCCGCTGTTGAATGAGCGCTGGGTCGCCCGCCAAATGCACCCACTTGACGCGCAGGGGATCCGCCGACAGCGCCTGCCGGTAGCTTTCGCGCAGCGCGGAGCATGTGACCACTGCTTTTTCCCTGCGCGCGAGGCAGGCATCGATGTGCGCGCGAATGGCCGCGAGCCAAGGCTGGCGATCCTCATCGGTGAGAGGAATCCCTGCGCTCATCTTCGCGATATTCGACGCGGAATGGAATTCGTCCGCGTCGCGAAAACTCCGGCGCAACGCCGCGGCGAGGGCGCGACCGATCGTCGTCTTCCCGCTGCCGGCCACGCCCATGAGCACAATCACGGCCGCTCGCTCGGGCTCCCAGGCTTGGCACGCGACCGGATCGCGACCTTCGTCGTAGTCCATCAAATCGAACAGCGTGGCAAAGGGCTTGCCGACGAGTCCGCATTCGGCCGCACGTTGCTGCAAGCGCGCGCTCGCGCGGTCGCGCCAGCCGAGTTTCGTGACAAATCCATTCCAGACGTCGCATTCCTCATCCGTGCGCCGAATCCCGGCGGTCTCCGCCCATTCGAGCACGGCGTCATCGTTCGAGGTGGCGAGTGCTTGTTCTCGGAGCTCCGTATAGCGCACGCCGAGAAATCGGCAGCATCGTCCATCCGCGAACGACGGGTTGCCGTCGCCGAGATTCGTCGCGTACTCCGGCGGCAGTTTGCCCGCGGCATGCAAGCGCAGCTTGTCCAAGACGCGGCCGAAGAGCACGAGCCGACCGACCGTGGCGTAGGGGCTGCGCAAGCCGGAAACGCGGGGCATCGACGAAAAGGCGAGGGAGGCCGACTGGGCCGCACAACCGGGCGGCGCGCCTCGTCTCACACGTTTTCCCACACGCGAGCGGCGACGGGATCGCGGCCTTCGTCGAAGTCGATGAAATCGAACATCGTCATGATGGGCTTTCCCTCACAGCCGTTTTCCTTGATGCGCTGCGCGAGCGTCGCGGCACCGGAATCGCGCCAACCGCGTTTCGTCATGAAACCGTTCCAGATGTCGCACTCCTCGTCCGTTCGCCGGCCGCCCGCTTGCTCGGCCCACGCCAGAAGTTGCTCGTCGTTCAAATCGCCCGCGAGCGCGCGGTTTGTCAGCGCGTCATAACTTACCCGCAAGAATTGACAGCATCGCCAGTCGAACACCTTCGGCTTCGCTTCGCCTAAATTGCCCACGTAGTCCGGGGGCAATTTACCTGCCGCATGCAGCCGGATTTTGTCGAGCATCCGGCCGAAATAAACGATGCGACCGACTTTGTCGTAAGGACTGCGAAGACCGGGAACGTGCATGGGTTTTATGAAGTGCGATTTACGATTTAGGATTTGCGACGCAGCGCAAGCAACGGGTGCTGGCGAGGCTGCGCCCCCAATCGTCAATCACATCTCGGCGATCGCCAAACCATCATGAGCGGCGGACGCGCCAGTAGTAGATTCCGGTGGCCAGTACACCCAGGAGCCAAGTCGGGAAATTGACCCAAAGCTGATGAAACGGCACGGCGTAGCGGTGGACGGCCCAGATGATGGCCACGTGCTTCACCGCAATCAGCACCCAGCACGTCAAAATCAGCCGTTCCACGCGCGGATCTCGCCGCTCGCGTCCGGTCACATGCACGTCTTCCACGAAAGCGCGATGTTCGAGCTCGGGCGGCGGCTTGCCGCCCAGTAGCTGCACAAAATTTGGGAACATGGGGAAGCTGCGAAGATATGCGCCGCGGGGGAAAAGCAATCTCGACCCGTGAAACCACAGCGGGCGTGGGGCCGGTTTGGCGCTTCGGCTTGAATCCGAAACGAACGCCGCCACGTTTGCGGCCGTCCCCTTTACCCCGTGTCTGCCCAACCGCCCCTCGAGCCTCATTCGCCGAATTTGCAGCGGCCGAGCGCGTCGGCGGCCGGATTGCCAGCGGTCGCGAAGACCACGAAACTCATCGGCGCGATGGGCATCGGTCGCGGCGTGCGGGCGCTTTTGGCCGTCAATCAACACGACGGTTTCGACTGCCAGTCGTGCGCATGGCCGAGCCCCGACGGCGATCGTCACCTCTTCGAATTTTGCGAGAACGGCGCGAAAGCCGTGGCCGACGAAGCGACGACGCGCCGCTGCGACCGCGACTTCTTCCGCACCCATGCGGTGGCCGAACTGGCGGCGCAGAGCGATTACTGGTTGAACCAACAAGGCCGGCTCACGGAGCCCATGGTGCTGCGCCCCGGAGCGACTCACTACGAGCCGATCGCGTGGGAGGAGGCGTTTGCGCTGATGGCGCAGGAGCTCCACGCATTGAAGTCGGCGAACGAGGCGATCTTTTACACCTCGGGCCGGACGAGCAACGAGGCCGCGTTCCTGTGGCAGCTCTTCGCGAGGCAATTCGGCACGAACAATCTGCCGGATTGCTCGAACATGTGTCATGAATCGAGCGGCGCGGCGTTGAGCGAGAGCATCGGCATTGGGAAAGGCACGGTGACCCTGGCCGACTTCGAGCAAGCCGAGGCTATTTTTGTGATCGGACAAAATCCCGGTACGAACCATCCGCGGATGCTCTCTACGTTGGCGGCCGCGAAACAGCGCGGGGCGACGATCGTTTCGATCAACCCGCTGCCTGAAGTCGGCGTGGAGCGATTCAAGAACCCGCAGGATTATCTCAATCCGCTCAAGGCATTGCCCACGCTGCTCGGCCAGGGCGCACGGCTGGCGGATATTTGGCTGCAGCCGCGCATCGGCGGCGATCTGGCGCTGTTCAAGGGCTTGATGAAATCGATGCTCGAAGCCGAAGCACGAGTTCCCGGCGCCGTGCTCGATCGGGCATTCATTCAGGAGCACACGTCCGGCTTCGACGCGCTCGCCGCCGATTTGGGCGCGACGGCTTGGCCGGACATCGTCGCCGAGTGCGGCGTCGCGCAGGACGAAATCGAGCGCGTGGCGCAGGTGGCGATTCGATCGCGGGCCACGATTTGCTGCTGGGCGATGGGGCTGACGCAACAACCGCAGGCCGTGGCGACGATCCAACAAGTCGTGAACTTCCTGCTGCTCCGCGGGAATATCGGCCGGCCGGGCGCCGGTGTTTGTCCGGTGCGCGGTCACTCCAACGTGCAAGGCGATCGCACGATGGGGATTTGGGAAAAGATGAGCGACGCCTGGCTCGATCGGCTCGATGCCGAATTCGCGATGAAGGCGCCGCGCAGCCATGGCTTCGATACCGTCGATGCGATCCGCGCGATGCATGATGGCCGGGCGAAGGTCTTTGTCGCGATGGGCGGCAATTTCCTCTCGGCGACGCCCGACACCGAATTCACCGCCGCGGCGCTGCGCCGCTGCTCGCTCACGGCGCATATCGCGACGAAACTCAATCGAGCGCATCTCGTGACGGGTCGCACGGCATTGATCCTGCCCTGCCTCGGCCGGAGCGAGCGCGACGTTCAGGGCGGTGGCGAGCAATTCGTTACGACGGAAGACTCCATGGGCATCATCAATGCCTCGCATGGCAAGCTGGAGCCGGCGTCGCCGTGGTTGCTGAGCGAACCGGCCATTGTCTGCCGCTTGGCGCGGGCGGTATTGGCAACGAAGCGAGTCGACGGCAACGCGCCGGTGCCTTGGTCCGAGTTTGAAGCGAACTACGATCTCATTCGCCAACGGATCGAGCGCGTGGTCCCCGGGTTTGAAGATTACAACCCGCGCATTCGCGCGGGGATGTTTTATTTACCGAACGCCCCGCGGGACCGCCGCGAATGGCGCACGAAAAACGGCAAGGCGAACTTTGTGGTCGCGGCGATACCTCCGTCGACGACGCGACCGGGCGAGTACATGATGATGACGATTCGTTCCCACGATCAGTTCAACACCACGATTTACGGATTGGACGATCGTTATCGGGGCGTCTTTGGCGGCCGCCGGGTGGTATTCATGCATGAAGAGGACATTCGTGCGGCGGGGCTGCAGCCCGGTCAGTTCGTCGATTTGACGAACCGGCACGGCGGTACCGAGCGAGTCGCTCGCGCCTTCATGGTCGCACCGTATCGTATCCCGCGCGGATGTGTGGCGACCTATTTTCCCGAAGCGAATGTGTTGGTGCCGATCGATAGCGTCGCGGCCAAAAGCAACACGCCCGCGAGCAAATACGTCATCGTTACCATCGCGGCGGCATCGGAAGCGGCGTACCGGTGAGGCCGAGAAGCGCGCGTGCGTTTCAAATCCGAGCAGCATGGGGATACGCGTTTATGCAGTTTTGACGCTGGAACCTTTTGAGCTCAGCGTCCGTCCCAACCCCATTATGAAACCGACGACACTTGTGTTGGCCGCGTTAGTCGCGGCGATGCCGCTGGCGAAAGCGGCAACTCGGGCCTCGGCTCCCGCTCCTCGGGCAGAAGTGGCCTTTGTGGATCCAGAAAAGTTTACGGACGCGCGTGACAGCTATACCGCCTCGGACGCTGGCCGGGATGCGGTCCTCGACCAGATTCGCGAGTACTTTGTCGACGAGTCGCGTCGCCTGATTCCGGAAGGCACGAAGCTGTTTGTATCGGTAAACGACGTCGACTTGGCCGGCGATTTCGAACCCTGGCGCGGCGCGCGCTGGGATGATGTGCGAATCGTGAAGGATATTTATCCACCGAGGATCAGCCTGTCGTTTCGGCTCACCGACGCTTCCGGAAAAGTGGTGAAAGAAGGCAAACGCGACCTGCGCGACCTCGCGTTCATGATGAAGGTAACGATGGCGTTTCGCGATGACCCGTTGCGCCACGAGAAGGCGCTGATCGACGACTGGTTCCGCGAAGAGTTCGGCTCGCTGATGAAGCGGTAACCGGCGCAGCGAGTGTCCGTGGCCGCGTTCAATCGCGGCAAAAATCTCCGAGCCCGACCCATTCCCGTGGGGCTTTTTTGCGTCATGCGCGTGTGCGCCCGTGCTGATCTTTGCAACAGCTGTTGCAAAGATCAGCACACCCGAACCGGCGGTTCCGGGCGATTTTAGGAGCGAGAAGCGATCCGATTACGCCTTTCCGCGACGCGGATTGGTGCAACAGCTGTTGCAGATTCCTGGATGGCTGAAATCGCGGCGAATCCCAGTCGGCACCGCGGTGGCGGTAAAGTTTGGCGCAGAGTTGCGCGCTGGAGCGCAGCTGTATTGGTTGGGGCAGTCCTCTTGAACACCGCCGACGCCGTTTCCACCTACCGCCTCGACAAGTGGCTTTGGGCCGTTCGCATTTTCAAGACCCGCAGCTTGGCGACCGACGCCTGCCGGGCTGGGAGCGTCGCGGTGAACGACTTGGTCGCGAAGCCCGCGCGCGAAGTTCGCTTAGGCGAGCAAATTAGCGTGAAGCAAGGCCTTGCGACGCGGACGCTGCTCGTCGTGGGTTTGCCGCTGTCTCGCGTGGGCGCGAAGTTGGTATCTACTTACTGTAACGAGCTCACCCGGCCGGAAGAATTCGAAAAAGCCCGCGCGCAGCGCGTCCAGCAACTCCTCGCGCGCGAAAAGGGCGGTGGCCGCCCGACCAAGCGCGACCGACGACTCCTCGATCGGTTGCTGCACAACTAATTGCGACGCACTCAAAATGCTCGCCGCAAGCGTGACGGCGACGCGTCACTCGGATTAGACGAGGCGCTTTTTTCGACGCGAAATGCGGACGGGCGCCCTCCTAATTCTGCCCATAAAAGGAGCCGGGGCACTCGTTTCGGCCGGTGTAACGTGCCGCCACTTCTAACGACAGGGGAAATACTTGCCGAGGCATCGGAATTTAGTGGTGCGGAATTTGCCTTGCTTTGGCACCCGGTACGTGCACCGTGTGGCGAATCGTTAGAGAAAGCGTTGAGATGACAGTTTCTGGTGAGTCGTTGGCTGAGCGTTTGGCTTAAGTGATGATTTCGAAACCCAAGTTGGGAACGGACTGCCAAGAGACGGTGGATCTACGAGACATCACTAATGAGTAATTCCAAACTGTACGTCGGTAACCTGTCGTTCAAGACCACCGAAGACGAGCTCCGCTCGCACTTTGGTCAATATGGCAGCGTGACTGACGTTTACGTCGCGATGGACAAGATGACCGGCCGCCCCCGCGGTTTCGCGTTCGTCACCATGGGCACCGCTGAAGAGGCGAAGGCCGCGGCGGAGAAGATCAATGGCACCGAGCTCGGTGGTCGTCAGCTGACGGTCAACGAAGCCCGCCCGAAGGAAGAGCGTCCGGCCGGCGGTTTCGGCGGCGGCGGCGGCGGTCGTGGCTTCGGCGGCGGCGGCGGCGGTGGTCGCGGTGGCTTCGGCGGCGGTCGCGATCGCGATCGTGGCGAGCGCCGTTACTAATCGCGTTTTCTAACACGCATTTTCGAGGGACGAAGCCCTTCGGGGTTTCGTCCTTTTTCTTTTTCAACCGCGAAGAACGCGAAGCTTCGCGAAGGTTCTCGGGCCGGGGCGACAATCGCCCGCTGAGACCTCACCTCCGGCAGGTATGCTGAATCACAGCAGATCCTTGCCGCCTCACTCCTTCGCGTATCCTCGCGTTCTTCGCGGTCAATTCATGCCTTTTAAAGCTCTCAATCTTTCTCCGTCCGTTCTTCGCGGCGTCCAAGCCGCCGGTTATACGGATCCCACGCCCATTCAATTAAGGGCGATTCCTGTCGTCCTTGGCGGCGGCGATCTCATCGGCTCCGCCCAAACGGGCACCGGTAAAACGGCCGCGTTCGCGCTCCCCATTCTGACCCGCCTCGGCACGAGCAATGCCGGCCGTTCCGGTCCGCGCGTCCTCGTGCTCGAACCCACGCGCGAGTTGGCGGCCCAAGTCGAAACCGCTTTTCACGATTTTGCGCGTTTCACCGACATTCGCACGCTCGCGGTCTTCGGCGGCGTCGGGTACGGCCATCAACGCACTGAACTGCGGCGCGGCGTCGACATCATCGCGGCAACGCCCGGCCGCCTGATGGACTTCCTCAAGGACGGCAGTCTTTCGCTGCGCGATATCAAGATTCTCGTGCTCGACGAGGTCGATCGGATGCTCGACATGGGCTTCCTTCCCGTCGTCAAAGACATCATCGCCCGTTGCCCGAAGGAGCGGCAGACCTTGTTCTTCTCGGCGACCGTTCCGCCCGAAATCGCCGCCGTCGCCTCGTTTGCGCTCCGCAATCCCGCGCGCATCGAAGTCGGCGTCAATCGCTCGGTGAACGAGTCGGTCAAGCACGCGATGTATCCCGTGGCGTTCGATCAAAAGTTCGACCTCTTGCTGGCGCTGCTCGCGAAGACCGACTTCGACAGCGTCCTCGTGTTCTCGCGCACGAAACACGGCGCCGATAAAATTGCGCGCCGACTCAAGGCGGCGAATCACAGCGTGGCCGTGCTGCACGCCAATCGTTCCCAGAATCAACGCATCGAGGCCCTCGCCGGGTTCAAGAGCGGCAAATACGAGATCATGGTCGCGACGGATATCGCGGCCCGCGGCATCGATGTTGCCGGCGTGACCCACGTGATCAATTACGACGTCCCCGAGAACCCCGAAGACTACGTGCACCGCATCGGCCGCACCGGCCGGGCGCAAGCGGTGGGCGACGCCTTCACGCTCGTCACGCCGGAAAACGCCGGCGATGTCCGCGATATCGAGCGTTTCATTGGGGCAAAAATTCCCGAGCTTCGGCTCGAAGGTTTCGATTACAAACCGCTGGGCGCGGCGCGGCCCAAGCCGCAACGTGGCCAGCAACCGCAGCGTGGTCGGCCGCAGCACGGTGGCGGCGGTCGCGGCGGACCGCGCGATTTCGGCCATCGTCACGGCGGCCATCAAGGCCAAGGCGGCGGCGGTCAGAGTCGCCGCAGCGGGGGAGGGCAATCTCAAGCCCGCGGCGATGCGCAATCGTCGTCGCAGGGCGACGCACAGCCTCGCAACGAGGCCAATCGTTCGTCGCGCGGCGCGGGACCGTCCGGGCCAGGAGCCGGTGAGCCGAAACGCGGCTTTTTCGGCGGGCTGTGGCGCGGGCGCCGGTAAAGCGCCTTTAGCATCCGAGTGGCATGCCGGCTTCGGTTTCCGCTCTCGAAAAACATTTCGCGGCATTGCGCGCCTGCGCGCGTTGTCCGCGGATGCACAAGCCCGTCGTGATCGGCCGGCCAGTCGCGAGTCGCGTGCTGCTGGTCGGACAAGCGCCAGGCGATAAGGAGCCGGTGCTCGGCCGTCCCTTCGCGTGGACGGCCGGCAAAACGCTTTTCAAATGGTTCAATGCGGCGCTCGGCTGGTCCGAGGACGAAACCCGCAATCGGATCTATTTCGCCGCGGTGTGCCGTTGCTTTCCGGGCAAGCGCCCGGAGGGCGGAGATCGTGTGCCCGCCCCGGACGAAATCGAGAGCTGCACCGGCTGGCTGCGACGCGAGTTCGAGTTGCTCGAACCCGAGCTGGTGCTGCCGGTCGGCAAACTCGCGATCGGACAATTTCTCGGTGAGCGTCCGCTGATCGACACGATTGGGAAGGCATTCCCGATCGAGTACCACGGTCACGCCGCCGATTGCATTCCGCTGCCGCATCCGTCGGGCGCTTCGCCTTGGCATCGCATCGAGCCCGGCAAGACCTTGCTCGAGCGAGCGCTACGTCTCGTCGCGAAGCACCCGGCGATCGGGCGATCGGTCCAAGTCCGATGAGGACATCGGGCGCCACTTATTTCGTTGGTTAAGTGCCGAACGCTGCGCTCTCGCGGCCACTTGAAACTTGTCAGTTCAGCCCGGCGATGCCACCGATACCGCTCTGTGCTTACTGTGAAACCCCTGGCTAAGCTGTTTTTCTGTTTTGCGACGATGGCGTTGTTGGCGAGCCCGCTCGCTCGGGCGCAACGGGAGAAGTTGCCGCCGGAGGATCTCGAGTACGTCGAAAAGAATTTCCCCACCGCGAAGAAAACGAGCACCGGCATTCGCTATATTGTTTTGCGCGAAGGACAGGGCGAACCTGCGAAGCCGGGTGAAAAGGTATCGGTGTTGTACACCGGCCGCTTGCTCGACGGGAAGATTTTCGACCAAGCCCTCGAGCGTGAGCATCCCTTTCCGGTGCGCGTCCGCCGCGGTGAGGTGATCGAGGGGTGGGATCAGATTTTGCAATTCATGAAGAAGGGCGAGAAGCGGATCGTGATTATTCCGCCGGAGCTCGGGTACGGAACGCGCGGCCAGCCGCCGCACATTCCGCGCAATGCGACGCTCGTCTTCGAGATGGAGATCCTGGAAATCGAGCGGAATTAAACCGTCGCGGCGCGCGCGCGCCGCTCACGCGGCGGCGGCGTCCGGCTCGAGGGTGCGCCGTTGCGACCACACGCTATCGGCGGTGTAGAGCGCCAGGCCCGCCCAAATGAACGCGAAGCAGAGGATGCGCTCGCGCGGAAACGGTTCACGGTACAGCCACACCCCGAGCACGAATTGCACCGTCGGCGTGATGTATTGCAGCAATCCCAGCGTCGATAGACGTATCCTTTTCGCCCCGTAGGCGAACAACACGAGCGGCACGGCCGTGATCACGCCCGAACTGAGGACGAGCAATGTCGTCACGGTATCCACGCGCCCCAGGGCGCCGCGCCCGCTGTGCATCCGCCACGCGAGGAAGGCGATCGCGACCGGAGCGAGCAGCAACGTTTCGACGGTGAGGCCGGTGAGTGCGCCGAGCGGCGAGAGTTTGCGCATCAGACTGTAGCCGCCCCACGTTCCCGCCAGGGCGAGAGCGATCCACGGCGGCCGGCCGAGTTGCACGACCAACGCGCCGACGCCCAGCGCCGCGCAGAGGATCGCGAGCCATTGCAGCCGCCGCATGCGCTCGTGCAGCACGAAGCGCGCGGTGGCGACATTGACCAAGGGGACGAGAAAATAGCCGAGGCTCGCTTCGACGACGTGCCCGGTGTTCACGCCCCAGACGTAAACGAGCCAGTTTCCCGTCAAGAGCGTCGCGCTCACCAGGTTGATGAGGATCGCGCGCGGGCCGGACAGTGCCGCGCGGATTTCGCGAGTGCCGCCGCGCCCGAACAGCAGCGCGAACACGAACACCAACGACCAAACATGGCGGTGCGCGATCAATTCCAGCGCATCGATGCTCGCGAGCTGCTTCCAATACAGCGGCACAAGCCCCCACACGAGGTAGCAGGCGATCGCGGCGAGAGCGCCGCGTCGTTCCATCGCGCGCATAGATTGGGACGGCACCGCGCGACTTCGCGGCAACGGGCCGGGGGCGTCAACTCACGCGACGCTGTGCCGACAACTTCGCGGCACCGCTATATCGGTCGCCGCCTCCCGTTCATTTCTTCGGTTTCGCGAAGCTGAATTTCTCCTGAAACTCCTGCGCCGCTTGCTGCTGCGCGGCGGGGCCAGTTACACCCTGTGCGGCGAGCTCGGATACGCGTTTCGCGATCCAACGCTGCCGGAACTCCGATTCGACTTCGGACGCGATGGCCGAACTTTCCTTTTGTTTGCGCGATTTTTTCGAAAATACGCATCCCGTCGAAAACACGACGGTGGCAGCGAGAAGGCTGAGCAGCAGGCGTTTGGTCATGGGCGAAGCAAACGTGGTAATCCCGGCCGCGGATCGCGAGCGAATCTTTTCGTGCGCGCGCCGTGGCCCGGCCGCCACGAACTGGGCCCGCGAGCCGCCAGTTTAGCGTCTTTTTGGTTTCGCGCTGCCGCTGAAAAATCCTTTGATCTCCCGTTCATGAGTGACGAGCAACAGCCGGCGCCTTCGTTAAAGTTGAAGCCGCGGCTCCGGCCGCCCCAGCCGGAGGGCGCGGGGCCGGCCAACGAAGCTGCTCAAACGATCCCGCCCGCTCCGGCAGCCCCGACAATTCCGCCGTCCCCTCCGCCCGCCGAACCGGCGGCGACGATTCCGCCTTCCGCCGTCACGCCCGCCGAGCCTGGGTCAAAAATACGGCTCAAGCCTCGTCTGTCGGCGGAGCCCGCGCCGACGCCCCCCAGCGCACCGACGATCCCGCCTACGCCGGAAGGCGCCCCGCCCGCCACCATTCCCCCGACGCCGGCGGCGATTCCCGCGGCGACAATCCCGCCGGTGGCAACGATTCCGCCTGCAGCAATAATTCCGCCAACCGTTCCCCCCTCCGCGGCGACGATTCCTCCGACTGTTCCGCCGCCGCCTTCCGCGCCAGGACCTCGCGTTATCGGCGACGCGGCGCCCACCATTCCGCCGACCGCTGCTCCCGTGCCGGCCGTCATTCCTGCAGTCATTCCCGCGGTGATTCCGGCGCCCGCGCCTGTTCCGGTGTCGAATGCCGCTCCCGCGACGGATGGAGCGTCAGCGGCATCGGAGCCGGCGAAGTTCAAGCTGAAGCCGAAAACGCCCGGTGCGCCGCCACCCGCCGTCGCAGCTCCGCCGCCATCGTCCGCCGCCGCGCCTGCGGTCATTGGCGGAATACCCGTCGCCGCTCCCAATCCGAGCAGTCCCCCGCCCGCGACCCCGAAGCCGGAAGGCGCGCCGAAGCCCCCGAGCTTTCCCGTCGTCGCGCCGCCCGCGGGCGCTCCGCCCGTGCCGCATGTGGAGGTGACCAAAGAAATTGCGCCGGTCACGCCGCCGCCCGCGGCGGTTCGGCGCCCGGTTGTGCCCAAGCGCCGCGGGATGACGATCGGTTTGCTCGCGGCACTGCTTCTCGTTTTGGCCGGCGGCGGTTTCTTCACGTGGCGCACCTATTTCGGCGCGCCGCCACCGCCGCCCGTTCGAGCGCCGCTTGCCACGAAGTCCAACGGCACGCCAACGGCCGCACCAGCGGCTACGCCGGCGCCCAAGGCCGCTCCGGCGACCGGCTCCGCCACGTCCGCCCCCGGGCCTACGCCGTCCACGACGCTGAACACGCTCGCGCATGTCCCGGCGAAATCCATCGAGAAGGCGCAAGGTGCGGCAGGCGCGCAACGCGCCGGCGCCGAGGCGACAAACGAGGTTTTAGGTGGCAACGAAACGTCGGCCGCACCAACGGCGACCCCGGCTCCGAAAGCGGCCGGATCGACAGCCGCTCGGCCATCGAGCGCCGCGACGACTGGGAAAGCCTCGGCCGTGACGGAGCTTGCGCCCGGTGTGTCCACCACCGCCAACGTCGACGCGGCGCCCGAGGCGAGCGCGGCATTTCGGACCTTTATCGCGAATTTGCGCGTCACCGGCCTCGTAGGCGGAGTAACGCCCAAAGCCTTTATCAACGGACGCGTGATTCGGGTAGGCGAAACCGTCGACTCGAATCTCGGGATTACCTTCGAAGGCCTGAGCGCGAATCAGCTCGTGTTCAAAGACAAGTCCGGCGCGACGGTGATGCGACGGTACTAAGTCGCGGCGCTTACCACACTTCGACCGGGCCTTTCGGCACGGGGATCGTGTCGCGTTCGGCCGCAAGCTGTTCTTCGGGCGAACGCATGAACGAGGCGATGAGCGGCGCGGGCGCGAAGCGCTCCTGCAACTCGCCGCGCTCATCGCAGAACTGCGCGCGCCACGAGAGATATTCGGCGATGGCCGCTTCGAAATCCGCGCGCGATTTGATCGTGATAATGCGGTTCTTGAAGGGCTTCGCGGGACCGAAACGCTTCGCGTACCACGGGGCGACTTTGCGAAACAGCCGCGAGCCATGCTCTTCGCCGTAGAACTCGACGTACCGGTCGTAGTGGCGCCGCAGCACGCGGAGCCGCTCGGCGAAATCCGGTTCGGGTAGCAACTCGCCGTGGCGCAGGAGGTGCGCCGTCCGCCGGAAAATCCATGGATCGTAGAACGCGCCGCGTCCGATGCTGACGCCGGCACAGCCGGTCTGCTCCAGCATTTGCTTCGCCGCCGCCGGGGTCGTGACATCGCCGTTGCCGATAACGGGAACGTGCCGCACGGCGTCGACGACCGCGCGGATGCCCGCCAGATTCACCGTGCCGCTGAACCCTTGCGCGCGCGTGCGGCCGTGCACGAAAATTGCCGCCACGCCCACGTCTTCGAGGACCCGGGCCAAGTCCGGCGCGGTGAGATTATCTTCGTCCCAGCCCAAACGCATTTTCGCGGTCACCGGGATTTTGACGGCGTCGATGATGCCCCTCACGAGCGCGGCGGTTTTATCGAGTTCGGTCATCATCGCGGAGCCCCCGCCGATCTTCACGACCTTCTTCACGGGGCAGCCCATGTTGATGTCGACAGCCTGCGCGCCCAATTCCTGACAGACGACGGCAGCATCGCGCATTTCTTCCGGCACGCTCCCGAAAAGCTGGATCGAGAGCGGCTGGTCCAGCGGGGCGGTCGCGACGAGCTTCAGCGCGGTCGGATTTCGTTCGAGGAGCGAACGCGCATTGACGAGATCGGTCGTCGCCCAGCCGAGCCCGCCGAGTTCGCGCACGGTCAACCGCATCGGCAAGTTGGTGTAACCGGCGAGCGGCGACAGGCAGAGATTTGACGAAAGCTCGTATGGACCGAGACGCATCGCGCGGAACGCTAACCGAATTCGCCGCGCTGTCTGGTCTTTTTAGCGGCGCGGCGAACGTGCTCGCAACTCGTTGATGGGCGAAGCGTCGCGGCCACCTGATGGGACCTTTCCCTAGGCGAGAACAGAGGATTGGCCGGATTGGCGATCCGGGCGATGTGCGGTTAACTTGCGAAAGCGAAAGGCCGAGAGCCGAACTCACTCTCGTCAACGACCTCCAGGAATTTCAACGAAGTCACTTGTAGCGCGACCTTCGCACAGCTCCCCCCATCTGACGCTGTGTCGCTACATCATCGGCCCTGCCCCATGCAGATTCTCCATCTCGAAGACTCCACGTTCGACGCCGAATTGATCGGCAATGTCCTGCGTCGCGAATGGCCCGACTGTGTCATCCGCCACGTGGCGACGGCCGAGGCATTCTCCGGCGCGCTCGCGCAGGACGCGTTCGATGTCATTCTGTCGGACTACTCGATGCCGGGCTTCGACGGCCTGACGGCGCTCGCCCAGGCGCGCCAGCGATGCCCCCGTACTCCCTTCCTCTTTCTGTCGGGCATGATCGGCGAAGAGCGCGCCGTCGAGGCGCTGAAACGCGGCGCCACCGACTATATCATCAAGGACCGTCCGGCGCGCCTCGTGCCGGCCATTCGGCAAGCGCTCGCCTTCATCGACGAGTCCTCGCGCCGCCGCCGGACCGAAGAAGCGCTGCGCGACCGGGACGAACGCTTCCGGCTGATCACCGAAAATATCGCGGAGCACATCAACGTCGTCGATCTCGATGGCCGTTGCACGTACAGCAACCGCGCGTGTCGCGATCTTTTGGGCGATGCGCCGGCGCGGCCGGGAGCGGATTGGTTCGCGCTGGTCGAGGCCGACGATCTGCCGCGCGTGAAGCGCATCTTCGGGCGGATCGCCGAAACCGGCGTCGGCGAGCGTTTCGAATACCGCTGCCGGATCGGCGACGGCGCGATCCGTCACATGGAAGCCCACGGCGCCGTGCTGCGCGATGCTTCCGGCGTGGTCGCGCAACTCGTCATTGTTTCGCGCGATGTCACGGAGCGGCGCGAAGCCGAAGTCCGGATGCGCGAACAGGCCTCGTTGCTCGACAAGGCGCGCGACGCGATCATCGCGACGGATCTCGATCATCGCATCCGATATTGGAACGCGAGCGCGGAGCGTTTGTACGGCGTGAAGGCGGCCGACGCGATCGGACGCCGCCTGAACGAAGTCGGGCTCGAATTCGATCACAGCCAGTTCATGGCGGCGCGGACCGAAGTCCTCACTCGCGGCGAATGGCGCGGTGAATTCCGCCTGCAGACGCGCGACGGCGCGACGGTGCTGGTCGAGAGCACATGGAGCCTCGTGGTCGAGAGCGATGGCCGGCCGCGGTCCATCCTCGCGATCGATACCGACATCACCGAGCGCAAGAAGCTCGAGACGCAACTTTTGCGGGCGCAACGGCTGGAGAGCATCGGGACGCTGGCCGGCGGCGTGGCCCACGATCTGAACAACGTGCTCACGCCGATTTTGCTGACGATCGATTTGCTGTCGACGCAGGTCCATTCGCCCGAGGAGCGGCAGATCATCGAAAAGACCCGCGCGAGCGCGACGCACGGGGCGGCCCTCGTCCGGCAGCTGCTCGCTTTTGCGCGCGGCGTGGACGGCGAACGGACGAGCATCGATCTCCGGTCCGCGATCGCGAACATCGAGCCGTTGATCCGCCAGAGCCTGCCGAACGGCGTCAAACTGAACGTGCGCCATGGCGACGCCCCGTGGCCGATCGAGGGCAACACCACGCAGCTCAGCCAAGTCCTGGTGAACCTCGCGTTGAACGCGCGCGACGCCATGCCGCAAGGCGGCGAGCTCGGCATCCGCGTCGACAACGTGATCGTCGATGGCGTGACCGCCGCAGCGAATCCGGGCACCGAGCCGGGCCGGTTCTTGCGCATCAGCGTTTCCGATACCGGCAGCGGCATTCCGCCGGCGCTGATCGAGCGGATTTTCGATCCGTTCTTCACGACCAAAGCCGCGGGCAAAGGCACCGGCCTCGGCCTGTCGATGGTGGCCGGAATCCTCAAAGGCCATCGCGGTTTCGTGCAGGTCGACAGCCAGATCGGCCGCGGCACGACCTTTCATCTGTACTTTCCGGCGATGCCGACGACGGCCGCGGCTTCACCGGCGCCCGCGTCATCGGCCACTCCGGCCCGAACGGATGGGCTGGTGCTGGAACGCGGTGCGGGCGAAGGCGTTCTACTGGTCGACGACGAACCCGCCGTGCGAGACACGTTGCGGTCGTTGCTCCATCGCGCGGGGTACGAAATTTTTCCGGCCGGGGACGCCACCTCGGCCTTGCGCGAGTACGATGCCCACCGCGGCCAAATCGCGCTCGTGATCACGGACATGATGTTGCCGGACCGCAGCGGACTCGAGGTCGTTAAATCCTTGCGCGCGCAATCGCCGCAGCTGCCGATCATCGCGATCAGCGGCATGATGGGCACGGGCAATTACGACGAACTGCTGCACCTCCATCCGCCGGTGGAGTGCCTCTCGAAGCCGCTGCCCCCGCGCGTGCTCTTGAGCGCCGCGCGTCGCGCCCTACACGCGCACGCGATCGCCTCATGAACAGTGGCGGCGGTCATTGACCGCCGAACCCGAACGGCCGCATCGCCCTGGCCGCCGGACAAAGTGTCATCTAATG
>CBINOT010000034.1:0-36030 GCA_966252355.1 uncultured Opitutus sp. | reverse complement strand
GGGGTCATGCGGCATACGAGCCGCCCGGCGTCGACCTCGATGACGTTGTTGGTTTCGTGGACCGAGACGGCGAATTGGCCGGGGGCTGCGGGTTGCCCCGGCGCAAGGGTGAAGGGTCCGGTCGCGTCCGCCGTCACCGCCGCGAACCCGCTCCATTTCAGCGAGCCGTCAGGCCAGTACGCGAGCGGCCAGGTCTGCACCGGCAGCGAACGGCCGTCCGCGGTCGCCAGCGAAAACGTTTGGTCTTTGGGCACCGCGCCTTGCGGCCAGGGCACGCCCCAACTCACGCCGGAATTGAAACCGGGCGCTTTTGCGCCGACCCAGTTCAAGGCAACCGGGTCCGCCGCCACGACGGTAGCGGAAACGAGGGCGGCGACCGCGGCGACGCCGCGGAGGGGAGTGAAAAGCCAACGCGCGCCCGCCACGATCAAGTGGCGAATCCGCGAGACAGAAAATGCGAGCGCGGGGTGCGCTACGCATGAGGTGAAAGCCGGACGAAGCACGCGCATGCCGCAGTTGACGCGCAGGATTAACAGCCGTTGCGGCGCGCCAATCTGAAACCGGCCACTCGTGTCCGGACAGTCAACCGTCGGTCCGATGAAGTGCATGCTTCATTGTGGCCGGCGCCGAGCGCATCGCAAAACGACGAAGCGGTTTAGCGACCGGCAAAACGCCCCCGGAAAATTCCGAAGCGCCGCGGTTCCCGCCTATTCGCAGGCGCGCCCGCGCCGGTGAACGCGGTGAAAGCCGGCCCGATTCCACCCCGGGCTGACATCGTTCGACATCGCGCCGGCTTCGGGCGCATCGCGCCCTCCGGCGACAAATGGCGATCGACTCGGACTGTTCGGCGTAAATTCGCCCTTCCCCTCGTCGTAGGTTCTTTCTAAATGCCCGATTCCCACTCGATGTCCGCCAAGCCAACCGCCCCCTCCGCGTCATCCAACGTTTCCGCGCCCGCGAGCCCTTCGGCAATCCGCCCGATCAAAAAGCTCATGGCCGCAAACCGCAGCGAGATTGCCGTCCGCGTGTTTCGCGCCGGCACCGAGCTGAATCTGCGCACCGTCGCCGTCTACGCGCAAGAGGACCGGTTGTGCATTCACCGCTACAAGGCGGACGAGGCGTATCAGGTTGGCCATGGCAAAGGACCCGTCGCCGCGTACCTCGACATCCCGAGCATTGTCGGCGTCGCGCTGGAGAAAGGCGTCGATGCGATTCACCCGGGCTATGGCTTCCTCTCCGAGAACGCCAACTTCGCGCGCGCGTGCGAAAAAGCCGGCCTGATTTTCGTCGGACCGCGGCCCGAGCTGCTCGACATGATGGGCGACAAGACTGCGGCGCGCGCGCTGGCGCAGCGGATCAACGTCCCCACCCTGCCCGGCACCGAGAACCCGGTGGCCGATCGCGACGAGGCGTTGAAGATCGCGAAAACGATCGGGTTTCCGCTCATCATCAAGGCGGCATTCGGCGGCGGCGGCCGCGGCATGCGCGTCGTCCACAAGCCGGCCGATCTCGCGCCGCTGCTCGACGAAGCGCAGGCCGAAGCGGGCCGCGCCTTCGGCAATCCCGCGGTGTTTCTCGAGAAATACATCCCGCGCGCGAAACACATCGAGGTGCAGGTGCTCGGCGACAAGCACGGCAACGTCATCCACCTCCACGAGCGCGATTGCTCCGTGCAGCGCCGGCATCAAAAGGTCATCGAGGTCGCGCCGTCGTTCGGCCTGCCCGAAACCGTCGTGCGCGAGCTGTGCGAGGCCGCCGCCCGGCTGGCGCGCGAGATTCGTTACGACAACGCGGGCACCGTCGAATTCCTCTACGATCTCGATCGGCACGAATGGTTCTTCATCGAGATGAACCCGCGCATCCAGGTCGAGCATACGGTCACCGAGGTGATCACCGGCATCGACATCGTCCGCGCGCAAATCCTGATCGCCCAGGGTCACTCGCTCTATTCGCCCGAGGTCAGCATGCCAGCGCAGGACGCGGTGCCGCGCAATGGCTACGCGATCCAGTGCCGGATCACGACGGAAGACCCGGAGAACAAGTTTATCCCGGATTACGGCCGCATTCTCGCCTACCGGTCGCCCGGCGGCTTCGGGCTGCGCCTCGACGGCGGCATGGGGTACGCCGGCGCGGTCATCACGCCGTTCTACGATTCGCTCCTCGTCAAGAGCATCACCAGCGCCCCGAGCTACGAGCTCGCGATCAAACGGGCCTTGCGCGTGCTGAGCGAGTTCCGGATCCGCGGCGTCAAAACCAACATCCCCTTCGTGGAAAACGTGCTCGCGCACGCCGACTTCCAGTCCGGCCAGGCGACGACCACGTTGATCGACACGACGCCGGAGCTTTTCGCGTTCAAGCCGCGGCGCGACCGCGCGACCAAGCTGCTCAATTTCCTGGGCAACGTCATCGTCAACGGCAACCCGCATGCCAAGGGCTTCCGTCCCGACAAGCCGTTCGCCGCGCCGCCGAATCTGGGCCTGCAACATCGCGAGCCGCCGGCCGGATCGCGCCAGCTGCTCCTGGAGCTCGGGCCCAAGAAATTCGCCGAGTGGACGGCCAAGCAAAAGCGCCTGCTCATCACCGACACGACGTGGCGCGACGCGCATCAATCGCTGATGGCGACGCGCGTGCGCAGTTACGACATGCTCGCCGCGGCCGACGCGGTGGCGCACCGGGCGCCGCAGCTATTCTCCCTCGAAATGTGGGGCGGCGCGACATTCGACACGGCGATGCGTTTCCTCAACGAGGACCCGTGGGAGCGCCTGCGCCAACTGCGCGCGCGCGTGCCGAACATTTGTTTTCAAATGTTGTTCCGCGGCGCCAACGCCGTCGGCTACACGAATTATCCCGACCACGTCGTCGCGGGCTTCGTGAAACACGCCGCGGCGAGCGGCATGGATATTTTCCGCGTCTTCGACTCGCTGAACTATCTGCCGAACCTCCGCGTCGCCATGGAAGCGGTGAACGAGACCCACGGCATCTGTGAAGCGGCGGTTTGCTATACCGGCGACATCCTCGACGAGCGGCGCGACAAGTTCTCGCTGAAGTATTATGTCCGCCTCGCCAAAGAGCTCGAGCGGATGGGCGCGCACTTCCTCGCAATCAAGGACATGGCCGGGCTATGCCGGCCATATGCCGCCTACAAGCTGGTCAAGGCATTGAAGGAGGAAGTCGGGCTGCCGGTGCATTTCCACACGCACGACACGAGCGGCATTGCCGCCGCCAGCGTGCTCCGCGCGAGCGATGCGGGCGTCGACGTCGTCGATCTCGCGCTCGCGTCGATGAGCGGCAGCACCTCGCAGCCGAATTTGAATTCCATCGTGGCGGCGCTGCAGCACACGCCGCGCGACACCGGGCTCGATCTCGGCGCGCTGAACCAGTTCTCCGATTACTGGGAAGCGGTGCGCGAATTTTACCGCCCCTTCGACACCGCGCCGAAAAGCGGTTCGGCCGAGGTTTACCTGCACGAAATGCCCGGCGGGCAATACACGAATCTTAAGGAGCAGGCCGCGGCGATGGGCGTCACCCATCGCTGGCCGGAAATCGCGCGCATCTACGCCGAGGTAAATCAGCTCTTCGGCGACATCGTGAAAGTCACGCCCTCGTCGAAGGTCGTCGGCGACATGGCCCTCTTCCTCTTCACGCGCGGCATCAAGCCCGCGGACGTCGTCAATCTCGAGCCCGGCTCGATGCCGTTCCCCGAGAGCGTCATCGACATGATGATGGGCGGCCTGGGCTGGCCGGAAGGCGGCTGGCCGGAGCAAGTATGGAAGGTCATTCTCGGCCACGAACGTTACAAGCAGGCGCACGCGAAATACGTCGCCGCATCGACGGGCAAGCCGGCGCGGCGCGCGGGCAAGAGCGGGGATTCCACGGTCGATCTCGAGAAGCTGCGCGACGAACTGACTGACAAGCTGAAGCGGCCCGCGACGGACGACGACGTGTACTCGCACCTGATGTATCCGCAGGTCTTCGCCGATTTCATCAAGCATCGGCAAACCTACGACAACGTGAGCGTGCTGCCGACGCCGGCGTTTTTCTACGGGCTGAAGGAAGGCGAGGAAATCTCCGTCAGCATCGAAGAGGGCAAGGTGCTCATCATCCGCCTCGTTTCGATCGGCGGACCCGACAAGGACGGCCGCCGCACGCTGAGCTACGAGCTCAACGGCATCGGCCGCGAAACCTTCGTGCTCGACAAGAGCGTGTCGCCGAAAACCAAGGCGCGGCCCAAGGCGGATCTCGCGGACCCGGCGCAGGTCGCCGCCCCGATCCCGGGTTTGATCGCGCAGCTGCAGGTGTCCGTCGGCTCCAAGGTCACGAAGGGCGACAAGCTCCTCATGATGGAAGCGATGAAAATGCAGAATACGGTTTACGCGCCGTGCGACGGCGTCGTCGCCGAGCTGCACGTCGCACTGGGCGACACCGTCGAAAGCAAAGACCTGCTGATCAAGATTCGACCGGCGAGCTAAGCGCACCACGGCCACGCTCGCGAAGCCGCAGCTTCGCGGGCGTTGAAGCCGCCTCGGGTCAGAACGTCACCTGCATCGGATCCGGGCCGGAGCGCTGATTCCGATCGAGCGCGGCGATGGCGTTCATGTCTTCGTCGCCGAGGGCGAAATCGAAAATCCCCGCGTTTTCCGCCATCCGCGCGGGCCGGGCGGTTTTCGG
Organism: uncultured Opitutus sp.; assembly: GCA_966252355.1. Lineage (GTDB taxonomy): Bacteria > Verrucomicrobiota > Verrucomicrobiia > Opitutales > Opitutaceae > ER46. The sequence goes on along the minus strand of CBINOT010000034.1, from coordinate 31,362 downwards.
AATCGTGACCACCCCGCCCTGCACGTTCCACCGCAGGATAACCTGCGCCACCGTCTTCCGGTGCCGCTCCGCGATGCGCAGCAACGTCGGATCGCGTAACACGTCGCCGCCGCTCATCAGCGGGCTCCACGCTTGCGGCTGAATGCCGTGCTCGTGACAAAACGCGAGCAGCGGCTTGCTCTGCAAATAGGGATGAAACTCGAGCTGGTTCACGGCCGGCACGACGTCGGCCGACGCCAGCAACTCGTCGAGATGGACGCGGAGGTGATTGCTCACGCCGATCGCTTTCACGCGCCCGTTCTCGAGCAATTTCTCCATCTGTTTCCAGGTGGAAACGATTTTGCCGGGAATCGGCCAATGGACCAGGTACAGGTCGACGTAATCCAGCCCGAGCAGGTCCAAGCTCCGCTCCAACGCCGCCTCGATTCGGCCGGCGCGATTGTCGTCGTTCCACACCTTCGTCGTGATGAACAACTGCTCGCGCGGGACGCCGCAGAAGCGCACGGCCCGTCCGACGCCGCGCTCGTTGCCGTAAATTTTCGCCGTATCGATGCTGCGGTAGCCGAACTCGATCGCCGCGCGCACGAGTCGCTCGGTCTCGGCGTCGCCCTTCATTTGCCAGACGCCCAATCCAAGCCATGGCATATGATTTCCCGCCGGGAGGGGCGTCGCGGCCGCGAGCCCGGCCGAGGCCGTCGCAAACGTCTGGTGCAAACCCGATGTCGTTATTGAACTCATGACGCGAGGTACGCGCGTTCGTACGTTATGCAAGCCTTCCGCCGCCTGAGCAGGGTGGTTAATAAGTTCCCAGGACAGGTTCCGCGCTCAGGGGAGGATTGACCAAGAGCAAACGCTCGCAAACCGCAATGACGGCGACTACCGGAAATCCGGTAGTTTTTCGAAGCGCCCTTTTTACAAGTATTGCTCCATCATTGCACCGTCACCGGCAGTGCGCGCAAGCGCACACCTGAAGCATGCCGGTGCGAGTTAGGCATAGGGTATCCAGCCGGGCCGCAGGGGTGCGGCCCGGCTTTTACCCAAATATCACAAGCGCGCTGGGGGACACTTCCCCCGGCGCGCTGCCCGTTAATCCTCTCCACGATCTAGTTCGGGCTAACTATCGGTGCGTGTAGCGAAAACCTAAACCGGGTCCATTGTGTGACGATATGTCCACACCAGGTTTGCCTGCTCGGCAGTCCCGGCCGGCCACCATCATGTCACCATCCGCCCAGCCACCGGTGCGTAACAACAGGATCATCGTCATCGACGACAATCCGGCGATTCATGCGGACGTTCGCAAGATTCTCTGCCCTAAAGTAAGCGACGCCGCGTCGGCCGTGGACGCGTTGGAAGCGGAGCTGTTGGGCACCAAGTCGTCGGTGGTGCCGAGTCCTTCGGCGAATTTCACGGTCGAGGGGGCGCATCAAGGCCGCGAGGGCCTCGAGTTGGTCAAGCAGGCCGTCGACTCCGGCCGGCCCTTCGCGATGGCCTTCGTCGACGTGCGCATGCCCCCGGGCTGGGATGGCGTGGAGACGACGCTCGAACTCTGGAAGGTCGCCCCCGACCTCCAGATCGTCATTTGCACCGCGTACTCGGACTATTCGTGGGACGAAATGCTCGCGAAGCTCGGCAGCTCGGACCGGCTCGTCATCCTGAAGAAGCCGTTCGACACGATCGAAGTCCTTCAGCTGGCCAACGCGCTGACGGAAAAGTGGAATTTGCTGCAGCAAACGCGAGCGCACGCCGCCGAACTCGAAGGACGAGTCTCCCAGCGCACGTCCGAGCTGCAGACCGCGAACAGCGCGCTCCAGGAAGAAATCGCGCAGCGGATCGTGATGGAGCTCGACCTGAAGCGGGCGAAGGAAACCGCCGAGAGCGCGGACCGCGCCAAGAGCGCCTTCCTCGCGAACATGAGCCATGAAATCCGCACCCCGATGAACGGCGTGATCGGCATGGCGAATCTACTGCTCGCGACGCCGCTCACGCCCGAGCAGCGGGACCTGGCCCAGACGCTTTGCCAGAGCAGCGAAGCGCTGCTCACGATCATCAACGACATTCTCGACTTCTCGAAGATCGAAGCGGGCCGGCTCGTGCTGGAGGCGGTCGACTTCGATCTCGGCGAACACCTCGAGCTGGCCCTCGACCTCCACGCCGATGCCGCGACGAGGAAAGGGCTGGAGCTGGTGATGGACATCCATCCGTCGATTCCCTCGCGGGTGCGCGGCGACCCGGTGCGCCTGCGGCAGATCGTCCTCAATCTCATCGGCAACGCGGTCAAGTTCACCGCCCAGGGGGAAGTCGTGCTGCGCGTGACGATCGATGGCGTGCAAGGCACGAAAACTTTCCTCCGCTTCGAAGTGAGCGACACCGGCATCGGCATTCCCGCCGACGTCCAGGACAAGCTCTTCGAGCCGTTCGTGCAGGCGGACACGTCCACGACGCGGAAATACGGCGGCACGGGTTTGGGACTCGCGATCTGCAAGCGCCTCGCCGAGCTGATGTGCGGCGAAATCGGCGTCACCAGCCAGCCGGGCAAAGGCTCCACGTTTTGGTTCAAGGTCGTGCTGGAAAAGGCCGGCGACACCGGCGCGCGCGTGACCCTGGCTCCGTCGTTGCTCGAGGAGCATCACGCGCTGCTCGTCGACGACAACGCGACGAATCTCAAGCTGCTCGACCATCTCTGCACCCGCTGGCGCATGCGCCACGCCTGCGCCGACAGCGCGAATACCGCGTTGGTCGCGTTGCGCCGCGCCGCGGCCGAGGGCGCTCCTTTCGACCTCGTGGTCCTCGACCACCACATGCCGGACGTCGATGGTTTGCAGCTGGCCCAAGCGATTCGTCTGGATCGCGCTCTGCCCACGCCGACGCTCGTGCTGCTCACATCGCGCGGCGAACGGCTGCCCCAAACGGAAATGGACGCGCACGGGCTCGCGGCCTGCGAGCTGAAACCGCTCCACCCCGACAAGCTGCGCGGCACGCTGGCCCGCGTTCTTGCCGCGACCCGGCACGCCAACGGCCACGCGCCCCCGGCGGCGCCGGAAGCGCCGGCGGCACCGGCCCCGGATTCGAATGCTAAGATTCTCGTCGCCGAAGACAACGCGGTGAATCAGAAAGTCACGTTGCTGCAATTGCGCAGCCTCGGCTATGCGGCGGACCTCGTGACAAATGGCCGCGAAGCGATCGAGGCGATCCGGCGCAAACCCTACGCGCTCGTGTTGATGGACGCACAAATGCCGGAGATGGACGGCATGGAAGCCACCAAGCGCATTCGGCAGGCGCAGGCGAAGGGCGAACCGCAGTTTCCGAAGGAGCTGCGCATCGTCGCGATGACGGCCAATGCAATGGCCGGAGACCGGGAGCTGTGCATCGCCGCCGGGATGGACGACTATCTCGCGAAGCCGGTCAAACCCGATGCGCTGCGCGAGATTCTGACCCGTTACCTCTCCACCGCCACCGACCCGAGAGAATCCCCCGCCGCTTTCGCGCGATGAGCACGATCACGGACCTCTTGTCCTGCCTGCAGCAGCAGTCCGGCGTTCCGGACCGGATGCTGTTGAACGCGTTTCTCGAGGGAATTCCGGATCGGATTTTCTTCAAGGATCGCGAGTCCCGCTTCATCGCCGTCAGCGCGTCGATGGTGCAGATGTTCGGCCAGGCATCCGCGGAGCGCGTGCTGGGCCGCACCGATTTCGATTTCTTCACCGAGGCGCATGCGCGGCCGGCGTACGAGGACGAACAGGCAGTGATGCGTACGGGCAAGCCGATCGTTTCGAAACTGGAAAAGGAAGTGTGGCCCGACGGACGCGTGACCTGGGCGGTGACCAGCAAGCTGCCCCTGCGTAACGAACACGGCGAGATCGTGGGCACATTCGGCATCAGCAAAGACGTCACGCAAACCAAGCACACGGAAGCGGAGCTCGAGAAAGCCCAGCGGGAATTGATGGACGCCTCGCGCATGGCCGGGATGGCCGAAGTTGCGACCGGCGTGCTGCACAACGTCGGCAACGTCCTCAACAGCCTCAACGTGTCCGCGTCGGTGATTGCGACGGGCTTGAAGCATTCGAAGGTGGATAGCCTCGGTCGAATCGCCGGCCTGCTGCGCGAGCACGAAGCGGATCTCGGCCAATTCCTTTCGACCGATCCGAAGGGCAAACGCGTGCCCGAATTTCTTTCGTCGCTGGCGCAGCATACGACCGAAGAGCGCGATCGCCTGTTGCAGGAATTGACTTCGCTGCAGCAAAACATCGATCACATCAAAGAGATCGTCGCGATGCAGCAGGCGTATGCGACGATGGTCGGGGTCGTCGAAGCCCTGGATCCCGTCATGCTGCTCGAAGATTCGCTGCGGATGAACGCCGGGGCGCTCGTTCGGCACGATGTGCGGGTCGTCCGCGATTACGAGCGCGTGCCGAACGTCGTCGGCGAAAAGGCGAAAGTGCTGCAGATCCTCATCAATCTCATCCGCAACGCCAAATACGCCTGCGACGAAGGCGGCGCGGCGGACAAGTTCATGACCTTGCAGCTCCGGTCCGCGAATCCCGGCTACGTGCAGCTGATCGTGCAGGACAACGGAATCGGCATTCCAGCCCAGAATCTCGACCGCATCTTTCAACACGGCTTTACCACGCGGGCAGCCGGACATGGCTTTGGCCTTCACTCCGCCGCCGTCGCGGCGCGCGAGATGAAGGGATCCTTGACCGTAAAAAGCGACGGTCCGGGTACGGGCGCCACCTTCACTCTCGAGCTTCCTATCGCGCCGGCAACCCTCCCGAGCGAATGACCCGGCCCGCTCGGATTCGCGCCCTGCCACGCCACATCGACGGCGATGCCGCGCCGCGAATTCCGTGCCAATCGGCCCGATTGATTGCAGCGCTTGCGCCGCGCGGCCGCTCGATCTTCCTTTTCGCGTCCACCTCTTGAACTCCACCGTCGCACTCGCACGTGGCACGGCCCGACCGGCGCGCTCGGTCGTCGGGCGGCTTGTGCGATGGATCGGAATCGCCGTCGTGGCGCTCGCCGGTGTCGGACGCGTCGCGGCCCTGGATCCCACGGCGCGCCCCTCGAATTACATCGCAACGCATTGGGACACCGAGACCGGGCTGCCGCACAATGCGGTGAAGCAAATTTTCCAAACGCGTGACGGCTATCTGTGGCTCGGCACCCTGCAAGGCCTGGCGCGGTTCGACGGCATCAAGTTCACGATTTTCAGCCCGCATAATACGCCGGGGATCCTGAACGGTCAGATCACCTCGTTGGCGGAAACGCCCGACGGCAGCTTGTGGATCGCCACGTCGTATGGGTTGACGCGGTACCAGAACGGCAAATTCCGCACCTACACGCATGCCGACGGCGTGAAAAGCACGAGCGGCACCTACAATGCGCTCTGCGTCATGCCCGACGGCTCGCTCTGGATCGGCGGACAAAACGGCGTTACGCGCTGGGTCGACGGCCGATTCGTTCAGGATATCGACACCTCCGGCCTCAACACTCTCGGCATGCGGCAAATCGTCGTCGACCGGACCGGCACGGTCTGGATGTCGTGCGGGCCGGAGGTATTCCGGTATCGCGACGGCAAGTTCTCGCCGTACAATCAAGCGAAGGGCCTTTCCGGCACCCAGGTGCAGATGATCGCGGAGGATCCCCGGGGCCGCATCGTGGCGGTGACGCAGGCGGGACTGTTCGTTTTCGACCGCGACCATTTCATCCCCTTCGAGCACAATGCCGAACTGAGCAGCACGCGCGCGGGGGCCGCGCTCACCGATCGTTCCGGGAATTTTTGGATCGGCTCGCTCGGCGGGCTCGATCGCTTCGTGAACGGGAAAGTGGTGCCTTACCTCGATCGCTACGGGAACAACCCGGGTGTCGTCGACGCGATCTTCGAGGATCGGGAAAATTGCCTCTGGATCGGCACATCGAACGGCTTTTATCGCCTCACGGATCGGCGCGGCTACACCATGACGGAAGCCGATCACATCATGGGCGCACAGGGCACCGCGGTGCTGCAGGCGCAGGACCAGGCGATTTGGATTGCGAGTTGGGGCGGCGGTATCGAGCGGCTCGCCAACGGCACCAACCAACATTTCGGTCCCGGCGCTCCCCTCTCGCGCGAATCCGCGACCTGCTTGTACCAAGCGCCCGACCATTCCATGTGGTTCGGCAATCGCGGCAGCTCCGTGGATCACTTGCTGCCCGACGGGTCGGTCAAGACGTACGTTTATCAGTCCGGTGTCGCCACGAGCCGGCCAGCCACCGCGATCTACGTCGGCGAAGACGGCGAGACGCTTGTCGGCATTTCGAAACGCGGCTTGCTGCACTTGAAGAACGAGGCGCTCAGCCTCTTGCCCGAAGCGGCGGCCTTGGCGCCCGAAACGATCTGGACGATCAACAAGCTCCGTGATGGCAGGCTCGTGATTGGCACCACCAAGGGGCTGTTCCAGCGCACCGCCGACCGCAAATGGGTGCCGGTCGATATCAAAGGCGTCCCGTCCCCCGTCGTCGTCCGCGGCCTCCAGGAAACCGCCAACGGCACGATCTGGCTGGCGAGCGACGGCCGCGGCCTCGTCCGCTGGCAAAACGGCGTCGGACACGCATACGACTCGCGACGCGGAATGATCGACGACACGCTCTTCAGCGTCCTCGACGATCAACTGGGCGCGCTCTGGGTCAGCAGCGCACGCGGCATCGGGCGGATTCGCCAAACCGACTTCGACGACTTGGACCGCGGAACGATCGGCACGCTCAACGTGATGAGTTTCGGCCGCGCCGACGGACTGCTCAGCGGCTCGACTTCCGGCACTGGCTCGCCCTCGGCCGCCCGGTTGACCGACGGCCGGATTTTAACAGCCACCGACCATGGTGTCGCCGTCATCGAACCACGCGCCATCCAGGCAAATTCGCGTCCGCCAACGGTCGTCATCGAGTCCGCCATCGCCGACGATCGGCCCTTGAGCGTCGAGGACAAGGTGACCATCCCCGCCGGGACGAACCGCCTCGAGCTGCGGTACACGGCATTGAGCTTGGTCGCCCCCCAACGACTGCGCTTCCGGTATCAGCTTCGCGGTTCCGACCCGACCTGGGTCGAAGCGGGCGAACAGCGTTCGGCCAGCTACACTCATTTGGCGCCCGGTCACTACACGTTCCGCGTCTTGGCCTGCAACAACGACGGCATCTGGAACGACACCGGCGCCACGCTGGCGGTCGAAATGCAGCCCCATTTCTACCAGACATTCGCGTTTCGTCTCGCGGCCATCACCGCGATCATCGGCATCCTCGCGCTAATCGTCGGGTTGCGCGTGCGCCAGCTGAAGCTGAAGCAACTGGCGCTCGCCCGCACGAATGCCGAACTCGATCAGCGGGTCCGCGAACGCACCGCCGAGCTTTCGCGCTCCAACGCGGAATTGGAGCAGCGCGAATCGCTGTTTCGCCTCATTTTCGAGCACGCTCCGGTGGGCATCTCGTGGCATCGCACCGACCTGGGCCGCCAGCATCATTTCAATTCCGCCTTCCGCACGATCCTTGGCTTGCCGTCGCCCTCGCTGGCCGACGACACCTACATCGCCAGCCTCGTCCATCCCGAGGATGTCCCGCGCAAGGCGGATCTCGATGCCCAGATTCAATCGGGCAAGATCGACAGTTACACCATCGAGCAGCGCTTCGTTCGCCGCGACGGCTCCCAGGTGCACGGTCTTTTCGCCACCGCGGTCGTGCGCGGCGACGATGGCCGGATCATCCAAGTCATCGGCATCCTCGAGGACATCAGTGCGCGGAAGACCGCCGAGCAGGAACTCGCCAAGACTTACAAGCGGCTGATGGAAGTCTCTCGGCTTACCGGCATGGCCGAGGTCGCGACCGGCGTGCTGCATAACGTCGGCAACGTCCTCAATAGCGTGAACGTCTCGGTCAGCATCCTCGGCGACAGCTTGCGCCAGAGCCGTGTCGGCGGACTGGCGAAGCTGTGCACGCTGCTCCAGGAGCATGCCGGCAATCTCGGCGCCTTCCTGAACGAAGACCCGCGCGGCGAACGCGTTTTGCCTTATTTGACCTCGATGTCGGAGCATCTCCGCAGCGATCACGAGCGCATGGTCAGCGAGGTCGAGTCCCTGCGCGCCAACGTCGAGCACATCAAGGAGATCGTCGCCCGGCAGCAGAACCTCGCACAGCAAGGCGGATTGCTCGAGCGCATCTCGCCCGCCGCGATACTCGAAGATGCGCTCGAGATGAACGCCATGACGATGATGCGCCACGGCATCGAGGTCGTGCGCGAGATTCAGCCGACGCCGCCGATCGTCGCCGAGCGGCACAAGGTGCTGCAGATCCTCATCAACCTGGTGCAGAACGCGAAGGAAGCGCTGAAAAACGGCCGGTCGGCCGGCCGGCGTCTGACGCTGCGCGTGATGCCGCGCGAAGGGTTTGTGCGTTTCGAGCTGATCGACAATGGCATCGGGATCGTGCCGGAAAATCTCACTCGTATTTTCGAGCACGGCTTCACCACGCGCAGCGAGGGACACGGGTTCGGACTCCATTCCAGCGCGATCGCCGCCAAGCAGATGAACGGCACGCTCACGGCCCACAGCGAGGGCCTCGGCACCGGCGCGACATTCGTCCTCGAATTGCCCATCAGCGAGGGCTCGGGCACCGTGATCGATTTTTCCGCCTCCGACTCTGCTCCGACCGTTCGGCGGACGATGCCAAACGAGCGTACTCCTCCTACATCGACAGTTCCGGAACATTGATTTCTCGCAAATCCGACAAAGATTCGGATCTTTGGGTCGTTGTACGAAGTGATGCGCCGCCTCAGTCGTTTCCTCCTCTTGCTCGGTGCAGCGGTCCGCACCGTTCTTGCCCAACCCGTCGACGCGCCCTCCCTGCCCCTCGATGAACTGAAACCGGGGCAACACGGCGAAGTTTGGACGGTCTTCAAAGGCACCAAACCGGAGCCATTTGCCGTCGAAGTCACCGGTGTGCTGCGCAATGCGCTCGGGCCCGGCAAATCGTTGATCCTTTGCCAGCTCACCGACCCTCGCGTGCAAAACATGGGGGCGGTTGCGGGGATGAGCGGCAGCCCGCTCTATATCGATGGCAAGCTCGCGGGAGCCCTGAGCTATCAACTGCAACGTTTCGAAACCGTGCGGTACGCGGGCTTCACGCCGGTCGCCGATCTCATCGAAGTCAAGGACCGGGCAATCCGAGAGGATGCGCATCTCGCCAGCGCCCAATCTCGCGGCGAAAGCAACGCCGTCACCCTCGTCACTCGAACCGACTCGGCCTCTCCTTACCAACCGATCCAACCCGTTTTCACGCTCGGCGGCCTGAGCCCCGTCGTCACCGAATTGTTCGGTCCGCGGTTTTCGGCTTTGGGCATCACGACAATTGCGCTCGGCGGCAGCACGCAAGGCTCGACCGACGCGGCGAGCGCGAAGCTGCAGAATTCCGAAAACTCGGGAACGGTAACGACGATGGAGCCGGGCGCCGCGGTGTCCGTCGCCCTGGCCACCGGTGACATCACGCTCGCCGGCACCGGCACGGTATCGCGGGTAGACGGCCAGCGCATCACCGCTTTCGGCCATCCCATGCTGTCGCTGGGCGAGGTCGCGTTGCCGATGTGCGCCGCCGATGTCGTCACGATTCTCCCTTCGAACATGCAGTCGATGAAGGTCGCGAACACCGGCGCCGTCATCGGCACGATCACGCAGGATCGTCTATCGGCGATCTCGGGCACGCTCGGCCCAGGGCCGCAAATGATCGACGTCGATGTGACTGTGGACACCCGCAAGGCGCCCCCACGCACATTGCATTTTTCCGTCGCTCGTCAGCAGCAACTCACGCCGGTGCTGGTGGCGACCGGCGTCAGCCAAGCGATTCTCGGTTCGAACGACGCCGGGCTCGCGAACGGCTTCCGGCTCTCCAGCGACGTGCAGTTTCCCGCCGCTCAAAAGCTGGCGTTTCAAACGCTGTATTCCGGTCCCCAAGGTTTCGCGCAAGGTCTGAACGAATTCGTGCAAAATCTCGCGGCGAACTTGCAGAACCCGTACGCGAAGACTTTCCCGGATCACGTCTCCTTTTCCATCGAGCCGCTCGACGCCAACCCGGCGGTGACGCTCGACGTTTTCCAGTTGTCGCGCGCGATGACGCGCGGCGGCGACACGATCCAAGCGACGATCGCGTGGCGCGACTGGCAAGGCGACGCGCATCGCGAAATCGTGGACTTGCCGGTGGATCCCGCGTGGATCGGCAAGCAGCTCGAAGTGGTGCTCGCCCCCGGCCGCGCCATGGACGAATTGACCGGCCGCCCGCGGCAAATCGCGGCGTCCGAACTGCGCAGTTTCGAGGCGTATCTCGCCGCCATGCGCGACAATCGGCCGAGCGATGGCGTGTGCCTCGCCGTCGTCGAACGTGCCGCCCTCTTCAGCGATCAGACGGTGGCGACGCCCGATGCCCCTGGCTCGATCGAACGCATCGCGCGCGGCGCCGACGAGGCGCGTTTCCATAAGCGCGAAGCGATGATGCCGCTCTGGGAGCGTCATCTGCTCGGCGGCAAGCTCTTCGGTTCGGTGGTCCGCCGTCCGCTGCAGGTCGTCGACTGACGGCGCGGCGCGAGCGCCGAGGATTTGTGATCGTCGGCTGCCGGTTCGGCGGTTTGCTTAATGGCGGTCGTAGCTCATAACTCGTACGTGATATCGGTCATGCCCTCTCGCTTCCTTGTCGCCGCTGCCCTCACCCTCTTTGTCTGCTGCGGCGCCCTCGCCGATCCCCTGTCGAAAAAATTCGACGTGGACTTTTTCCGCGATGTGCCGAGCCGCAATCTGAAGGGGCTCGCCACGCGTTCCGATGGCCGGCTCGTGGGCGGACCGACCTTGACCGAATTGAACGCGTCCGCTCCGGCGGACCTCTTGTGGTGCCTGGAGCCGACCGCCGATCCCGCGAAGTTCCTGCTCGGCACCGGCCCGGAAGGCAAAATCGTCGAGATCACGCTCAACGCCGCGAACGCGACGTTTACCGCGCGCGACCTGGTGAAGCTCGACGACCCGCAGGTCTTCGCGGTCAAGGCGCTCGCCGACGGCACCGTTTTGGCAGGAACGTCGCCGAAAGGCGCCCTCTACCTCATCCGCGAGGGAAAACCGCTCGCGCGGGCGGTGCTGCCGGTCGACTCGATTTTCGACCTTCTCGTCGTCGACGCGCAGACGGTGCTCGCGGCCACCGGCAATCCCGGCCGGATCTACAAGATCGATCTGAAGAAATTCGCGACCGTGGGCATCATCGCCGACAAGATCACCGACGCCAAAATTCTGGCCGATCGCGGAATCTCGGTCTTCGGCGAGATTCGCGACCGGAATGTGCGTCGGATTGCCGCGATGGCTGACGGCAAAATTGTCGCGGGCTCCGCTCCGAAAGGAAACATCTACACCTTCCCCGCCGCGGGCGGCGCGCCGGTCATCCTGCAGGAGAACCGCGATGCCGAGGTCACCGACCTGCTGCCCCAAGCCAACGGCGACCTCTACGCGACCGTCGTCTTTTCCGCGACGAGCGGCGAAACGCGCATCACGCCCAGCCCGTCGCGTTCGCCGTCCGCGACTGCCACGAAAGAACGCGAGCCCGCCGAAGCGCCGCCGCCTCCCGTGCAGGTTGACAAATTCAGCGGCCGCAGCGCGCTGGTTTGGTTTCCCGCCAATGGCTTCGCGGAGACGCTGACCTCCCGTTCCGGCGCCGCGTTTTATCGCCTCGCCCGCCTGGGCGACACGCTGGTGATGGCCGGCGGCGATACCGGCGACTTGGTCGGCTTCGATCTGAAAGCGCGACTGTCTCTGACCTTTGCCGGCAGCATCTCCGCGCAGCTCAACAGCCTCGTGCCGCTCCATGGCGCCGCGGGAAAATTCCTCGTGCTCCGCAACAACGCGCCCGGACTCGCGCTGCTCGACTTTGCCGCCACCGGGACGCGCGAAGCCGAAACGCGGCGCATCGATCTCGCCGCGCCCGCCGCGCTCGGCGCATTGCGTTTCAACCGGCTGCGCAACCTCGCCGCTTCCGAGATTACGGTCGAAGCACGCACGAGCAATGCGACCGATGAAGTGGAGGGCTGGACGCCCTGGACGGCGCTGAAGCTCGAAGCCGACGGCGGCTGGCGCGCCGCGCATCTACGCGGCCGTGGCGCGAAATTGCGGATTCGCCTCGCACCGCCCGCTGCCGCGCCCGATCGCACGAAAGAGACGGCGGCTGAGCCGCGTACCACGGTGGAGATCGACCGCGCCGCGTTGTTCGCCTTGCCGCAAAATCATCGGCCGCAATTACAGGATTTTCGCCTGCTCTCGCCGGGATTCGGGCTCGTTGTTTCGCCCGAGCAACCGCCCTCGCCCATCGTTTCGCTCAGCCAATTGCTGCAATCGGCGCCCCGAGACGATGACAAACGCAAGGGCAGTTTCCCCAGCAGCCAGATCGTCCCGCAACCCGGCGCCCAGGTCGTCCTCTGGACGATCGTCGACGCCGAGGGCGACACCTTCACCTCGACGTTTTCGATCCGCCGCGAGGGCGACGATCGCTGGATCGACGTCGTCGCCAATACGAAGGACTCGTATGCGCAATTCGACACCGCGCATCTGCCCGACGGCGTGTACTTCACCCGGCTCGTCGCCAAAGAAACGGCGCCGCGGGTCGTCGAAGAGCGGCTCACTCAAACCTTCGAGACCGACGACCTCATCATCGACCACACCGCACCCGAAATCATGGAAGCGACAGCGAAACGGAACGCCGACTCGGTCGTGATCACGGTCCGCGGACGCGACCAGCTTTCGCTGCTCGACGGGGTCGAGTTCAATTTCAACAACAGCGTACGCGAAACGGTCGAGCAACCGGCGGACGGCGTGCGTGACGGTCGGGAGGAGACGTTTGCGCTGGATATACCGCTCGCCCGCATTTCGAACGCCACGTCGGTTGAAGTGACGCTCTACGACGCCGCCGGCAACAGCTCCGCACGACGCCTGACCTGGTAGCGTGCGTCGACGGCACCCAACGTCGACCGTGGGTGTCGCTGGCCATGCCGAGCCCAGATCGTTGGGGCAATCAGCGCTCGTGGATTAGTCTCTGTGAACTCTGTGTCAGCGCTCGGTGTGCGCTGTGACCCAACGTTTGTGATCGTTTGGAGTATGAAATTTGCGGGCTAGAGGCCGGCGCGAACGGACGATTACGTGGCATCAAACGTCGATTCGCCGGGGCCCAGCACCCCAGCTACAATGTTTCTTGCGGGCAGCCCCTCACGCCCGCGGATGCGCCTGGGCGTAGATTTCCTTCAAGCGCGCGACGCTGACGTGCGTGTACACCTGGGTTGTCGCCAGCTGCGCGTGCCCCAGCAGCTCCTGCACCAGCCGCAAATCGGCCCCGGCATTCAACAAGTGCGTCGCGTAGCTATGCCGCAGTTTATGCGGCGTGAGGTCTTCCGGCAGGCCGGCGAGCGCCAGGTACCGTTTCAACATCAGCTGCACCGCCCGCACGCTCATGCGCGAGCCATCGGGATTGACGAGCACCGCGCTGCTTGGGCCGGGCGCGCGTGCGAACTCGTCGCGAAATTTTGCGAGCACGGCCAGCGCCATGCGTCCGAGCGGGCAAAGCCGCTCTTTCCGCCCTTTGCCGAGCACGCGTGCGACGCCCGACGAAAAATCGATCGCGCCATAATTCAGCGCGACCAGCTCGCTGACACGCAAGCCCGCGCCATAGAGCAACTCCATCGCGAGCCGATCGCGCCAAGCCGTGTGCGCGTCGATCGCTTCGTTTTCCAGCAGCCGCTGCGGTCCCGAGAGCAAGAGCTTCATTTGCTCCTCCGTCAGAAACTTCGGCAGCCGCTTCTCCAGCTTCGGCAGCGGTACCCCGGCGAACGGATTTCTCGTCAGCCGGCCGCCGCGCATCCAATACCGAAAAAACGTCCTCAGCCCGGAGACGTGATTGTGCAGGGTCCGGCGATCGAACCGATGTTGCGCTTCGATCACGAAGTCGCGCATTTCGCGCGAGGTCAGGGCTTCGAAGCCGCGGCTCCACCAGCCGCTCCGGGCGAGCCAGCGATAGAAATCGTCAAACGCCTGCCGGTAGTTGCGCACCGTGTAGGCGGAGCAACGGCGTTCGTGCGCGAGGTGCGCCTCGAATGGCGCCCACCATTCGTCGATGACCTTGGCGGGCACCTCCACGATGGTGCTCGGAGTCTTATTCGAAGGATCATCTGTCGCGCACATGCGGAGGCTTCGGTGGTTAATTCATGATGAGCCGACCCCTCCCGATGAGGACATCAGGCTCCGCCAGGGCGCCTTCACTTTGTGGCGACCTTTGCCTCGACGCCGCGCATGACTTTCGTCGCGTGCAGCCGCAGCGCGCCCTCGGGATCGAGGCCCTTTTCCCGCGCGGCAGCGGTGAGTTCGAACAACATCCGCCCCAGCGTCGCCTCGTCGAGTTGCCGGCCCAGCGCTTTTATTTGCGCCACATCGACCACGCCCTCGGCCGGCAGCTGCTTTTTCTCGATCTGCTTCCAAACCGCCTCCGCGAACATGATCGCCGGCAAGCGCGGGGGCAGGTCTTTGAAAACGGCCGGGCCTTGGGGCGCAGGGCCGTTCTTTTTTTCGGTGGCTTTGATTTCCTCCCACTTCGCGAGGACCTGCTCGGAGGTATCGAGCTTGCCGGTCCCGAACACATGCGGATGCCGCCGGATGAGCTTGTCGTTGATGTCCCGGGCGACGTCGTCGAAGTTGAACTCGCCCCGCTCCGCCGCGATCTGCGCGTGGAAAACCACCTGGATCAGGACATCTCCGAGTTCCTCGCGCATGTGCGGATAGTCGCCGCGATCGATGGTCTCGATCAGCTCGCTCACCTCGTCGATCAGGCAACGCACGAGCGTCGCATGGGTTTGCTCCCGATCCCAGGGGCAACCGTCCGGAGCCCGGAGCCGGGCCATCGTTTGCCGCAAATCGTCGATCGCGCTCATAGGGCGAGAAGTAGCCGACGAATCCGAACGAAGACACCAAAATTCTTTCCTTCTCGATCGACGGCCCGCGAAGTCCGCGAATTACACGAATCAAAGCCGGGGACGTTTGCCGGTTCGCCACGCATCCGCGATGCGCGGAACGTTTTTGGGCTCCCTGCGCCTCACTTTCGGCTTTGTCTTCCGCGGTTTCCGTGTTTTCCGTGGGCCATCGATGTCCGATAAATTGACCGAAATCATGGCTTGGAAACGGCAGGAAATCGCGCCGAAGCTGCGCGACGTTTCCGAAGCCGATTTGGCCCGCGCCAACGCCGCCTTGCCCAAGCCGCCTTCGTTTGCGGCCGCCTTGCGGCGTTCGGATGGCCGGCTGGGCGTGATCTCGGAAATCAAGCGCCGCTCGCCTTCGGCGGGCGATATCAAGGCGGGTGCGTCTGCCGTCGACCAAGCGAAACGTTACCAGACCGCCGGCGCCGACGCGTTGTCGGTGTTGACCGACACGAAGTTTTTCGGCGGCACGCTCGACGACCTGCGCGGCGTTACCGCTCACTTCGCGTCGGCGCCCCCCGCTCGCCCCTGTCTGCGCAAGGACTTCATGGTGCACCCGCTGCAGGTGCTCGAGGCGCGCGAAGCGGGCGCGAGCGCCATCTTGATCATCGTTCGCGCGTTGACCGACGACGAAATCGCGACGCTGCATGCCGCGGCGCAGGCCGCCGGCCTCGATGCGCTCTTCGAAATCCATAACGACGCGGAATTGGAACGGGCGCTCCGCCATCGGGCGAAAATCATCGGCGTCAACAATCGCGATCTTGCGATTTTCAAAACCGACCTCGGCCTGAGCGAACGCTTGATCCCGCAATTCCCGCCGGACGTCATCGCCGTCAGCGAAAGCGGCATCTTCACCGCCGACGACGCGCGGCGCGCTCGCTCCGCTGGCGCTCACGCGGTGCTGGTCGGCGAGGCTTTGATGAAGGCGCCGGATCCAGGCGCGCTCATCGCGGCTTTTCGTAGCGTCTAAGCCCCCGTCCGTTCGTCGATCGCCCGATCGTCATGCCTCTCTCCCCCAGCGCCACCCGGGACTTGCTCGCGCAACTGGGTCACCATCCGAAACGATTCCTGGGGCAGAACTTTCTCGTCGACGGCAATATCGTCCGCAAATCCCTCGAACTGGCCGAAATCGTCGCCGGCGACGCCGTGGTCGAGGTCGGGCCGGGCCTGGGCACTCTCACCGCCGCGCTGTTGGAGGCGGGCGCCGAAGTGTGGGCGGTGGAAAAAGACCGGACGCTGCACGCGCATCTGCTCGCCACGCTCGCGCCGCGCTTCGATCACGCGTTTCACCTCGTCGAGGCGGATGCCGTGGAGGTGCCGCTCGCGGCGCTGCCGCGGGAACGCGCCGCGAACGGGTACAAGATCGTCGCGAACCTGCCTTACGCGATCGCCACCCCCTGGCTCGATGCGGTGTTGGAGGGTCCCTTGCCGACACGAATGGTGCTGATGCTCCAACAGGAAGCGGCGCAACGGTACGCCGCGGCACACGGCTCGAAATCGTTCGGCGCCATTTCGATCTTCCTCCAGGCGGCCTACGACGTCGCGCCTGGGCATAAGGTCGCGGCGTCGTGTTTCTTTCCCCGGCCCGACATCGAATCGCATCTGCTCAACCTCGTCCGGAAGCCGCAGCCGTTCGTCTTTCCCCCGAGGGCGAAGGCGCTGATCCGGTCCTGCTTTCAGCAGCGCCGAAAACAAATCGGCGCGCTCCTGCGCAGCCGGCTCCCCGACACGGATCCGCAGACGTGGCGGGAACTTCTCGCCCAAGCGGGCCTCTCAGAACAGACCCGGCCCGAAGCGATTCCAGTCGACTGGTGGATCCGGCTGTCCGGCTCGCTCTCACCGTTGGCTTGAAAGGCTCGTCCGCGCCGCTACTCAGTTAACCTTTTCGACATGTCACGAATCCTCATCGCCGTCGCGTTTCTCATCAGCGCCCTCGCGCTTCGAGCTCAAGACGCTCAAGGGCTCCACGGTCGCGTGGAAGGTCGGACCTACGTTTCGCCGACCGGGGCGTTCAAGGTTTCCATCCCGGTCCTGCCGGAGCTGGGCGGCGAAATCACCGACACGCCCAACGTCGTCACCTTCCAGGACGCGTTCAACGTCCACGTGAGCATCGCGGCATTTCCGCAGGACGCGACGCAGCGGTGGGAGATGTCGACCCGCGGCACGAAGGAATACCTGATCTATTTCTTTACGAATTTCATCCTCGAGGATTTTCGCCGCACGCTGGAAGGCGTGCAGATCGAAAGCGCGAAATTTGCGCCCACGACGATGGACGGCGCGCTGGTTGCCTACCTGCTTCTTCCCGGCGGCTCCATGTTCATGGATCGGGTCGCACAACTCGGCGCCAGCGACCGGGTGCCGGTGGCCAAGCGCGGCAATTTGCTCTTCGTGAAATCCGGCTACGTCTTCGTGATCAGCACGGAACTCGCGGAGCGCGTGATCGAAGGCAAGGCGTACAAGAAAACGACGGCCGAAGAGGACCAGTTGCTGCGGCAACGACTCGACGATATCGTCGCGAAGATGCAGTTCCTCAAGACCGCCAGTCCCAAATCGTCGTCGACCGCGCCGACGACCTCCGCGACGTCGCCCGCCTCTCCGTCGACGCCGCCAGCCGCCGCGAAGAAATGAGGACGCGCCCGCGAGCAAGGCCATTGCTCGCGGCGATCCTGATCGTCGCGGTCGCCCTCCTGGCGAGCGGCTGCGTTTACCTGCGCCTGCTCGAGCTGAAGCACCAGATCGCAGCGTTCGACCGCAACTTCACGGTCGAGACTGACGATGGGGTGCGGATCGCCTGCCGTAACCCGGTGCTGCTCACCGGCGACGTGCGTTGGATCGGCCTGCTGCCCGAGCAAACGAAACGCGTCGGCCAGGCCGAACAGTGGCGGGTGCGTTGGATCAAACAGCTCCCCGCAGACGTGCAGGAAACGGGCGTCTTCGATATCGTCGTCGACCTGATGTTCGTCGACGACAAGCTCGCGCGGGTTTCGATTCCGGAGCGTTACTTCGAGCTGATGCCCAAATCGTTCTTGCTCGATCTCCTTCGCAGCCTTGGCGGGGCGAAAGTCGATCGCGACAAGCGCAGTGTCGAAGCCCAGCTCGCGACCGCCCAACCCAGCTTGCCCGCGATCGACAAGCTCTTCGGGCGGCCATCCGAGCGGCACGAGGAAGGCGCCGCGACGGTGATGCGCTATCGCTATGTTCCGACCGGGACCGGTCTCGCTCGCCGAGCGGTCTTCGACCTCAGCCTGAATTTCGATACCGCCAGCGGCAAATTACTGCGCTGGCACGGCAAAACACCTGTCGGCGAAATCGGCTTTAGCTTCGAATAAACCGGATCGGATTGAGATCGATGTAGGGCGGGGTCTCCGAACCCTACATTTCGCTCCGACCGTCATACGTCCGTATTGCTTCAGCGCGCCACTGCCGCCTTAACTCCCCCCGCCTATGCTGCCGCCTGACATGACGCTGCGCGATGCGAGCGAATCCGATCTGCCGGCGATCGTCGCCATCTACAACGCAACGATTCCGGGACGAATGGTCACGGCGGACACCGAGCCGGTGACGGTGGCAAGCCGGCTGTCCTGGTTTCAGTCGCACACTCCGCGGACGCGTCCGCTTTGGGTCGTCGAAGATCGCGGGAACGTCTGCGCCTGGCTCAGTCTCAACTCCTTCTATGGCCGGCCCGCGTACGATCGAACCGCGGAGGTGAGCATTTACGTCGCGGAGAGCCATCGGCGCCGTGGGCTGGGCCGCTGGCTGCTGCAGCGCATGATTCAAGGCGCGCCGTTCTGCGACGTGCATACGCTGCTCGGCTTCATCTGGGCGCACAATGAACCGAGCTTGCAGCTCTTTTACCGCGAAGGCTTCGCCCAATGGGGACACTTCCCTCGCGTCGGCGTGCTCGACGGCGTCGAACGCGACCTCAGCGTCGTTGGGCGCCGGGTCGTGGCGTAATCGGTCGCCGGTTCACGCGACGCGGGCGACGCAGGCACGCGAGCGCGAAAAAGGCCGGTCGCAATCGACCGGCCTTGAAACGAACGAAATCGCCTTCGCTTACAGGTCGAAGCTCGCGGTTAAAATAAACAGCCGTGGGTCGACGATACGGTAAGAGTGCGGCTGGCCGTTCGGCAGCGCGGCGACGGGCTGGATGCGGCCGTCTTCCGTCAGGTTGCGGACGTTCAGCTGCAGGCGCATCGAGATCCGATTCGAGTAGATCTTCTGCGTGTACTGCAGACCGGCGTCGAAATACCAGTGCGGCTGATCGTATATCGCCCCGTTCGGATCGTATGCGTTGGGATCGTTGGCGAGCGTACGATATCCGATCGACGCCTTGTCCTCCCAACGCGCGGCACCCGTGACCGTCATCCGCTGGAGAAACCGGTTGCTCGACACCATGCCGAGCCCCAGTGAACCGAATGCATTCAGGCGCCACTCGCGAATCTGCGACTTGGTTTTACCTTCGTTCGCGACCGCCAGCTTGTACGGCGCTTGCACGCTCCCGAGAAAGAAATCTTCCGGCGAGGTGCCGCCATACTTCGTCGTCCACCATTTTTGGAATGTGTCGTCCGCGGTGTTGAGCAAGCCATCGGGTCCCGCCGCACGCGTGTTGGGATCGACGATCTTCTGCCACACCGACCAACGCGAATCGATGTACTGCTGGATTGCCGGCGAGAGGTGATTATCGATCGTCTGCGTCTGTGCGATCGTGACCTTGCTGCGAAGGTAGCGGTTCGGATTGAAGTTGATTTCGATTTCCTTGCCGCGCGACGTCACGTCGGACGTATCCGAGATCGGCAGCTCGTTCTGCTTGGCAAGGAAGTCTTCCGGCAGCTCCATCTGCTTGGCGACTTCCGTGGCAATCTGCGCCTGCGTGAACGTCGGATTCGCCTGCGCCACCCATGACAGCTCGTTCCGGTAGAGGTTGAACCGGTCGCTGCCGCCGCTCGTGTTGCTGAAGTCGATGCGCGACGCGCGCGAGGCGATCGTGCCGGCATCGCCGACCCGCGAGTTCGTCTGCACGTTGTCGTACTTGTTGAACTTCAGGTACAGCTTCCCATCGAACATCGTGATGCCGAAGCCGTAATCCTTACCCTTGCCGCCCGGGTCGGGCAGAACGTCGCCGATCAAGTTGTGCGCCTGGGTCGACGGCAGGAAGCTGTCGGATCGGTTGTAATACACATCGAGCGAGCGCGCCGCGTCGGCCACGAACCCGAGGAGGCCGCCGCGTCCGGCCGCATCGTTCATGAAGCGCCAGCCACGCAGCGGCTTCACCACGACGCCACCGGTCTTGGTGCGACCGTCGCGACGCGTCCAATCGGTCGGCCACGTCCGATTCGTCAGGCTGAGCCCAATGCCGTCCGGCGCCACCGAAGCGCCGCTCGACCGGCGATTGAAGTTCTCGTCCTTGCGAATGCCAAACGTGGTCACGACGCGATCCTGAAGGAAGTGACTCTGCAGCACCGCGCCCTCGGTCTTGATGACATTACGCAAGACCTGCGTGCCGCCTTGATACGCTTCGCCGATGGTGGCGTTTTCGTTGAACCACTGCCCGGTCGACGCGTTCCACCACCGCATGGGGTATGTGCCGCTGAGGCCGCGCCAGTCCGGCGGAGCGACATCGATGTCGTCGCCGTTCGCGTCGCCGATGTAGTAGCGGTAGTAACCGCGCGCCGCCGTCACGCCAGCCGCCCGAGCGCTTCCCTCCGGAATCCAAGCATGCGGATCGACGATCGCGTCCCGATAGCCGTAATTCGCGCTGAAGTTGTTCTTGTATTCGCCGTACGCCGAGAGCGTGTGGTTCCCCAACCACCGCAAGAGGTTTTTCTGATCCGCCAAGTTGAGCTGATACGCCAGCTGCCCGCGAAACGTGTCGCGCGAAATGGGATTCCGCGTCGCCGTCGGCTCGAGCGAATTCATGTACGGTTTGCCGAAAAAGGGATTCGGATTTCCGTCGGGCAGCACTTGGTTCACGTCGATGTACACGATCATCGGCGAGCTGCCGTTTTGGCCGATGAAGTTGCGATTGTAGTTCGTGCCTTCCTCGCGATTCCAGCCGAGCTGCAAACCGAGGAGCTGCAGCTTGGTGCGGAAGAAGAACTGCTCCAATTCGACCGTAAACGTGCGGTTGCGCGTTTGGCGCCAGTTCGGCGCGGCGAGATTGATCGAGGTCCAGTCGTAAATCGACCGGTCCGTGATGCTCGGGGCCGTCGCCCACAACGGACCGCCCTTCGGCGGCGGCGCCGCTTCCACGAGCCGCGCGTTGCCCTGCTGGCGATCGGGCGTCGGCTGGCCGAAGGTCGGCGAGGTCGTGATCGGATCCGTCGAACTTTGCCGGCCCACCTCCCACAATCCCACGCTGCCGTCCGGATTGATGAAAATGCTCGGCCGCGCGTAAAGCCCGGAACCGCCCGACTCGAGCCCAGGCCCGAGCGCCGTCGTTTCGGTGCCTTGATTGCTATTGAAGGGCACGACGGTGTTCACGCCGTTACGCGTCACCGTGGCGGTGGCGGCGTTCCAGGTCGGCTTGCCGCTTTGTTCCCAGTAGCTGATGCCGTCGCGCGGCAAAATGGCATTGGGGCGGCGATCGAACGACTCGTAGTACTGAACGCTGCCGCGAATCGTCGTATCCTTGAACGGGCGGTACGTGATCATGCCGTTGTAGCGCTTGCTGCGCGCCACCGACGGCTTGCGCTGGAACTCGTCTTGCTGGAAGACCGCGCTGCCGCGGATCGCCAACTTGTTCTTGAGCAGCGGCCGGTTCAGATCGAAGGCGATGCGTTGACTGCCGAAGCTGTCGACGCGGCCCTCGATATGCGTCGACTCGCGCTGCAGATTCGCCGACGCCGGAATGATGTTCACGGTGCCGGAGGCATTCCCGAGGCCGAAGATGCCCGAGTTGGGTCCCCGGCTGATTTCGACGGCATCCATGTCGATGGGATCCAGCGGAACGCGACCGCTCGTGCCGAAGTTGCCACGCGATTGATTCGCCGACGTGATGCCGCGAATGCGATTCGCGTTGTTCGGGTCGGCGGCGACGTTGTCGAGCACGACGCCGTTGCGATCCACTTCGAACGACGTGTAATTGCCGGTGCCTTCCGTGCTAGCCTCGTAGAGGAAGATGTCGTTGATATCGAGCAGCGCGAAGTCCTCCATCTGCTGTTTGGTCACGACGGAGATCGAAGCGCCGAGGTCCTCGAGCTTCGAATTCAACCGCGTGCCGGACATCGTGTTCGCGGCATAATAGCCCTGGTCGCCGGCGCCGGACACTTCGAAGGGCGAGAGCTTCACAACGTCCTCCGCTTTCGTTTCGGTCGGCGACGTGGACGCGGCTTTGGCCGCTCTGGCCTGATCCGCCTGCATCGTCGCCCGCTCGTCGGCATCGAGGCGGCCGTTTTTATTCTTGTCGTACTTCGCCAGAGTCGAGGCATCGGCCGAAGCCGTCGACGCGGACTGCGCCTGAAGCGCCATCGGTAACATCGCGAGCAACGCACACATCACGAGGCGCTGTCGACATGGGGTCATTGGTTTATCGGGTGTCATTGAGGTCATGGGTTCTTGCGCTGGAAAAGTTCTCCGCCCTCGCGTCGCGGCGTGGCAGGGGATCGAAGGCCGGGCGCCTCAACGCCGGAATGCCGGGCAAACGCGGATTAGAACGACGCCGATCTAGAGACGCATCGTGCTACGATACATTTGGATAATGAGAAAAAACGACGAGCCAAAGGCGGCGCGAGAGGAGGCAGGTTCGGGGTTCGTCGCGCAGTGACAGCATCCGCGGCACACGGTATGACTGCTGCACGGTCGACGAAAAACGAGGCCGGATACGAGGGGGTGCGATGAGTTCGAACTTGTCCGTGGCGACAGACAACGCGCCGCGTATCGGACAGTACAATTTTGCCCACGACCGTGTCGCACCAGCGAATTGCGCGCGATTTTTTCGAGCCTTCGTCCGCGGATAATGACTCGCATCACCGCCGCGCGCTCGCGACACTGCGCCTCCGAGCGATGGAGCATATTCACTCTTGGCCGCGAGCCGCCAGTTCTGCGAGTTGCAACCGATCCGTTCGCGACTTCAACCCCACGAAACGCGTCCTGGTGCACGCGTTTCAACTCCTCACGCCCTTCCTGCCTATGCGTCCACGTCAACGCCTTGCTTTCTTTTTACTTAGCGCCGCCGCGCTTCGCCTCGCGCACGCCTCGCCGCCGCCCGAGGCGCGCTACGTCTGGCTGAGCGAGCCCGCGGAGCACCTGTTCGAAGCAACCCCGCTCGGGAATGGCCGGCTCGGCGCCTCGATTTACGGCGGCCCCGCGCGGGAGCGGATTCTGCTGAACGAAAGCGGCATGTGGTCGGGCTCGCGCCAGGATGCGGACCGGCCCGACGCGGCCGCTTCGCTCCCGGAGATTCGCCGGCTGCTGCTCGAAGGAAAGAACGTCGAGGCAGAGGCGCTTGTGAACGCCCACTTCACGTGCGCCGGAAAAGGCTCGGGCTTCGGGTCCGGCGCGAACGTGCCCTTCGGCTGTTACCAAACGCTCGGCGATCTCACGCTGAACTTCGTCGACGCAACGGGCGCGGCCACCCATTATCGCCGCGAGCTCGATCTCGCCGATGCGGTGTGCAGCGTGACATTCGAGCAAGATGGCACGACCTATACGCGCGAGTCGTTCGTCAGCGCGCCGGCCGAAGCGATTGTCGTCCGCCTCAGTGCGAACGCGGCGCATCGCATCGGCTTCGACGCCCAGCTCTCCCGGCCCGAGCGCGTGACGGTCCAAGCCGCCGGCGACGACGGGCTCGTGATGTTCGGTCAATTGAACGACGGCCACAACGGCACCGAGGGCGTCCGCTACGCGGCACGGCTTCGTGTCATTGCACGGGGCGGCAAGGTTACGATCGCCGGGAACACCGTGCAGGTGCGCGGCGCTGACGAAGCCGTCCTGTTCATCACCGCCGCCACGGATATTCGCACGTTCGCCGGACGACGCGTGAACGACGCACGCGCGGCTGCCGACGCGGACCTCGCTGCCGCCAGCGCGAGATCGTACGACCAGTTGTGCCGCGAACACGTCCTGGGGTATCGTACGTTTTTCAATCGCGTCGCGCTTCAACTTGGAAGTCCCGACGCGACAAGCGCCGCGAAACCCGCGCCGGAGCGCCTGGCCGCATTTGCCGCGGGTGCGGCCGATCCCTCGCTCGCGACGCTCTATTTCAATTTCGGGCGTTACTTGCTGATCTCGGCCTCCCGCCCCGGCGGTTTGCCCGCGAATCTCCAAGGTATCTGGGCCGAGGGGATCCAAACCCCGTGGAATTGCGACTGGCACACGAACATCAACGTGCAGATGAACTACTGGCCGGCCGAGGTGTGCAACCTGAGCGAGCTCGCCCAGCCGTTATTCGCCTTCATCTCGTCGTTGCAGGAGCCCGGAGAGAAAACCGCGAAAGCCTATTACAATGCGCGCGGCTGGGTTGCCTTCCTCCTCGGAAATCCGTGGGGGTTCACCTCGCCCGGCGAATCCGCCAGCTGGGGCTCCACCGTGTCCTGCTCCGCGTGGCTGTGCCAGCACTTGTGGGATCACTACCTGTTCACGGGCGATAAGAAATTTTTGGCGTGGGCCTACCCGATCCTGAAAGGCTCCGCGCTCTTCTACGACGACATGCTGATCGAGGAGCCGACGCATCGCTGGCTCGTCACCGCGCCGTCGAACTCGCCCGAGAACGCCTTCCTCACCGCGGACGGCAAACAAGCCCACGTCTGCATGGGGCCGACGGCGGACATGCAGTTGCTGCGCTACCTATTCGAGGCCTGCGCTGAGGCGTCGGCGATTCTCGCCGTCGACGCCCCGCTGCGCGAAGAGCTGCTTGCGAAACGCGCCCGGCTCGCCCCGACGCGCATCGGCTCGGACGGGCGCGTCATGGAATGGTTGGAGGAATATCGCGAACCCGATCCGCATCATCGGCACGTATCGCATCTGTGGGGACTTTATCCTGGCGACGAAATCGATCCGCGCCGCACGCCCGATCTCGCCGCCGCGGCGCGGAAGACGCTCGACGTGCGTGGCGACGCCGGCACGGGCTGGAGCCTCGCCTTCAAACTCGCCCTATGGGCCCGGCTCCGCGACGGCGAACGCGCTCACGCCATTCTGCGCGAGGCGCTCAAGCCGGCCACGGCGAACACGAGCAAAAAGCAATGGAGCGGCGGCACGTACCCGAATCTCTTCGATTCGCATCCCCCTTTCCAAATCGACGGCAACTTCGGCGGCACCGCGGCCATCGCCGAGCTCCTGCTGCAAAGCACGCCGAATGAAATCGTCCTTCTCCCGACGTTGCCGCGAGCCTGGGCCGACGGTTCCGTGCGCGGTCTGCGCACCCGCGGCGGCTTTGAGGTCGAACTCGCATGGTCCGGCGGAGCGCTCACGCACGCAACGATTCGGAGTGTCGGCGGCACGCATACGACCGTACGCTACGGGGACAAAAGCGTGGACGTCGATCTCGCCCCCGGCGCGGCAAAGCCGATCGCGTTCACATCGGCGGCGAAATGAAGCGACCAGGCGACGGCTCCGTACCCCGCCGCAAGCAATCCATCACGAGAATCGATCTGACGACCGGGCATGGAACCCCTGCCCTCCCTTGAACTCTCTCATGCTGAACCGTCTTCTTTTCGCGCGTCGTCCCCTCACGTGGTGGCTGATCCACGGCCTCGCCCTTTTCATCGCGTTCCCCTGCTCCGCCGCCCTGCTTGTCACGAATCTCCGTTGCGACTGGGCCGAGAATCCGACCGGCATCGACTCCTCGCCGCCACGACTTTCCTGGCAATTGACCAGCGTGGCCCGCGGGGCGCGTCAGACCGCGTGGCAGGTACAAGTCGCCTCGACGCGCGAGCAACTCCTTTCCGATCGCGCCGATCGTTGGGACAGCGGGCGCGTCGCGAGCAACGCGCAATTCGAAATCGCATATGCGGGGCAGCCCTTGCAAACCGCCGAGCGCATTTTCTGGCGAGTGCGCGCGTGGGACGCCGACGACCAGCCGTCCGCGTGGAGCCAAATCGGCACATGGACGATGGGCGTCGCGAATCGCGCCGATTGGGCCGCGAAATGGATCACCGACCCAGCACTGCTTCAGCTCACCCGCACGAAGCTCGGGTTCAGCACGCCGCCGGTCACGAACCAGGACACGCCGCAGTGGATCGCGCTCGATCTCGGCCGTTCCTATCCCCTCGAATCGATCGTCCTGCACGCGCTCGTGCACACGGTCTCGGAACGGCTGGGATTTCCGTGCTGGTTCAAAATCGAAGTTTCCGACGACGCATCGTTCGCCAATTCGACCGTGGTCTCGGACCAAACGAAGGACGGCATCAATTTGTGGCTCACGCGGTTTCGCGTTCCCGTGACGAAGATCGGCGCGCGCTACGTGCGGATCACCGCGACGAAGCTGCGCATGATGGCGGAAGAAGATGCGCCCGCGCCCTTGGGCCGCCTCGCACTCCGACAAGTTGAAGTCATCGCGGAAGGCCGCAACGTCGCTCTCGGCGCCAAGGTCACCGCTAGCGCCAGCCTCGAGGAAGGCCCCTGGGCCGCGGCCGCCGTCGTCGACGGCAAAGAAATCCCCGGCGCCAATCCACGCGCCGCGGACACGCTGCTGCTGCGACGCGAGTTCACGCCGCGAGGTCCGGTCCGTCGCGCCCTGCTTTTCGTGACCGGCCTCGGCTCGTACACGCTGTCGATCGACGGCGTTCCCATCGCGGCGGATAATCTCCTCGAACCCGGTTGGACCGAGACTTCCCGCACGTGCTTGTACGCGACCCACGACGTGACGATGCAGCTCCGACCGGGCGCCAACGCGATCGGGCTGACGCTGGCGGGCGGCATGTACAACGTCACCGCGGTGCCGGGCCGCTACACCAAGTTCGTCAGCGCGCCGCGTCCTCTGCTCGCCTTCGCGCAGCTCCGCCTCGAATACGCCGACGGCACAACCGAGACGATCGTCACCGACGAGCATTGGCGCGTGGCGCCCGGACCTACGACCTTCGCCCACATTTTTGGCGGCGAGGATTATGACGCACAGCGCGAACCAAAAGGCTGGGACCTACCGGGCTTCGATGCGACGGGTTGGCGCGCGGCGGTTGTCGCGGCTGCGCCCGGCGGCGAGCTGCGCGGCAGTTCGCTGGCCGCGCCGCCGATCCGTACGCAGGCAACGCTGTCGCCGATGTCGAAACGACAACTCAAGCCCGGGATCTGCGTTTACGATCTCGGCCAGAACGCGGCGCTGATGCCCCGACTTCGAGTCCACGGCGCGGCCGGGACGCGCGTCAAGATTCGGCCCGCCGAGTTGCTGAAGTCCGACGGCTCCATCGACGCTGGTTCGACGCGGCCCGCCAACGACGACGCCTCGTGGAACTACACGCTCGCCGGCCAAGGCGACGAAGCGTGGACACCGCGGTTTTTCTACCACGGTGCGCGCTACCTCCAAGTCGAGTGCACCGCGCCCGACGGCGCCGAACTCCCGGTCGTCGATGGCATCGAGGCGCACGTGGTGCACGGCGACGCGCCCGCCGCGGGCGAGTTCGCCTGCTCGAACGAGCTGTTCAACCGGATCGCGACGCTCGTGAAGTGGGCGCAACGCAGCAACCTCGTCAGCGTGCTCACCGATTGCCCCCATCGCGAGCGGCTGGGCTGGCTCGAGCAATATCATCTGAACGGACCGTCGCTCCGCTATCATTTCGACCTCACGCGCCTCTACGCAAAAGGGTTCAACGACATGGCCGACGCCCAGCGCCCGAACGGGCTCGTGCCCGACATCGCACCCGAGTACGTGCGCTTCGAAGAAGGTTTCCGCGACTCCCCGGAATGGGGCAGCGCCTACATCCTCGCGGCGTGGCAGCAATACGTGTGGACCGGAGACGAAACGTCGCTCCGCCGGCACTACGCGGGCATGCAGCGCTACTTCGCCTACCTGACGACCCGCGCGCAGGAACATGTGCTTTCGTTCGGCTTGGGCGACTGGTACGA
The DNA here is from genome assembly GCA_966252355.1 of uncultured Opitutus sp. Lineage (GTDB taxonomy): Bacteria > Verrucomicrobiota > Verrucomicrobiia > Opitutales > Opitutaceae > ER46. Next base: position 3,368 of record CBINOT010000034.1, on the reverse strand, counting down.
CATCGGGCCGAATCGTCCGGGGGTCGCGCAGCTCACGCCCATCGCGCTCACGGCCACGGCGGCTTACTACGAAGACGCGATCGTCCTGCAGCGTATTGCCGAACGTCTCGGCCGGACTCAGGACGCGCAGCGCTACGCGTCCGTGGCGGCGGAAATCGCGGCTGCCTTCAACGCGCGCTTCTTCGATGCCGCGCAGACGAACTATGCCACCGGCTCACAGACGGCGAATTCCATGCCCATTGTGCTCGGGCTCGTGCCGGAGGGCAAAGTGGCGGCGATCGTCGATCGGATCGCGGCGGATGTGCGCGCGCACGACAACGCGATTACCGCGGGCGACGTCGGCTATCGTTACTTGCTGCGCGCCCTCGCAGCCGGCGGTCGCTCCGACGTGATCTTCGCCTTGAACAACCAAACGGGAAAACCCGGATACGGCTACCAACTCGCGCAGGGCGCGACGAGCCTGACCGAAGCGTGGGACGCAGGGCGCCACTCATCACAGAACCATTTCATGCTCGGCCAGATCATCGAGTGGTTCTTCCACGATCTCGCGGGGCTCGCGCCCGATCCTGCCGCGCCGGGGTTCGGCCGAACCATCGTGCGACCAAATCCGGTCGGCGACGTGCAGTGGGCGCGCGCGCACTACACCTCCGTGCGAGGGGAAGTCGATGTGCGTTGGCGCCGCGCGAATGGCCGGCTCGCGCTCGAAGTCACGGTGCCTGCCAACAGCGAGGCCTCCGTCCAGTTGCCGGTGGCCCTGGACGCGGCGGTTACGGAAAGCGGGCGCCCCGCCGAGCACGCGCCCGGCGTGACACGCTTACCTCCCGTCGGCGGCCGCGCGACTTTCGCGATCGGCAGCGGCCGGTACGTCTTCGAGTGCGTTTCGAACTAAGGCGGCCAAGCGATCGGCGCACGTCAGGCTTTCGCCCGCGCGCGCTTCATCACGGCGGAACGCCGCGTCGTGCGTCCCAGCGACTTCTTCGCTTTGCGCACGCGCGCCGCGCCGCCACGCCCGAGGTTCTTACCGGCGTAGCTCACTTCATGACGCTGAGAGGAAACCCGCCCGCGATCGCTTCCGACATTTCTTTTAGTTGGCATAATTCCCCCACTGACCGGATCTCGCGAATTGAGTTCGCCGTCTCGGCGTTGCGCGCGCAGCCAGGCGCTGCGCGCTGTATTCGAGGATGGAAATGCAGGGCGGGGTTCGGAGACCCCGCTCTACATCAATCCGGTCTGGCGAGGAGGCGGAGGACGTCCTGATCGACCCAACTCGGATCGGGAAACCCGTGCGCCCACTCCTCCGGCGTCACGTCGCGCGCGACATGCCATCGCGGCGTTTCGCACCAATCGAGGAATTTGCGCAGGTTCGCACGCGCGCCACGATCGGCACCTCGCGCCAGCAGCGCGGGCGCAATCGCCGGATCGCGTCGCGGCCCATTGACCACCGTGTGAAAGAGCGGCGTCTGTCCGCCAAATCCGTCGGCATCCACCGCCGCTCGGCTATTCACATCGGCACCGCGCGCCAATAACCAGTCGAACACCTCGCGCTCGCCAAAATCGATTGCCAGATGGAGCAAGGTCGTGCCGGCGATGGGCGTCCAATGCATGCCGGGGTGCTTTTCGGAACAGCCGCAGTCCGGCGGATAAATTTCGCGGAGCGAAAAATGCCGTTCGAGAAGCCGCGGGTCGCGCCGGAGATGATCTTCCAGCCTCGCGACGTCGCCGCGATGCAAAGCCATTGTCGGCGTGTCCGGCCACGCAATGCCCTGCGCCGCGAGCAGGTCGAGAATCGCGTGCTTGCCCGGCGGATTGCGCGAATAGGTGCCCAAGACCGATGCCAGAGGCGCGAGCCGATTTCCGGCGTGATTCGTCAGCGGAGCGCCCAACTCGACAAGAAAACGGAAGCCAGCTGCGTTAAGCGTTTCGCAGGGGCCCATGATTATTCCCGGCACGAGCTTGGCACCCTGACCGTACAACCAACGGGCGGTTTCCAGCTGGCCCTGCAGCAGCGCGCGATCGAATGCATGTTGAAAATCGCGGGCGCCGAGTTGGGCCATCGCCTGCACGATCTCGAGCCGGCCCAGGTTCGCGGCATGGCTCATCGGCGGGCCCCAGTTTCCGCTCACCACCGGCACGTGCAAAAGTGGCGGATGCGCCCGCACCAACCGCACCACGGTTGGCCGCTCATCGGCGCGAATAGCCCGGTCCAATTCCGCCGCCGTCGCGCTCGCGTCGACGCGCACTTTCAGCTCCGTCCAATGGGCGAAGCCGTATTCTCGCGCCACGACGCATTGCGCGTCGCTGAGCTTGAAGGCCGCAGCCGCGATCGCGTCATCGTTCGCGTCCTTGAATTTCGGATGCCGGCGGCGGATCCGATCGCATGCGGCGGGTTCGGCTTTGCGCCAAGCGGACAGGAGTTCGCGCGCCTCGCGTTTCGGGACGTCGAGATGCGGTTGCGGGGGCAGTCTGCGGGATACAGTGGGCATACCTTTCCTCCATTAAGCGCCCTCGGTCCGCACGCTCCGGGCAGGAAGACAGGTGAAGGGAGTTGAGCAAACACCGGTGGGCTGGGCCCATTTCCGCGGACGAGAGGCTGCCGGTCAGCGAGCGAACGCTGTCTCCGCAGCGACGAAAGGCAAGCGAGACGTCAGCCCGGTTGGCCGGGCGTCGCTTGCCGCGACGCCCGGGCGATAACGGGGGCGCTTCTGCGCCACCGGTCAGGGCGGCAGCACGGGATTCGAGGTGCCCCACCATTGCGTCCAGCGCGCGTAATTGATCGTCGAATAGCTGCTCGGCGCGGTCCGGATCGTCTTACTCAAGCTCGCCTGCCCCTTCATGAATTTATCCAAAAAGTACGCGATGTCGGCGCCTTGATCCGCCGGAAAGGCGCAATGCGCGTGGCCGCCATCGACGTTGAATCCGAACCGATCCGCGATGCCAAGCGTGCTGTACGTCTTGGCGCAGGCCTGGCCGCACACATACGCGGATGGATTCGACAGCCACGTGTAGTCCGTATTCGCCGTGCAATACAACGCGCGGGGGGCGCACATCGCCATGAGCATGTGATGATCGTCGGGCAGATACGACGCGTTGCTGCCGCCGAACTGGAACAACGACGGGCTGAACCATTGATGGCTCGTCTGGCTGATGCCTTCGACGCTGCCCGAGGGTTCCGTCGCCGAATAACGCCACGACGTCGCCCCGCCACCGCCGGATTCCTGGGCGACGGTCAACGCGATCCGTTCGTCGAGTGCGCCCGAGAACAGCGCCATCTTGCCGGCATACGAGCAGCCGGTGACGCAGATGTGCTGGAGGTCCACATTCAACGCGCCGCTGTTTTTCACCAGCGTCAGTCCATCGATGATCCGGCT
>CBINOT010000033.1:0-36206 GCA_966252355.1 uncultured Opitutus sp. | reverse complement strand
TTGATCCCAACTGGTCCTTCGAAAAAAACTAAAACCAAGATTGGATCTACATCAAACCTTCCAAGCGGCACGGAACGCCGTCCAGGGGCGGACGCGATGCGACGTACAAACGACTTGATCGCGCCGACGGGTGAAACACCTTGTGCGCTTGCGATCGTTCCGCCGGTCGCGCCCGCGTGAATCACCCCCACTCTCGAGGCGGCTCCAGCCGTCTTCCCGCTTCGGCCCACGTCCGCTTCTGCAACTGGTCGCGTCAGCATTGCTGCCGGCCGCGCGAGGTTTTCCAGCCGTCCACCACCGCAGAAATCGTGCGCCTCGTCGCCCGTCTCGCGTACGAACAGCGCCGGGTACGAGTCGTGGGCGCGCTGCACTCGCCGAACGACATCGCGATGAGCGACGACTGCGTTCTCGTGTTGCCTCGCATGGACACGGGGATCGTCGTCGATGCGGCCAAGCGTTTGGTAACCGTTCCGGCCGGTGCGACATTGCATGCGCTCAACGCGGCCCTGGCGTCGGCCGGCTTCGCCTTGCCGGTCCTCGGCTCGATCGCAGAGCAAACGGTCGCCGGCGCCCTCGCGACGGCCACTCACGGCACGGGGCTGCGCTACGGGACGTTGTCGTCGCTCGTGGAGCGGATCGAACTCGTGACGCCGCAGCACGGGTTGATTCAGGCAATGCGCGACGAAAACCCCGACCTGTTCCACGCGGGCTGCACGAGCCTCGGTGCGCTCGGCGTCCACATCGCCTTCACGTTGCGCGTGGTGCCGGCGTTCAAGCTGCGCGCGCGGGAGCGGCCCACGACGCTCACGGCTGCGCTCGGCGCGTTGGCGGAGAATTTGGCGCAGCACGATTATCATCGGCTGTGGTACCTGCCGCACACCGGCGTGGTCTGGGAATGGACGGCCGATCAAGCCGACCCGCACGAGCCGACGCAGCGGCCGAAGCCTCCCGCCCTCTCGCGCACCTGGTGGAATCAAGGTCGCATCGGTCGGCGCCTGTTCGAGGGACTGCTCTATGCCGCCACGTTCGAGGAGCGCCAGATTCCGCGCATCAACCGGGCGGTCGCGCGAGCGCTTTTCGCGGAGGAGTCGCACTGGACACGTCCATCCGTCGACGGATTTCTGATCGATTGTCTGTTTCGTCAGCACGTCGACGAGTGGGCGATTCCGATCGAGCACACGGCGGATGCGCTGCGTCAGATCGATGCGCTCGTCAACGAAGCCGGCTTTACCGCGCAGTTGCCGATCGAGGTGAGATTTGTCCCCGCCGACGACGCTTGGCTGAGCCCGTGTCATGGCCGCGCGTGCTGCTATATCGGTGTGATTGCGTACCGGCCGTTCGGTCGCGACTTCGCCTTCAAACCATTCTTTGCCGCCTTCGAAGTGATCATGCGCTCGTTCGGCGGACGGCCGCATTGGGCGAAGGCCTTCGACGTCGCGGCGGATGAGTTCGTGGAGATGTACGAGCGTTGGGACGACTTTGCGCGCGTGCGCCGCGACTGCGATCCGGCGGGCATCTTCGCCAACCGCTTTACCGATCGATTGTGGCCGGAAGCGCGGAAACGCGCGGAAAGCGTCGGGCGGTCGGTGTAGTGGCGGGCGTCGGGGCCGTTGCGTGCAGACAGCCGGCCTCGCGGAGGCCAGCTACAACTGGACGAGAGCGGTCGGGACGACCGCCGCTACCGGTAGTCCCGTCCCTACCTTCGAGCTACACGAACTGCAGGAACTCGGGGGGCAGTGGAGCGTGCGCGGTGAACATCGCGCGCTTGCCGCGCCATTCGTATTCGAAGCTGGTCTCCACGGAATGAAGAAAGAGCCGCTTCACGCCGGTCGCTTTCGCGAATTCGCGATTGGCGCCGAAATTGCCGTAGGTCTGGTCGCCGATGATCGGCAAACCGCGCTTCGCGCATTGGACCCGCAATTGGTGGCTGCGGCCCGTGCGCGGCTCCAGCTTCAACAACGCGATCCGCGGCTCCGCGCGATTCGCGCGCACGACGCTCATGCGACATTCGGCCGGGACGTTGCCGGCACTCGCGGCGGTGCGAATCATCCCGGCGCGCTTTTCGATCGCGAGCCGGTCGCGCCAGAGTTCGAGGGGCTGACGCGGCGCGCCGAAAACGAGCGCGTGATACACTTTGCGAACCTGCTTGCGCTTGAACTGCGCACGAATCTCGGCCGCGAGATCGCCATCCGCCGCGGCCAAAATCACGCCGGAGGTCGCCGAATCCAGTCGGTTCAACAGCCAGAGGCGCTGCGGTTTTGCCACGGCGGCATCGGCCGGCGCCGGCGGCGTCCACTCGAAGAATTCGCCGTCGAGCGTGTAACGCGCATCGAGCAGCGAGCGCGGTTCGTCGCCGGGTTCGTTCGGATGGGAGAGCACGCCGGCCGGCTTCGCCAGCGCCGCCAGTCCGTTCGCGTCGTGCGTCAAGAGCGTGACGCCGCGCCCCAGCGGCAAATTCGACCAGAACGCGTCGGAAATGCTCACTGATAGTAGAACGTGAAGATCAGCTCTTCGCCCTCGGGATTGAGCGCGGCCTTCATGTCGTCCGTCCACTCGCCGTACGGCGCCCGATTCGAAATGGCCGCATTGCAGGCCTGGGCGCCCCATTGGCTCGAGTGATTATCGATATCGCCGAAACGCGCGATCTTCCCTTCGGAGTTGATGAAAAACTTCACGACGACGTACGAGCCCTGGGGTGGATACGTCTTCGAGCTCTCGAGGAGACCGTCCCACTCGGCCTGCACGGCTTCGGCGAGGCGGTGCAAATAGGCGCCGTAATTGTTGAACTTCGCGTTGATCGCGATGACGCCGACGTTATCGGTGCCGAACTTGTTCTCGGCCAAGATCGCGGGGCGCGTTTGTTGGGTTTCGACGATCGTCGGCCGTTTGCGCGGATGCTTGGGATCGATGGCTGGTTCCAGGCCCACGGCGCCTTCGATCAGCGGAACGTTTTTCGCGCCATCGATGCGCTCCGGGATTTGGCGAACGTTCTCTTTCGCCGTCGAGGCGGCGCTGCCGAAGCCGTTCGGATTGTCGCCCTGCATTTTCTCGAAACCCGGCAGCGGATTCTGCTCCGCGCGCGGCATCGCGGGGCTCGGCGGAGTCGGCGGCGTTTCGATCTCGGGCGGGGACGGCAGCGCCTCCGTGGGCTTTTTAAGGTGGCCGTCGACGATCTGGTTCGATTCGAAATCCTTCTTTCCCTCCATCGCAGGCCGCTCGCTCTTGCCGTTCGGCGTGGGTTTGGGCTGGGCGACTTGTTGATTTTGCGCGGCGAAGTTGTTCGTGCGGTCGGGGGTGTTCTCCGGAGCGTCGGGATTGGTCTCGACGAAATGTTTCGGTTCCGGCGCTTTCGGCTGCGATTTGGCGAAAGATTCCGGCGAGATCTCGATATTGAATTGCTTCGCGGACGTGCGCGGGCGCGGCAGCAGCGAAGCGCGGTTGAACCGGGTCAAGAACGGGGCGGCCGCGACGAGGAGCAGATGGATCAGCAGGACGCCAATGATGCCGATGGTCGTCGACCGCGTGTCCGGGTCGTTCCACACCCGAGCAACGACGCGCCGCAAGGCGGTGGAAGGCGGCGGTGAGGCGAGGGCTTGGCTCATGTCGGGCGGGCTAGGAAGCCGAAGTGAAGCCGAGGAGACCGCACCGCGTCAAAATTTGTTTCGTCGTTTCGAGCGGAAGCCCCACGATATTTGTCCACGACCCGGTGTAACCCGCCACGATCAAGTCGCCGTGCTCCTGGATCGCGTAACTGCCGGCCTTGTCGAGCACGTGCACGCGTTGCAGGTACGTCTCGATCGTCGCCTCGTCGAACGGTTTGAAGATGACATCGCTCGCCACGCCTTCGTCGAGGCGAAGGCCCGTGCGCAAGCAACGCACCGCGAGCCCGGTAAACACGGTATGCGTGCGGCCGCTCAGCCGGCGCAACATGGCGCGAGCGGCATCCAGATCGGCGGGTTTGTTGAGCGCGCTCCCGTCGATGAAGACCGTCGTGTCGGCGCCGAGCACGATGACTTCGGGATGGCGCGCCGCGACCCAATCGGCCTTCAACGCGGCGTTGTGCGCCACCATCGTGCGCGGGTCGGTGGCGGCGTCTTCGTGCTCGGTGACGTTGGCGACCACAACCTCGAACGGCACGCCGAGCGAAGCGAGCAGTTCGCGACGCCGGGGCGAGGCGGAGGCGAGGATCAGCGGTCGTAGCGCGAGAGAGCCAGGCGTCGTCATCGCGGCGCGAGCGGACGCTCGATCTCGTTTTTCACGCTCGGCGGAAAGTCTGTGGATTGGAAAAGCACACGCGTTCGGGTCAGAATGAATCGCGGCGGTTAACCGGCACGGCAAGTCCGGTGTTGTGAGTTGTCAGCGCTCGCAAAGCGGTCCACGTTCGCCGCTTTCATCGTCATGCGTCTTGGTTTTGCGCAGCTCAACACCATCGTCGGCGATCTCGCGGGCAATCGACGCAAGATCTTGGAGGCGTACGCTTCGCTCGTCGCCTCGGGCGCCGAACTCGTCGTGTTTCCGGAACTGGTGATCTGCGGCTATCCGCCGCGCGATCTCTTGTTCAAGCGCCGGTTCGTGTCCGACGTGGCGGAATCGCTGGCGCAGATCGTCGCGGCGATTGGCGACGTGCCGGCGCTCGTCGGCACGGTCGAGGCCAATACCAGCGGGCAAGGACGTCCGTTCTATAATAGCGCGGCGTTTTGCCACCAAGGCCAGGTCGTCGCCACCGCCCGCAAGTGCCTGCTGCCGACGTACGACGTATTCGACGAGGACCGTTATTTCGAGCCGGCCACGGTCCCGCTGGTCGTCGAGCGCGGCGGACGGCGGATCGGCGTGACGATTTGCGAGGATATCTGGACGCATCCGACGCTCAGCACGCGCCGGCTCTACAGCGGGCGCGCGCCGCTCGACCAGCTCGCGGAGCAGCGCTGCGACGTGATGATCAATCTGTCGGCCAGCCCGTGGTACGCGGCGAAGGAAAACATCCGCCACGCCCTCGTCGCCGACGCCGCGCGCGCGCTGCGTTGTCCCATCGCGTACGTGAACGCGATCGGCGGCAACGACGAGTTGATCTTCGACGGCCGGAGCCTCGCCTGCGATGCCAACGGCCAATTGCTCGCGGGCCTCGATGCGTTTCGCGAGGAACTGCGCGTCGTGGACGTCGGCGCCGCGGGTGCCGCTGCCAAACCGGTGCTGTCGCCGAAATTTTCCCAAGGCGAACAAGCGGATATTTTCGACGCGCTCGTGCTGGGCGTGCGCGATTACGCGCACAAGACCGGTTTCAAGCGCGCGCTCGTCGCCCTCTCGGGCGGCATCGACTCGGCGCTCGTGGCGGTGATCGCGACCGCGGCGTTGGGCGCGGAGAACGTCATGGGCGTGTCGCTCCCCTCGTCCATTTCGTCGCAGCACTCCCGCGACGATGCGCGGGTGCTGGCGGCGAATCTCGGGATTCGCTTCGAAACGATGCACATTTCGGGGCCGGTGGCGGAGTGCGAGAAATCGCTGTTCGCGCTCTTCAAGACGCTGCCGCGCGATGTCGCCGAAGAGAACATCCAAGCGCGCATCCGCGGCGTGCTGATGATGGCGCTCTCCAACAAATTCGGCTCCTTGCTCCTCACCACCGGCAACAAGAGCGAGATGGCGGTGGGCTATTGCACCTTGTACGGCGACATGGCGGGCGGCCTCGCGGTGATCAGCGATGTCTTCAAGACGCAGGTGTACGCCCTCTCGCGCTGGATCAACCGCGAGCAGGAAATCATTCCGCACAGCACGATCGAGAAGCCGCCGAGCGCCGAACTACGGCCCGGCCAGGTCGACCAAGATTCGCTCCCGCCGTACGATATCCTTGACGCCCTGCTCAAAGGCTACGTCGAGGAGGGGCTATCCCGCCGCGATTTGATCGAGCGAGGTTTCGCCGAAGCGGTTGTCAACGACGTCGCGCGCAAGGTCGACCTCAACGAGTACAAACGGAAGCAAGCGGCGCCCGGGCTGAAGATCACGCCTCTCGCCTTCGGCGTCGGCCGCCGGATCCCGATCGTCCAAAAATACGTTAGCTAGGCGGCATCGGGACCGGGCCAGCGCGAGAAACAACCCGGAAGCGAATGGGCGCGCAGAGGGTCGCTAGAGGATAACTCGTCAATTTTGACGAATTAAGTGGAGTAACCCATCAAAATTGATGGGTTACCTCAAAATAACGTCGCTGTAGGGACAGGCCGAAAATGGATCTGCCGGCGACTGAGGCGATTTAGGGACAGGCCGAAAATGAGAGCGGGCGAGCGCGAGGTCGGGGAAGGGACAGGTCAAAAACGTAAGCCCAATCCCGGATAGAAGCCGGTGAGAGACAGACCGAAAACTGACCCGCGGCCATTAAGGGACAGGCTAAAAACGTGGTGGCGTGCCCGGACAAGGGCCGCAGTAGGGCGTTCAGGCCGCCGCTTCGTTGGCTGCGGATCGCCCGCCGCGCGATCGCAAGAAGGCCAAGGTGAGGCCAAGCACCGCCCCACTGGCGTCGATCGCGACGTCGATAATCGACGGGCCGCGCGAGGCGACGAACATTTGATGCGCCTCGTCGGTCGCCGCGTAGATCGCCGCGATGCCCAACGCCATCAAGGCGAGCGACCAGGACCAGCGGGCGACCGGGTAATCGCGCAGAATCCGCAACGCCCGGAACACGAGCAGGGCAAGCACCGCATACTCGGCGACGTGCGCGAGCTTGCGGGCGACCAAATGCACTTGCTCGATGCCGTCCGGCGAAAGCCTCGGCATCAGCCAGCGCAGCAACGGCGTGAGAATGCGGCTCGTATGATCCGCCGAACCGAAATCGGAAGACATGACGAACACGACCCCCATCCAGACAAACATCGGCCAAATAGCGCGCGCGAAACGAAGCATACGATCGCGACGACACTGCGCGGCCACCGCGCAGGCGTCAAATTCCCGCGACGGCCCGGCGCCCGGGTTTTGACTGGTAAAAATCACCACGGACAGGCCCCGGCCGACATTGTCCGGGCCGCGGCGCGAACGAAGGATCGACTGGCGCCCGCGAACTTCGACAATACGCGCGTTCGCATGACCGTCGCCAGCAACAGCCCGCAAACCCCGTGCGCTCCGGAGCGATTCGCCGATCGCTTGGCGGAGGCGATTCGGCTGAGCCGCGATCCCGCCGGGTTCGCGAAGCTGCCGCGCTGGACGCAACGCGTGATGCTGATTCTCAAGGAGCAGCTCGTGCCGGCCGAATTCGCCTCGATGCTGGCATCGGACCAGGCGATTTTCAGCGAGGGCGTGTGCGTGGCCTGGGTGGCGCACGCCCGCGACATCATCCAGCAACCCGCGTCACAGGAAGGCCAATACGCCCGCAAAGTCGCGGAACGGCTGACGCGCGCGCCCGACACCCAGCACGTCGTCGCCCAGGTCGAGACCGGCGAAATCACGTCCGCACCCGAATTTCAAGAGCACGTCATGCGCCGGTTGTTCGCCGCGAGCCCGACCGAGCGTCGCGCGTTCACCGAAGGCCTTGCGCTCGGCAATCGCGTGTACGAGTCGTTCGCGCAACAAGCAGGCCAACGCACCACCGACGCGACGGGAATCTATCTGTTGCTCTGGCTGTACTGGCCCGAGATCACGGCGCTCACCAGCCTCAGCGAAGCCGCGCGGCTGCTTGAAACGCATTTCGCCCCGAATCGAAATTTAGCCGGCCGCCACTGGGAAGAACGCTTCCGCAAGCTCGCGAATCGTATCGGCCTCAGCTTCCGCGCGAAACAAAACCGACGCCGTGCCGCGCTGCGCGCGGAGTGACCGACGCGGACCAGGGACCGAGGACAAGGGGCCAGGAATCGGACCAGGGACAAGGGACCAGAGACCAGGGACCAGATTCGATCCGCCCGCTGCGTGTCATTCTGAACGGAGTGAAGAATCCATGGCTCGGCCGACCACGACCAAACTGGATCCTTCGCTGCGCTCAGGATGATAGGCAGGCGGAGTTTGGCGTCGGGACTCGGGTCTAGAGTTTACGGCTCCGTCCTTCGTCATTGGGCATTCATCATTCGTCGTTGGTCATTGAGCGTTGCCCCTCCCTCCTTGGCTCTCGTCCTCGTCCTCCGCGCAACGCGCGACCCGCGCGCGCCAGGGACAACGCTGCACGGGGGACGTCCGGCCGCACGCGGCGTCCGTTAACACGGGCATTTTGTTCTGCGATACTCGTCGGCGATGAAACGCCACGCTTATTCGCCCGCTCCTCGAACCGGTTGCTTCGCGCGCTCGTTCAAACGCGTTTTCCGCTGCCGCTCGCCGCCCGGAACGGTTTTTTCTTCCGCGCGGACTCGCGGCCCCGCGTCGCCATCGAGAGGAACACGTCATGGCGATGTTTTTTTTGTAACCTCCCTGCCCACTTTAGTGTAAGAACCCCTACATCGCTGCCCTATCTCTTCCTTGAACGCCGCTCTTTCCGCCCTTCGCGCCACGTCGACCCGCACCGGGACACCCGCTTCGTCCCCTATCATCGAAGTCGCGGGACTCAACAAGACCTACGGCAGCCAGCGCGCGCTGATCGACGTCAACGTCAGCGTGCCGCCGGGCACGATCGGACTGCTCGGGCCGAATGGCGCGGGCAAGAGCACGTTCATCAAATGTCTGCTGAATCTCGAGACGCCCACATCCGGCAGCGCGAAGGTGCTCGGCGTCGATATTCGCGCGCGGAACCGGGCGTCGCGCGAACGCGTCGGTTATAGCCCCGAACAGGATTGCCAGATTCCCAGCATGGCGGGGTGCGAGTACGTCACTTATTGCGGCCAACTTTCCGGGATGCCGTTTCGCACCGCGCGCCAGCGCACGCACGAAATTCTCGATCTCGTGGGCATGGGCCAGGAGCGCTATCGGCCGGTCGACACCTATTCGACCGGCATGAAGCAGCGGATCAAGCTGGCGCAAGCCCTCGTGCACGATCCCGACATCGTGTTTCTCGACGAGCCGACCAACGGCCTCGATCCGTCGGGTCGCGAGTACATCTTGAATCTCATCGGGGCGCTCTGGCGCGACCTCGGCATCAGCGTGATCATGTCGTCGCATCTGCTGCGCGACATCGAGCGGGTGTGCGATCGCGTGATCATCATCGGGCACGGCCGCCTGCTCGAGCACGACACGATCGCCGCGCTCAAGAGCCGGCACCGCCGGGTCGTCGAGCTCGCGCCGTCCGCCGAGGTGGATCGTTTTATCAGCGTCCTCACCGCGGCCGGCCGAAAAGTCACCCGGCTCTCCAACGGCAAACTCCGCTTCGAGTCCGACTCCGAGGCGATCGATTGGGTGCTCGAGTTGATGCGCACCCACCGCCTCCCGCCCGCGGAGATCGTCGGCAATCCGGACGCCCTGCACGAAATGTTCATCGCCGCCATCGCCAACGACCATGGAAACCACGCTTGATCTGAGTCGCTGGCGCGCCGCGCCGCGCGGCGTCGCTTACCGCCGCTGGACGATCGTCCGCACCGGACTGGGCCTGCTCTTCCGGACGCGCTTCTTCAAATTTCTCCTCAGCATCGCGTGGAGCGCCGGCCTCGTCATCGCGGCCATGGGCTTCACGTTCTCGCAATCGCTCGCGAGCGGCGGCTGGCTGGAGACGCTCGCCACGAGATTCGGACCGCGCACCGAGGCGATGTACGCGGCGCTCGGGGGCTTTGTGACGCTGTATCCCGACATCTGCGTCGGCGGAATCTTCACGCTGATCTTCTGGGTGCATTCGTTCCTTGGGCTCTGGCTAACGTTGTTCGCCTTGACGGCCATGATTCCGCGTTTGATCACGCGGGACCGCGCGAGCAATGCGCTCACGATCTATTTGTCCCGGCCGCTCACGACGTTCGACTACCTGCTCGGCAAGCTTGGCATGATCGTCGGCATCATCCTGCTGGTGTGGACCGGGCCGCTGCTGTTCGGGTGGCTGCTCAGCATGCTGTTCGCGACGAATCGCGACTTCATCGTGTATTCGCTGATGCCGCTGGGCCGCGCGCTGCTTTTCAACGGCATCGCCGTCGTGGCCCTCGCGGGTATCGCCCTGGGAGTTTCCGCGATCGCACGCACCGCTCGCGCCACCGTCGGCATCTGGGCGGGCTTGTGGCTCGTGTTCGGCATGCTCGCCACGCCGCCGCCCGCGCCCACCTGGATCAAGCGCGCGAGTTTCACGCACGATCTGAGCGAGGTGCGGCAGCATGTGTTGCGCGTCGACGCCGCCCTGACCGATGCCGGCGCGAACTTGCCGCTGCTCGATCAGCGCTTCGCCCAAAACCTCACCCGAGCCGGCGAGAAAGCCCAAGCGAGCGATTTCAAGGGCTCCGTCTTCGCCTTGGGCGTGCTCGCCGCGCTCTCGTCGGGCGTGTTTTTCCGGAAGCTGAAACCCGAATGACACTCCGGATCCGAATGCCGCGCCCGACCATGAACGTCCGCTTCGCCCGCCTATGACGCCGATCATCCAAGCCGAAAATCTCAGCCGCTTTTACGGCATGATTCTCGGGCTGAACAACGTGACGTTCCGTATTCAACCTGGCATCACGGGCATCATCGGACCCAACGGCGCCGGCAAGACCACGCTGTTTCGTCTGCTCCTCGGCCAGATTCGCCCATCCTCCGGCACCTTGCAGGTCTTCGGCGGAGCGCCGTGGAATAATCCCGCCGTGCAGTCGCAAATCGCGTACTGCCCCGAAAGCGAACAGGTGCCCGCCGGGATGCGTCCGCTGCCCTGGCTGGTCGGCCTCGGCATGATTTCCGGCCTCTCGGCGAACGAGGCGAAGGCGCGCGCACGCGCCGCGCTGCAACGCGTGCGGTTGGCGCCCGAGCACTGGAAGAAAAACGTCACGGCATATTCGAAGGGCATGAAACAGCGCGTGAAGCTCGCGCAGTGCCTGCTCCACGATCCGAAGCTGGTGATTCTCGACGAGCCGATGAACGGGCTCGACCCGATGGGCCGCGAGGACATCGCCACGATTCTCCGCCAGCTCGCGCTCGAAGGCACGAGCATCCTGATCTCGAGCCACATCCTGCACGACTTGGAAGCGCTGTGCGCCGATTTCATTTTGCTGCGCTGGGGCCGCATCCCGCGCTCATTGAACGAAAGCGCATCGGCCGACGCTCGCGCCCGCTGGCCCGAGTCGACCACGTTTCGTTGCGCCGCGCCGGACAAGCTCGCGCGATATTTGTTCGATCGCGGCTTGGTCCGCGGCTGCGACATCGTGGCGGAAACCGGCACGCTGCATGTGCGCTGGCAGGCGCCGGAACGGTTTTACGGCGATTTCCACGAATTGCTCCTCGGCAGCAGCATCGCGATTCACGAAGTGCAGGCCACCGCCTCCTTCCTCGAGAAAGCGATCGAACCCGCGTCCCATTCATGAACGCTCCCGCCCCCTCCGTCCCGCCCTTGCCGTTTCGGCCGGCGCCGAGCTTGCCCCGCGCCTTCGGCGGCATTTGGCGCCTGACGTTGCCGCGCTTCTTTACCGTTGGCCATGGCCTCGCGCTCGCCGGTGCGCTCACCCTCCTGGGCTTGATCGCGTTCGCGTTTATTTCCGGGCGAAATCATCCGAGCAAATATCTCGATTGGGTCATCAACTTCTACGTGACGTTTCTCGTGCCGATCGTGTCGTTCATCACCGCGGCGGGCACGATCCGGGACGACATGAAATCGTCGACCGTCGATTACGTGCTCACGCGTCCGGTGCCGCGGCCGGCGTTCGTCGCGTTTCGCTATCTGTCGCACATGGCCGCGTCGCAGGTCGAGTTTCTGCTCGCCGCAGCGGTCGTCGTCGGCGTCGGCGTGCTGCGCCAAGCGCCGGATATCCTGTCGGCGATTCCGCTGCTGCTCCTCGGTCAATTTCTGCTCGTGATCGCGTTCAGCGCCTTCGGCTTTCTCTGCGGCGCGATCACCGCCCGCTATTTCGTGATCGGCGTGATTTATGGCGCCGTCGTCGAGCTTGGCGTCGGCCAGATTCCGACTCAGCTCAACCGGCTCTCGATGACGCATCAGGTGAAGGCCATGCTGCAGCCGCTGATGCCCGCGTTCGACACGGTGGCGAAAAATGGCGACGTCGTGCAAGCCGCGGGCGTCGGCGCCACGCTGGCGATCGTCCTCACGTTTACCCTCGTCATGCTTTTCGTGGCGGCTGCGCTCTTTACGTTGCGCGAGTTGAGCGGCGCGACCGAATCTTGATCCGATTGTAACCGCGACGCCGGCCCCGGTGTATCACTGGCAACTCTTCCGACTATGAAACTCTTCTCTTCTCTCGCCCTCGCCGCAGTCGCGCTCATCGCGCCGAGCGGTCGCGCCGCGCTCAATCCCGCCCTCGTGCCGGCCGACGCCCAATGGGTCGTCTATGCCGATCTCAGTGCCCTGCGCAGCACCGCCCTCGGCAAAGAACTCATCGCTCTCGCCGAAAAGGCCCAGGCGCAGTCCAGCGCCAAGATCGGCGTCGATGTGTCCAAGGTATTGGCCACCGTCGGCAAGGTCACGGGTTATGGCACGACGTTTTCGCCCGACCCGAATCAGCTCGATGGCACGTTGATCATTCAAGGCACGCCCGACCTGCGAAAAATTGCCGAGAGCTTGTTGCTGCAAGCGACGATTGCCTCGCCGGAGATCGCGGCGGAATCGAAAGATCTCCCGTTCCCGTCCTACACGCTGCACCCCAAGGGTAATGGCAAGGGGCCGGACACGCCGGTGATCGTCGCTTTTCCGCCCGAACCGGTCGTCCTCGTGAGCAAATCGCGTCCGCAGATCCTCCGCGCTCGCGACGTATTTCGAGGCGAAGCGCCACCGGCCGGGAAGTCGGGTTCGTCGCGTCTCGGCCGCCTGCTGGAAAATTCGGAGAGAGCGTATGCGTTCGTCGCCAGCGTCGTGCCCTCCGACACGCTTTTCCCGGAGAATCAGCCGCAGGCGCGCATCCTTAAAATGACGAACTCCGGTTCGATCATGATCGGCGAGAACGGCGGCAATACCTTCGCCAGCGCCCGGCTGCTCGCCACTTCGGACGACATGGCCGACAAGCTGATGAAGATTCTGCAGGGGATGACCGCAATGCTCTCGCTGGCGGAGTCGAACGATAAACAGATCGCCGAATTCCTCAGCTCCGCCGCCGTGGCACGCGACGACCGCATCGTGACGCTCGATTTGTCCTACTCGAGCGAACGCCTCGCCGAGATGGTTCGCACGCTGGCGCAAAAAACGATCGAGCGCACACCCGAGCAAGTCGCGGCCGCCCGCGCGGCAACCATGATCAACGGCACGCCGATCGCCGAATGGAAGGCCACGCCGGCACCCGCGACGCCGGAGGCCGGTACACCCGCCCCCGCAGTCGCCACCCGTCTGATCGAAAACATCGAGCTCAAGAACGGCACCGTCATTTCGCTCGGGACCCAGTCCAACGGCGGCAAACGCGGGCGATTCGATCACATCGAAATCACGCCGGTCGGCGGCGGAGCTCCCCTCACCTTCCGCCCCGAGTTCATGCGCCAAGGCGGCCCGCGCGGCAATTTGATGCTCCTCTCGTTTCCCGGCACCGACGGCACCTATAACATCAGCGTCAGCTACGTGAACGATCCCGACGGCAAAGCGACCTACGCGGTCAGTGTCCGCCAGCCGAAAGCGGCGCCCACCCGGCCGGACGCGGCTTCGACCGAAAAGAAATCCTGACCCGTCAATATTCTCTTCGAGCACCCGCCGCGCGGAAGCGTGGCGGGGCTTTTTGGCCAAGCTTTCCACGCCACCTTCTCCTCGCTCGCTTGTGCTCCATGCCGCACCTTCAACCGTAATGGACCAGCCTCCCGCCAGGCCGGTCGACGAGCCGTGCGACGAGCGAGCGCTGATTCGCGCCACGCTGGGCGGCGACATGCAGGCGTTTGCGGAAATCGTGCGGACCCACGACCGCCGCATCTACAATTTCCTGTATCAGTTCACGCGCAATCGCCACGACGCGCAGGACCTCGCGCAGCAGACGTTCATCAAGGCGTACAATCATTTGGCGCGCTTCGATCCGCAACGCCCGCTGATCAATTGGCTGCTCACGATCGCGCGTCATTCGGCGCTCAATCATTTTCGCGACACGAAGCAGTGGAGCGAAATCCCGTACGATACGGCAGGCGCGGATCCATCCCCCGCCAGCGCGGCGGAACATCAAGATCGCGCTGCCAATCTGTGGAGCCGGGCTCGCGCGACGCTGTCGCCGCGCGAATTCGAAGTGCTCTGGCTGCGATTCGCGGAAGAACTTTCGACCGAAGAAACGGCCAAGATCGTCGGTTTGACTCAAACCCATGTAAAAGTACTGGTGCACCGAGCGCGCCAAGCGCTGCTGAAAGGACAAAATGAAACGCGCGAATAACGGTTGGTCGTGTCGCATCGTTAGGCTGTGGGGGGCGGTGGCCGCAACGCCACCGGCCAAAGGAGGCCTCGGCCATCGTCACCTCGCGGGCTGTGCGGCCTGCCAGCGCTGGGCTGCCGCCAACGACGAATTAGCGACGGCACTGCGACGGGACGCCCGGCGAACGAATGCGGTTCCGCCGGACCTGACCCAAGGCATCATGCAAGCCGTGCGAAGCTCGCGGGTGCCGGCCAACGACCGATCCGCTTCCGCCCGCGCACCATGGGCATTGGTCGCAGCCGTAACGTGCTTGGCGGCAACCGTGGCGTTGTGGACGCAATGGCATGCCACCGATCGGGCGGCTGGGGAACCGACGGTCGCCGTGTCCGACACGGCGGTCGATTCCGCTCAGGTCGCGGCCAACGGCGTGTCCACGTGGAGTGGCGTCGTGGCGCCAATTACCGACGTGATCAAGGAAGAGTCGCTCGAAGCGGAAGCGAAGTCGGTGTACGCCGACGCGCAATCCGCGGTTCGTTTCCTGGCCTTGAATTTCCTGCCGACCGCCGCTGAGCGCGATTCGTCCGACGCCCCTCGCCGGCCCGCCCGCGGCTGAGTCGTCTCAGCGCCGGCATTGTAGCTGGGCTCCCAGAGCCCGAGTTCGGGAGGCTGGGACCCAAGCTAGGCTGCTGAATTGGTAACCACGAATGCACACCAATGCACACGAAGGCAGTCCGTGCTGCATCAGCGTTTGAATCGATCTCACCACCCGTCGCCAATTCGATGCATTTCATTCGTGTGCATTGGTGTCCATTCGTGGTTCAAATGATCGATTGGCCCAAAGGGTCCGGGGTCTGGGACCCCAGCTACATCGGCGCATCGCTCACGGCGCCGCCGACAATTGACCTAGCATCTTGATCGCCGGCTCGAATCCCGGCTGCAGCCGCAGCACGGTTTGCAAATGAGCGCGCGCCTCGGCCGTGCGACCGGGGACTTGGGCAAGCAAGCAGCCCAGATTGTAATGTGCCGCCATCAGGTCGGGGTTGAGCTTCAGCGTGTCCTCGAAACTCGCGATCGCTTCCGCGGTGCGGCCGGCGTTGGCGAATGCGTTACTCAAATTGAACGCCGCCTCCGCAAAATCCGGCGCGAGGCGGTGCGCCGCGGTGAGATGCGCGATCGCGTCGGGCAAACCGCCGGGCTGCTGCATGAGGAGGCGGCCGAGCCGATTGCGGGCGTCGACGTTTTGCGGATCGAGCCGCACGGCGGTTTCGAGATGTCCAATCGCTTCGGCCGGCGAGCGACCGGCTTCC
The DNA here is from genome assembly GCA_966252355.1 of uncultured Opitutus sp. Lineage (GTDB taxonomy): Bacteria > Verrucomicrobiota > Verrucomicrobiia > Opitutales > Opitutaceae > ER46. The sequence continues at coordinate 20,578 of CBINOT010000033.1, read as the reverse complement.
TCGAGGGCGCGAGCCAGATTCACGTGGGCGTCGACGAAATCCGGCCGCAACGCGAGCACACGCTGGTACTCGACGATCGCCGGCGCCAAGTCGCCGCGCGTGGCGAGCGCATTGGCAAAGTTGAAGCCGGCCTCGAGATCGATCGGGTTCAGCCGGGCAGCGATGCGATATTCGCCAATCGCTTCGTCGAGCTTGTCCGGCAATCGCTGCAAGGCTTGCGCGAGATTGTAGTGCGCATCGGCGAAGGTCGGCTGGAGCCGGATCGTTTCGCGAAAATGCGCCATCGCCTCCGGCAAGCGCGCGGGATCGTTGGCCAATTCGACGCCTAGATTGTGATGCATCATCCACGCGCCCGGATTGCGGGCCAGCGTCTCGCGGCAAAGCGTTTGGTAATCGGAAAAAATGCGGCTGTGCCGCCAGGTGAGCACACCGAGAAAACTCACGAGGACGACGCACCCGAACATCACCGCACTTCGGATCGCCGGCGCAGCGCGTTGCGCCCACTGCCATAGCATCACGGCAAATCCGGCGATCAGCGCCAGGCCCGGCCAATACAGAAAATGATCGGCCACGAATGAGATCAGGAACCAATAGATATTCAGGAAGCCGAGCATCGGCGACAGCAACCCGACGAAGAGCATGGTCGCCGCCGCCGGACCGCGAACGCGGCGTGCGAGCCAGCCGACGCCGATCGCGGCAATCAAAGCCAGCACCGGAAAGAGCAGCGTCAGCGGATCGCGTGCGCCGACCTTCCAGCGCGGATACATGAACTGCAGATCGAACGGCCAGACGAGTTTTCCGACATAAAACCAGAGCGCCCGACTCGCGATCAGCGCTCGATCGACGAACGGCACCGCGAAATCCGCGCCCGTCGCGCCTACAAAACGACGCTCGACCCATGCCGAAAAAAGGCCGCCGCCGATGCCGATCGCAAACCAGGGCACGAGCGGCATGACATCGCGGCGGAGGTCCAACCGCCCGCGTTGCCACCACAGCACCACGACCAAGGCCGCCGGAATCGTCGCGACGACCGTTTTGCTCCAGAGCGCCGCGACGAAGAGCGCGAGCCCGAGCGCATAGTGCAAAGGCCGGCGGCTGCGATCGAAGCAAACGTACGCCAGTGCCGCGCCAAGGCCCAGCGCGGTCGAAAGCGTGTTTTTCTGCTCCGCGATCCACGCGACCGATTCGACGGCGATCGGATGAAACGCGAAAAGGAAACCGGCGAACCACGCGCCCGGCAGCGCGAGGCGCCGCAGCAGCGCGACCAGCAGACCGGCGGCAAGCGCATGTTGCAGCAAGTTCGCGACGTGATACCCGAATACCGCGTCCCCCCAAAGCCGATGCTCGAGCCAGTACGTACTGTAGAGAAACGGGTAATACTGTTGCGTGCTGCCAAGCTCGGACCAGATCCGCCACAGGCCCGCGAGCGACTGTAGTTCCGGTTTCGTGACGTTTACCTTGTCGTCGATCACAAAGCCGCCGTGCAGCGCCGGCCAATACGCGACAAACAACGCGACAATCAGCGCCGCGCCGAAGAGGAGGTCGCGCACGATCGACCTCACGCGGCCAGTCTCGCTCGCGCCCATCACGGGGCCGGACGGTTCAGGGGCCGGAGAATCGGGGTGCGAAGGAAGCACGAAGAGCGAGCGTGGAAACGGCCGCCGCAGCGGCCAGGGGGTTCGGGGAGAGCGCGATTGTCGAGTGCGTTGGCACGACGACAACCCTTTTTGGGGGAGGAGAAGACGAAGCCGGTAGGGCCCGATCTCCGAGCGGGCAGTTTCAGGGCTCCCAGCAGGTAGGGGCCTCCGAGATGCCCTGAGTTTAGAGGTGCGCCGCGAATTTGATATGCGGCGTGGAGGTAACGCTCGAACTCAGTGCGCCTCGAAGGCGCCCCTGCCTGGGCTCCGCCCTTTGAGCTCACCGCCTCAAACCGTCAGCGTCACCGGCGCTTCGCTCGCTGGCACCTCAACCCGGCCGTCGCTGCGACGCTTCGCCGTCGAATACAACGCGACGAGCGCCGCGCCGATCGCTTGGGAAAGCTCGCCGAGCGTCGCCGACACAATCTTCACCGAACGGCGCTGCATTTCGAAGAAGTACGGTTCCGCCGCCGCGCGAATCGCGTTGAGATACCGCGTTCGAAATTCCGGCGTCGTCGCCTCGGGATCCATGAGCCCGCCGCCGATCACGACGAACTCGGCATCGAGCGCGAGCGTGAGATTCGCCACGTGCAACCCCAACGCGCGCGCCTGGAAATCGAACATCTCCAACGCCAGCGCGTCGCCCTTCTGCGCCCGCGTGCGGAGCGAAAGCACCTGGTCTTTGACCGAGGCGGTCGAAGACGCCAGCTCGTGGTTCGGGTAACGCGGGAGAAACTCGGCCAGCAACTGCGGCAGGCCCGAGATCGTGGTGTAGGCCTCGACGCAGCCCCAATCGCGACCGCAGCCGCATTTGAACGGACGAATGCCACCGAGCAGATGCAACGGCGCCGGCATGTGGCCTGCCTCCATGCCCGCCAGCGTGTCGCCGTCGAGCGGCAACCCGTCGGGATCGACGTACGCGGCGCCGAGGCCCGAGCCGGGAGCGAGCATGACGACGCCCGCGCGACGCTTCCCGCGCACGCGCGCGGCTTCGCCCACGCCGCCGTAATTCCCGTCGTTGCCACAGATGAGCGGTATCGGACGGCCGGCCTTCGCGGCCAAGGCCGCGGCGTAATCGGTGTGAAAATCCCAACCGGCGAACGACGCCGGCAAGTTGGCGCTGCGATCGAGCACGCCATAACGCAGGTACGGCCCCGGCAGCGCGAGCCCAACGCCGCGGACCTGCTCCCAGGAGAGCTTGTTGTCGGCGAGAAACCCGACGACGCCTTCGACCCAGCCCGCGACAACCGAGGCAGTGCCAAGTTGGGAGTTCGTCGACGATTGCCGCAATTTCAGGGAGATCGGCGACCCATCCGCCCAAACGCCGCCGGTCTTTGCCGTCGTGGCGCCGGAATCCGTGCCGATGTACACATCACGAGAGGTGCTGCTCATGCAGCCGAAGAGCATCGCCGAACCCCCGCGATTCGGTCAATCGCGGGGATGGAGAAATTCGGGCGCAACGTTATAGGATCGGCGGCGCCCGGCGCCGTTCAGGGGCCGGACGCCCTTGCTTCGCAAAACTCCTCACCGGCGCGGCACGAGCGCCTGATACGTCATCACCTTGACTTGATGGTTCAGCCCGGAGCCGCCGGCGGGCATCAGCTGTGACATCAAGAACATGATAAGGTGCTCCTTCGGATCGATGAAGTACTCCGGGAAATAAGCGCTGCCCCACCCATACGTGCCCACACTGCCGAGTTCGCCGTAGCGGCCGAGATCGTCGATCACGCGGAAGCCCAAGCCGAAAGCGCCGGTGTCCTGCGAGTATTTCGTCCCGGTGTGATTCGCATGCATCAACTCGACCGTCTTTGGGCTCAGCAAGCGCACACCGTCCAGTTCGCCTTCATTCAGCAACATCTGCAGCAGCCGCCCGTAATCCGTTGCGGTGGCAAGCAAGCCGGCTCCGCCGGAAAAACATTTACGTGGACCCCGAATGTAGTGGCCCTGATCGCCGACACTCAGCTGGCCTTTGGTCAGGCCGTACACCTTGGCGAGCCGCGCTTCTTTTTCGAGCGGCAGGAAGAAACAGGTGTCGACCATCTTCAATGGGCCGAAAATCCGCTCCGCGAAAAAACGATCCAGCGGCTGCCCGGAAACGACTTCCACCAATCGCCCCAGCACGTCGGTGGAAAAGCCGTACTGCCAGGTTTCGCCGGGTTGGCCGTGCAACGGTAGGGTCGCGAGCCGGTCGATCGCCTCGCCGATGGTCTCGTCGTGATTGGCAAAGTACCACCCGTAGAGATTCGCCTGCTTGTAGAGATCGACTGCGAGGCCGTCGCCGTACGTCAGGCCCGCCGTATGCGTCAGCAGGTCGCGAATTTGAATCGGCCGCTTCGCGGGCACGGTGCTGAACTTCGTCCCCGGCGCGGCGTCGTCCGCCGGCGCCACCGCCACCACCGAATTTTTAAAGGCGGGCAGAAACTTCGAAACCGGATCGTGGAGCACCAACTTGCCCTCCTCGTAGAGCATCATCACCGCCACGGTCGTCACGGCCTTGCTCATCGATGCGATGCGAAAAATCGCATCGGTGCCCATCGGCTGCTTTGCCTCGATGTCGCGTTGCCCAAAGGCCCGCAGCTCCGCGATTTTTCCCTCGTGCGCGATGTACATGACACCGCCGGCGAGTTGCTGGCGATCGATGTGATCCTGGATCAGCGCATCGAGGCGCTGCAGTCGCGCTGGATCGAGCGTAAGGGTCGACGGTTCGGCCGCGCGCAGCACGCTCACGACGCCGAGCACAGCGAGACACAGGAAGGGACGAATTCGGGGCAAATTCATGACGCCATGACAACATGTCGCGCGCCGCCGCGTCACGGCGGAAATGACCACCGCTGCCGCGACGACAACGAACTCGAATGCAACAAATTGATACGCGTTGCGTCTGCCGGGTTGCCAATCGGTGCTCCCTCGGCACTTTGACGCCGCCGTCGAGTCCCACTCCGCGCATGAACAAATCCATCCTCACCTGGGTCGGCGCTGCCGTGGGGCTGGGCTGTGCGTTGATCCTCATTCTCCTCTGGCAGCGCGACGTGCCGGCAGTTCGACGTCCCGTTCCAACCCGTGCAAAACCCGTGCCGCTGGCGAAAGGAAGCGATGCGGCAACAAGCGCCGTTTCGGACGTCGCGTTCACCGATGACGAAGTGCTGGCCGTCTATGCCGCGATCGAACGAATGCTGGCGCGGCCGGACGTGCGGCCGCACGAGACGGTGCTGACGTTCAAGGACGAGGCCGCGCTCGCGCGCTTTCTCGAACGAGCGGGAAAGGCCGGTCTCACCGTTCTCGGGCGCCTCGATGCCCTCCGCGCGGTGCGGGTTCACTTCGATCAAACGCGCGCGTTGCTGGACGAGCTGGCGCAAAACACCGCCGATTACGCGAACGCGTCGGGAAATTTTCTTTTCAACATCCCGCAAATCCCGGCCAAGGATAACCGCGATCCCGTCGATCAGATTCCGTTTCGCAACGACACGCTGGATTTCATCGGTGCCACCGGCGACCGCACGCAATGGGGTCGCGGCGTCACCATCGCGATCCTCGACACCGGCGTGGGCAGCGATGCGACGTTTGGGAGCGGACGCTTGAACGCCCTCGACATCGGTCTCGGCCTCACCCCCGGCAAGGGCAACGAGGATGGCCACGGTACCGCGGTCGCATCGCTGGCGGGAGGCCTCGCGGCCGACGCCGCCGGTGTGGCGCCAGCCGCGAACCTGTTGAGCATCCGTGTCACCGATGCGAACGGCACGAGCGATATTTTCACGCTCGCTCAAGCGATTGTCGCAGCCGTCGACGCTGGCGCTCGCGTGGTCAACATCAGCCTGGGTGGCTATGCGACGAACCAGTTGTTGAACTCCGCCATCGGCTACGCCGAAACCCACGGCGCGGTCATCGTGGCCGCCGCGGGAAACGATCAAGCCGCGCAGCTCGCCTGGCCCGCGGCGGATCCGCGCGTGATCTCGGTCGGCGCGGTGGACAAGGCAGGCCAGCAGGTCGCGTTTTCCAATTCCGGCCCGCAGCTCGAGCTCACCGCTCCCGGCTATGGCGTGCAGGCGGCGTGGCTGGACGGCCAGCGCGCGTATGTCGACGGCACCTCGGCCAGCGCGCCGCTCGTGTCCGGCGCGATTGCGGCGGTGATGTCGAAAAATCCCGGCATGACCGCGGCCGAAGCGGCGCAATTGCTGACCCGAACGGCGAGCGACAGCGGCTCACCGGGCGCCGATCCGAACTACGGCAATGGCATTCTCAATCTGGGCTGGGCGTTGAACGCCAACAACCCGAGCTACGTCGACACCGCGATCGCCAGCCATTACTACGATGCGACGAACAACCAAATGGACTTCGTGGTGCAAAACCGCAGCGGTCGCGCGGTCGCCGGCCTGTCCCTCGCGGTCAGCGGCGGCGCACTCAATCTGACATATCCCATTAGCTACCTCGCCGGCGGCCAATCGACGGTCATCAAGGTCTCCGTCGACGCCGCGGGACTGAACAGCACCGGTCGTATTCAGTACGCGACGACGCTGACGAATCCCAGCGGGACCGCGGACCAGGTGCCGGCGAACAACCGTCGCACGAGCGTGTTGACGTCGTCGAAAAAGTAGCGGCCCACTCGCGCGTCCGGGCGCATGCGGCGCAATTTCGCCGTGGACCGCGCACGCTCGGCTTGCGGAGCGCGGGCAAAATCCCTATGCGCTGTCGATCGTGACCAAATCCGGCGCCAAACCGTTGGCAATTCGCTCGACCGCGGACTTCGCGCGCTATGTCGGGCTTTCGCGCAGCACGGTTTCACGCGCCTTGAACGGCCACGGCGATTTGCGGCGCCAGTCGATGGAGCGCATCCAAGCGGCGCTGAAGGAGACCGGCTTCACCCCCAACGCGCACGCGTTGCACCTGCGCGGACGCCAATCCGCCATGATTGGAGTGTGCATGGAAAATTTCCTGACCCCGACGGCGGTGTCGAAGGTGTCGCTGTTGCAACAAAGGCTCCGCGATCGCGGACTCGTCGCGCTGATCGAAGTGCTGGAACCCGGCGCGAGTCAAAAGACGCTGCAGCACTTCCGGTCGTTGCGGGTCGAAGCCGTGGTCTTCATCGGTCACTTCGAGGCGAGCGAGCTGGGCGAGCGCATTGCCGAATTGGACCGCTTGGGCACACCGCATCTGGTCATCGACTCCGTAGGCGTGAAGCGCGCCAACACGGTGTCGCTCGACCGCACCGGAGCCATGGCAGAGGTCACCATGCGTTTGCTCGAGCTGGGGCATCGACGCATCGGCCTCCTCGGGTTGTCCGGTCCTTTTCAAACCGTGCGCGACCGCGTCGATGGAATTCACCGCACGCTCACCGCGCACCAACTCGATCCCGCGGAGTGCCTGGTCTCCTATGACGACCGGCATCCGCGCCGCGATCATTTCGAATACGGCCGCGTCCTCGCCCAGGAGTTTTTGCGAGAAACGGCCCGGCCGACTGCCTTCATCGCGGTCAACGATGAGACCGCCATCGGTGCGTTGCTCGAATTCCAAGCGGCTGGACTTCGCCTGCCGGACGACCTCTCGATCGTCGGTTTCAACAACCAAAACATTTGTCTGATGAGCCGGCCCGCCCTCAGCAGCGTCGACCAGCAAATCGACAGCACGGCGGACGTGGCGGTGGAAATGATCGGCGACCAGATCAGCCGGCCGTTCACGACGCGCGTGCTGCGGCGGCTGGTGCCCGCCACGGTCGTCTGGCGCGGATCGACGGGCCCGGCGCCGGCCCCGCGTTGACGCAGGGAGCAAGCATCGTTGCCGCGACGCGTTTTGGCGGCGTGCGCAGCGGTTTTATCGGATAAGATCGCAGATTGCCGGCGACTGACTGTTAACCAAGTTTTGGATACATCCCGCTCGCTTTTCGCGAACGAGGCGTGTTGCCTCGACGCGTATTTGCTTTCTTGGCATGAAATTCGAACACTTTGCCCTCAACGTCCCGGACGCGCCCGATCATGCGCGCTGGTACGTCCACCATCTCGGCTTCAAGGTTGTACGCTCGCGCACCGACGCGCCCTACACGCATTTCCTCGCGGATGAAACCGGCCGCGTGGTGATCGAGCTGTACACGAACCCCAAGGCCCCGATTCCGGATTACGCGGCGCAGCATCCGCTGGTCTTTCACGTGGCGGTCGTCGCCGCCGATGCGAAAGCCGAATGCGCGCGCCTCCAAAAAGCGGGAGCGACGTTGTTTATCGAAGAGCCCCAACCCGACGGGTCGATGCTGATCATGATGCGCGACCCCTGGAGCGTGGCCCTCCAGCTCTGCCAGCGTGCGAATCCGATGCCGATGCCTTGAGCGTCGGCACCGATTGCGCGCGGCCCGAGCCAAGTGTCATCCATTAGATGACACTTGGGTTTGGGCGAGCGCCCGCTTCGTCGAATACCGCGAGCGTTTTGTTCACGAAACGCTCGACGTTCGAGGCCCGGGACGCTGTGCTCGCGGCTCCAGCTTCTCCGTATGACCGACGCCGAATATCGCGACGCGCTCGAACTGCTCGATTCCGCCACCACCCTGCTCGACCGGTTGCATGTGACCCCGCAGCAAGAGCTCGTTCGCGAGTTGCGCCGGCTCACCGTTGAGTTCGATTTGTTGAAGGTTCGGCTCGGCCAGCCGGCTGCGAATCTGCAACGCAACTGAGCGCCGCGCCCCCGACACAACGGAGGGCTGCGCCTCCTCCGCAATTTCAGGCCGTCGCTGGCGGTGAGGCGACGCGTGGATAAACTTTCGCGATGCCAAAGCAAAGCGCTGGAATTCTGCTCTACCGCTGCCGCGCGGGACGGCCCGAAGTTTTCCTCGTTCATCCCGGCGGGCCGTTTTGGGCGAAAAAGGACGCCGCCGCCTGGTCGATTCCGAAAGGGGAATTCGAGCTGGGAGAAGATCCGTTCGCCGCGGCGCAGCGCGAATTAAAAGAAGAAACCGGATGCGTCGTTGCCGGTCCATTCCTCGCGCTCGGCTCGGTGCGGGCGACGGCGGGGAAAGTCCTTCACGCTTTCGCCGCCGCCGCTGACATCGACCCAGCGAAAATCGTTTCGAATTCGTTTCGACTGGAATGGCCGCCGCGCTCCGGCCGGTTGCAGGAGTTTCCCGAAATCGATCGCGCCGCGTGGTTCTCGCTCGAGGAGGCCGCCGCCAAACTTCATCGGGGTCAGGCCGAGTTGCTCACGCGTTTGCGCCAAGCTCTCCCGGAGCCGTCTTGAAGACAGGAAAGACGACGTATCCGCGGCAGTATTTCGGTCGCTCCCGAACGCCCGTAAACTTTGCGTCAGAAAAAAAGTTCTCGGAACCCGCGAGGCCTCGCTCAAGTCAGGTGAAGTTGAGACGTTCTTACTAAGATCAGTAGAAGTGCTAGCGGCCACGGGGCCGGTCCAGGGTTAGGTCCGAGGCGTGCCACGGGGCTTCGGCACTGAGGCACGGACCTGGCGGGCTAACTGCCGCCGGGAGTGTGTTTTCCACTAACGTTGGTGCACGGGCACCGAAGCCAGAAACTTCATCAACCATGAAAATTTCGAAACTTCTCGCCACCCGCCAAGCCCTCTTGCGTCAGACCCAGCTCGCGAACTTGGCGTTCGCCTTCGTCACGCTGCAACGATTCGCCGCGCGGATCGAGGCCGGCAAACTGTCCGGACTCGTTCGCCTGCGTCCGGCCGATCCGAGCGAAGAACGCTTCTGGGCGACGCTGACCGCTTTGGAAGGCAATCAATCGGTTTTAGAGGAGCATTTTGCCGACCATGAACTGATCGAACTGGCCGACGCCATCACGTTCGTGGGCGAAGGTGAGTTCGACGAGTTGGACTTTTATCTCGAAGATTTGGCGGAAAAGTTCCTGCAGCCCGCGCGGCAAATGCTGCAACATTCGGGCGTAGTGTTCGATCTCTCCCCTGAGAAAACGAACGTGTTCACGGACAACGGGCTGATCGACCAGCTGTAACCGCCACGTCAGCGATCTTCTCGCTGCCGCACCGAGCTCGCGCCGCCGATTGCGACGCGAGCTTGTTTATGCCCGCTCACCGGTGAAGCAACGCAAGCGTGCGCGATCGTTTCGCTTGGAGCTGGCTGAGCGTGCACTGGCGCGGCGCTTTGTCCGGCCGCCAACGCAACAAACGCGTGCCGTGACGAAAACGTTCGCCGCTAACGTGGTCGAACGAGACTTCCACCACAAGCTTCGGGGCCAGCGGCTGCCATTCCGTCGACCGTTTGGTGCTCCAACGGCTTGGTCCGCCGGGGGCGCGACCCGTGAATCCCTCGCCGCCGGCGATGGCCTCGAGCTTTTTCGTCAACGCCGTCCGCTCTTCGGCTTTGATGCCGGAACAAAATCCGACGTGATGCAGCCGCCCTTCGTCGTCGTACAAACCGAGCAAGAGCGACCCGACGACCCGCTGTTTTTCCGCGTAGCGAAATCCGCCGACGACGCAGTCCGCCGTGCGGACCGGTTTCACCTTCACCATCGCATCGCGTGTCCCCGCCGCGTAAACGGCGTCACGACGCTTCGCGATAATGCCGTCGAGACTCGCGCCGGCGGAGCCGAACCATTTCCGCGCCAGGGCGAGCTTCGTCGTCGCGGGCGATAGCCGCACCCCGCCCTCGCGCCCAAAGTACTTCGCCGCGAACGCCTCGAGACGCTCCCGCCGCGCCGCGAGGCTTTCTTGCAGCAGCGATTCCGTGCCTTCGCCCAGCAGATCGAACACGGCGAGCCACGCCGGCGTCGCGGCGGCGAGCTTGTTCACTCGGCTCGCGGCGGGATGGATCCGTTGCAACAAAGCGTCGAACGACAACCCGCTGCCGACCGGAATGACGATTTCGCTGTCCAAAACGAAGCGGGTCGCGCCGAGCTCGCGTATCGCTCCGACGACGTCCGGAAAATATCGGGCGAGCGGCTGCCCTGATTTGGAGCGCAATTCGATTTTCGCGCCGTCACGAAATGCCAGACAGCGAAAACCGTCCCACTTCGGCTCATATTGCCATTCCGCGCCCGCGGGGATCGCATCGACCGACAACGCTTCCATCGGCGCGGTGGTTAAGGGCACAGGAAATGCCATATGCGCATCGACCCTTCGGGAGAAATCGGGTTCGGCGAGACCTGGCGGCCGTGAGCAACGTCGGCACGACGACGCACCCGCGGGCGCTTCGCGGCGCGGCCGAACGCAGCTACATTCCCTTTGCCAGGTTGGTCGCCCTGGATACTGTCGCGTTCTCCATGAAGCCATTGCGTAAGCTCGCGTTTGTCGTGAACGAGCAGAAGGCCGGTGCGCCCGCCCTCGCCCGCGAACTCGCGGCCATCACGCGTCAGAACGGAGTGAAATATAAGCTCACGTCGCGTTTTCCGATCCCACGCGGATATCTGAAAGGCTGCGACGCGTGCTGCGTCATCGGCGGCGATGGCACGCTGCTGGGCGTGGCGAAAGAATCGGCGGAGTCCCAAGTACCGATCATTGGGGTGAATCGCGGCAGCCTCGGCTTTCTCACGACCTTTTCCGCGGATGAAGCGCGCGCACAGTTTACCGCGCTGTTGGGAGGCTCGTTCAAGATCGACCGCCGCGTGATGCTCGATTGCTCGACCGGCCCGGGCTCCCACGATCTCGCGCTCAACGACGTCTTGATCAAAGACGAGATCAACTCGCGCCTGGTTAGGCTCGAAGTTTTCGCGGACGGCGAGCTGGTCACCGACTATACCTGCGATGGCCTGATCTTTTCCACCGCCACGGGATCGACCGCCTACAACTTGTCGGCCGGCGGCCCGATTCTGCATCCCTCAGCCAACGTCATCGCCATGACGCCGATCTGTCCGCATACGCTGAGCAATCGCTCGATCATCTTCCGCGATTCGGTTCGGCTGCGCGTTTTCAACCGCTCCGACGATTCGCGACTCCTCGTGGCGATGGATGGGCAGCGCAACATGAAGGTGGGGCCGAGCGCGGTGGAGATCTCGATCGCGAAAGTTCGCCTCCCTCTCGCCCAGCGCGCCGATTACTCCCACTTCAGCGTGGTGCGCACGAAGCTGAACTGGAGCGGAGCGTTCGCCGAAAAACTGTAGCGACGTTTTGTGACGCGAGACGCGTCTTTGATTCATTTAGCCGGAAGTGTCGGGCCACAAAAAACCCCGACGGCATGCGTCGGGGTTTCCGATCGTTTCCTTTCGCTGACGATTACATCTGCTCGCTGCTCGGCGCGGGCTCGGACGATGTTTTCCCACCGGCGGCTTTCTTGTCCTTAGCGTCCCGCAAGGCTTGCATCTTCTGCTCGTTCGCCTGTTTGAGCGCCAGTTCATCGGCATCGAGTACGCCATTGCCGTTCTTGTCGTACTTCTTGAGCACCGCCGCGTCGTGCTTCGCCTTGGCGTCGGCAACCTGCTTGGCCTGCTCGTCCGCGTCGAGCGAACCGTTGCCATTGGCGTCGTACTTCTTGATGACGGCGGCGTCGCGCTTCGCTTTCGCGTCCGCTTTCTTCGCCGCGGTTTCGGCGGGATCGAGCGCGCCGTTACCGTTCGCATCGTATTTCTTCAGCGCTGCCAGCTCGCGCCGCGCTTCTTGCGTTTCGAGTTTCTTCGCCTTGGCACTGACGCCGGGACTCGCCGCCTGGGCGAACGAAGCGGTGAACAAGCTGCCCACCGCGATTGCACTGACCAACAACGTAATTTTTGAGGCTGATTGCTTCATAGCGGCGCGAAGCTGGCCTCGCGCCGCGAGGAAAGCGAGTAAAAAGTAAACTTTATTTTTTAAAGCCTATTTATGTTTACCACTGCGAACATCGCTCGGCTCTGCCGCTCCGGGCCGGACGACCAACTGCGTGCGCCGTGCGCGGTCGAAATAGCGGCGGGCAAACGCGGCAAGATCGTCGATCGTCACGGCCTCGATCCGCGCGTCGTAGTTTTTCCAATCGTTGATCGGCTGGCCTTGCAGCGCGTTCAGGGCCGCATGCATCGCACGCGCGGAGTTCGTTTGGAGACCTTGGCGGCGCGCGGCTTTGAGGCGGGTGTGACAGCGGGCGAGTTCCACCGTTTCGACCGCGCCCGCCTGCACGCGCGCGATCTCGGCGTCGATTTCCTGCAGGACCTCCGCTTCCTTGCCCGGCTGAGTGCCGGCAAAGAAGTAGAACATGCCTGCATCGAGTCCGGTGATCCGGGCCGACCGAATGAAATAGGCCAGCCCCTTCTCTTCGCGGACGCGCTCGAAGAGCCGTGAGGCCATCCCGCTGAACAGCTCGTCGGCCACTTCGCCGACAAAAAAGTCGTCGGCATTCACACGAGGACCGGGAAACGCTTGCGCGACGACTGCCTGCTCACGCGGCTGATGCTCGACGAAATCGCCGGCCGAAGCCGGGAACGCGTAGTCTTCCGAGGCGCCATGGCTCACGCGGCCCCGCGGGATCTTGGCGAGAAATGTCTTCAGTTTGGGGATCAGACGCTTGGGGTCGAAGTCGCCCGCCACCGCCAGCACGGCGTTTGCGCCCACACAGAGCCGACGATGGAGCGCCGCCACGTCCGCCGGCTTCAAGCGTTTCACCGCCTCCGTTGTGCCGTGAGCGTCGATCGCCAGCGGATGAGGGCCGAAGAACAATCCGCGAAGCCGTTTGCGCGCGAGCGTGACGACATCGTCGTCGTCTTGCAGCAGCGCCGCCACCTGCGCCTCTTGTTCCGTCCGAAAGGTGTCCGCTTTGAAGGCCGGCGCGAGCACCGCATCGGCCAGCACGGACAACGCCCGGTCCACGTCCGTCGGCAACACTTCAACGGCGAGTCCGATGCTATTGTTGCCCGACGAGGGGAAGAACGCGCCGCCCGCCTCCTCGATCAACTCCGCCACGGCGGCGGCACTTCGCCGACGAGTGTCCTTGGTGAGCATCGTCGCCAAGAGCGCGGTCGCACCGCGCTTGTCCGGCGCCTCGAACAGTGGACCGCCCTGCATCAGGAGACGCAGATGAACATTCGGCAGCCGACGATCCGGCTGGAGCAATAGCCGGGCTCCGTTCGGCAGCTTGATTTCGGAGAAATCGCCGGCTTCTCGTCCGCGTCCGGCAGCGTTGGGGGCCACTGGAGCCGACACGGCGGGATTCAGCGATACCGACGTAAGGCGCTCCGGAGCAAGATAGGCCTCCGAAACCCGACGAAGATCCGCCGGCGTGACGGTGCGCAATTGCTGAAAATAGGTCCGGCTATGCTGCAAGTCGCCCACGACGACTTCCGCGGTGCCGAGCTGCGCCGCCTGCCCGCTCATCGTCTTGTGAGCGTTGATTTCGCCAACGACGAGTTGGCGCAGGGCTTTTTTGATCTGCGCGGGCGTGAAAGGGCGCGTCGCCGCTCGCTGCAGGATCCCGTGGATCGCAGCGGCGGCTTTTTCGCGTTTCGCGGCGTCGCACGTGTAGGAGATGCAAAACAAGCCGCTCGTGCCCGGATTCCAACTCGAGGCATCGACCGTGTGCACGAGCCCCGTTCGCTCTCGTACGTCTTGCCAAAGCACCGAACTATCGCCGTGCCCCAGAATCATCGCGAGCACGTCCAGGATGGCAGCGTCCGCGTGGGTGAGCCCGGGAATCGGCCAAGCCAAAATTGCTCGCGTCACTTCGACGTCCTCGTGCCGATGTTCCGCTCGGGGGCCGAGCTGCAGCGGTTCCGTCGAAACCAAGACGGGCGCGAGCGGCGCTCGCGGCACGTTCCCGAAATGCTCCTCGACCGATTTGCGGACCTGAGCGGGATCCACGTCACCGACGACGACCACGACGAGATTGTTTGGGACGTAACGCGCGCGATAATACGCCGCCAACTCGTCACGGGTGATCGCAGAGAAGACATCGCGATGACCGATGATCGGTTGGCGATAGGGATGTTCGCGAAAGGCGGTCGAAAACAGCGCGTCCCAGAGCCGGTTGTCCGGATCGTCCTTGGTCATCGCGATCTCGCGCAGAATCACCTCTTTTTCCTTCTCGGCCTCGTCAGCCGGCAGCGTCGAATGCAGCACCGCATCGGCGAGGATATCGATCGCGACCGCCGTGTGTTCGCTGGGCAAATCGATGTAATACACCGTGCGGTCGAACGTGGTGTAAGCGTTGATGTAGCCGCCGTGCGCTTGCACCGACGCGCTGATATCCCGACCCGCCCGACGGGCGGTCCCCTTGAACAACATGTGCTCGAGATAGTGCGAAAGCCCCGCACCCAGCTGGTCGCCTTCGTGAATGCTTCCCGTTTTTACCCAAACCTGCACCGAGGCCAGTTGGGCCGAGGCATCTCGTTTTATGAGGAGCGTAAGGCCATTGGGCAGGATCGCGCGTTCAACCGGCTCATTCCAAAATCGCTCGAGCAATCGGGAGTCCGCCGCGGAAGAGGTCATCGTCGCCATGAACCGCGTATCTAGGTCGATTGATTTTCGCTTTTCGACTCTCGATTTCGTTTGAACGAAGATTGCCCGTCCGCGCGCCTCCGCGGCTGGCCAGCGAAAATGCCGGCGCAAAGAAAATCGCGTCGACCGATCAGACCTACTCGGACGCGCTGCTAGGCGGCACCGAATGCCTCGGCGGATGCCGCCCCGCGCGACCGCTGCTTCGCGGGCTGAAATGGCTTCACGAAGGCGTCGTTGAAATCGAAGACTTCGGCGAAGTCCTCCCGCCGGTCGTTATCGGTCTTCGAAAACACGTTGTACTCGATCAGATTGAAAACGATCTCGCCGATATCTCGACACGTCCGAACGCCCCAAGCGTTCAGCACCGTCTTCGTCAAAGGGCCGAATTGCTCCAAAGCGTACACGCGCAAACCATCGAGCAACTCGGGCCCGCTCACATGCCGGGAGCGTTCGGCCCGCGCCGAGTCGCGCTTCCGCAACTCTTTGACGGTGTGCTCTAAACCGAGACGCACGAAGTCATACGCCTTCCGGTCGTAACGCGGATCCTCTTTATGAATTTGAGCGACGATCTCCGAAAAATCCGGGTGTTGCATGAGCCGATGCAGGCGAGATTGGCACACGTGCCTCCAGCCTGCAACCCCCGAGGCGGAGCTCACGCGAGCCATTTGCGCATGCGTGTTATTGCTAATGAGTATTATCTGGAAATTTCCCTATGCCACGTCACAGTCCTGTAAAAAATGATCGCCTCGACCCAAACCAATCACCCCCTTGCCGCCCCGGGCAAGACGTTGGCGAAGTCCCCCTCTGCCGTTGAGCTCGCAACGGCGAAATTAAAGTCGGCGGGCTTGCGCATCACCCAACCGCGCTTGGCGATACTCGCCGCCCTAAGCAACCGGTCGCAACCCTCGAGCATCGAGCAACTCCACGACGACGTCGGCGCCGATAATTGCGATCTCGTTACGGTGTACCGGTGCATGGCAGCATTTGAAGAAATCGGCGTCGTTCGCCGCGCGTTTTTCCATAACGGCACGGCGATGTACGAACTTAATCTCGGTCGTCCGGCGCGTTATCACGTCGTCTGCAAACGCACGAACAAGGTCGAAGAACTCGATCAAGAAACGACGGACGAGCTCCGCCGCGCGATCGAAGCCGTCGAAGAGAAGCTGCGGACCCGCGGCTACGGCGACCTCGCCCATATCGTCGAGTTTTTCGGGGTGTCACCGCATGCAAGCCGCCTCGCCGCGCCCGCGATCCCCGACGAGCGCATCTAATCGATTTCCCGCCAGGTCCTCCTAAAAAGCGCGAGCTCCGGCTCGCGCTTTTTTCATGCCGGCGTCGCCCGCCAGGCGTGAGCTTCAACTCCGCCCAACGGTCAAACGGATGCGCGGGTCCAGCCAGAGGAGCAGCAGATCGCTTGCGAGGGTGCCAATCATGCCGAGCACGCTCAGCACCATGAGCATCGACCCAGCGAGATAAACGTCTTCGGCGACCAGCGCGTCGAGCAAGGTCGGGCCGATCATGGGCAAACTCAGCACCATCGCGACAATCGCCCCGCCGGACACCAACTGCGGAAACAAGCCGCCCAATCCCGAAACGAACGGGTTCAGCGCCAAGCGCACGGGATACTTCACCAACAGCCGCACCGGCCTGACTCCTTTTGCTCGCGCCGTGGTGACGTATGGTTTCTTCAGTTCATCGAGCAAATTCGCCCGCATGACTCGGATCATGCCGGCCGCCGATCCAAAACCTAGCACGGCGACCGGGAGCCATAGGTGCTTCACCAGATCGACGATCTTCGGCCAGCTCCAGGCACGCACGGTGGCGAACTCCGGCGAAAACAGGCCTTCGATGTTCAAGCCCAGCCAGCGTTTCGCGACGTACATCGTGACGAGCGCGAGCAAAAAGGACGGCACGGACATCGCTAAAAACGCCACGAACGTCAGCCCGTAGTCGCCGAAAGAATATTGCCGTACCGCCGAATAGATGCCGGCCGGCAACGCGATGGCCCAGCTAAACAACACCGTCGCGATGGTGACGACGATTGTGAGCAAAATTCGGTCGCCGATGACTTCGCTCACCGGCTTTTCGTGTTCCATCGAGAGACCGAGATTGCCTTGCAGCAGGCCGGTATCCTCAGCCTTGAACGTCGCGAACCACTTGAAGCCCATCCAGCGCGCGTACCGCGTGAGCATCGGCTCGTCCAAATGGAAACTCTTCCGTAATTCCGCCGCGAGTTCGGCGCTCTCGGTCGACCCCTGCATCTCCAGCCGCATCACGCGTATCATTGCGAAATCGCCGGGCGGCAGTTGGACCAAAACGAAGACGATTAACGACACGACGAGCAGCGTCGGCACCATCAGCAATAGCCGGCGGC
The DNA here is from genome assembly GCA_966252355.1 of uncultured Opitutus sp. Taxonomy (GTDB): domain Bacteria; phylum Verrucomicrobiota; class Verrucomicrobiia; order Opitutales; family Opitutaceae; genus ER46. The sequence continues at coordinate 3,226 of CBINOT010000033.1, read as the reverse complement.
CGATCAAAGGATGGCGAAACGCCGCCAGCGCCACCGCCAGCACCGCGCTCCCCGCCAACACCCAACGAAAGAGCGTCCCGATCCACGCCGACGGCGACGGCTCGGTGCCCACCGACGCGAGACCGGGCTCCGGGGTAATCGTTACGATCGCGTCTTTCGTCTGCGCGACGGTGGCGGGATCGTCCGTCACGCGATCCCAGAAATACGTTTCGATTCCGGCGTTCGCCGGAGATTGAAAGTTTCCGCCGAAGAGCGCCGTTCGGGGCACGTTGCGAAAGCCGTTCTTCACCACGACGAGCTGCGGGGGCGGCGTGGCGATGCTGATCGTCCACACCTGGTCGGCCGCGATTTCCTGGATCTGATTGAAATGCGCGATGCGCTCCGCTTCCGACGGCAGCACGAGCGTCTCATCGAGCAATTCCATCGCGCGCCGCAACGGATGTCCGGGCGGCGGCTCGATCGCGCTCGGGCGCCGCGCCGCGGGATCGCGGTAAAGGCCGCCATATTGGTACCATGTGCCGAACGCCGGCGCATAAAACGCCTCGAAATACGTCGGCACGAAATTGCGCGGCTCCACGATGGGGTAGAATTCGCTTTCGCCCGTCCACACCGTGAAATCGTGTTCGAGCGTGAGTTTTTCCTGCTCGAAGAGCCGGCGCGCGCGCAACCGATACAGCACGCGCACGCCCACGGCCGCCCAATCGTCGATGACGAACTGCGCCGGGCCTTGGATCGTGTAATCGCTGACATTCAGCGTAAACGTCATCCGCGTGCCGTCGGGAAACGTGCGGAAGCCCTCGCTGTCGCGTTGTCGCAGGTCGAGTTGATCGAGCAGCTCGTTCGCGCGGCGTGGATCGTGCGCCGTGAACGAATTTCTCAGGCGCGGATTGTAATAGGGCGAATCGGGCGGCGGCGCGATTTGGGCGGGCTCGGCATCGTCGTTGAACTCGGCGTGAATGATGTCGCGCCGATCGATCGCCAGCGAAAGCGCTTGGCGGAAGCGCGCGTCGTTGAGCAAGTCGTGCTTCCAACGTGTGTCGGGCCGCTCCGGGTCGATGCGCCGATTGAGATTCGGGAAGATCGTGAACAGCGACTGCGTGCTCTGCTTCCAATGATAAACGCCGTACCCGTTGCGCGCGGCGTTATCGAGCAAGAGCGTGTAATCGTCGTAGCGGATGTGCCGATCCTGCATCGACGGCTCGCCGTTGGCGGCAGCCACCGCGATCAAATTCGTGCTGCGCACATCCATGATCAACCGATCCAAATACGGCAGTTGGTTGCCCTGCGTATCCACGCACCAGTAGTAGGGGTTGCGGACGAAAATCTGCGGCGCCGTTGCACGAAACGTGTGCGGCACCCAGGGCCAGAGACGGGGCTGCTCTGGGTTCATGAAGTGCTTCATGTGCTTGTACAGCGCCACGGGGCTCGTGAGGCCCAACGCGCTCATCGTGCGTCGAATGAGCTCCTGATCGCCCAGCGCCGGATGATACTTCCGCAAATAATGCGCCGGCACGATGTGCTCGGTGAAGTCCTCGTAGTTCATGCTCGTGGAGGCGAGCCGCTCGAGGAAAAGCGGATTCGGATCGTCGAAGAGGAAACGGACGCGCAACTCATCGATTTTCTCCACGCGCCCAAGCGTCGCGCCGGCCCGCATCAGGTTGCGCGGCTGCACATCGAAGTATCCCAGCTCGTCACGATACCAATACACGATGTCTTCCGTGGTGACGGGGTAGCCGTCCGACCAGCGCATGCCGCGACGCAGCGTAAAGGTATATTGCCGAAAATCCGCCGAAACGTCCCACGCTTTCGCGACATGGGGCACGATCGGATAGCCCTGCGGCGACCAGCGAACGAGATTCGAGGCGGAAAGCCGCCAGTAGATCGTGTTGAGGTCGGTGATGGAATTGACCAGCCGGTTCCAAGTGCCTCCGTATCGCCCCACCCCATCGACCCCTTCCATGACCACGGGCTCGGGCCCGACGCGTTCCGCAACTGGAGGCAGACGCCCCTCGCGCACGAGTTCCGCCACGATGGGCGATTCCGCTTTCGGCCACCACGGCGCGCTGGGACCGGCGGCGTAGTCGACCTCGCGCGTGATGACGGCGGGATGCGCAAGATCGAGCCGGGCGGCATTTCGCCGCGAACGCTCGACCGCCGCGATTTCAGAAGCCGGATGAGCCGGCGGCCGCACCGTGACATCGGGCCGGAGCACCGCGCCGACCACGTACAACAAGGCGACGAAACCCAACGCCGCCGCTAACAGGCCGACGAGGATCAGCAAAGCACGCTTGGGGACCAGAGGGATCAGGCCCCGGGAGAAAATCGCCAGCCAAAGCAAACGCAAGCGCGAGCGCGGCTCCCGCCGACGAACCGCGCAACCAAGCCGCCCGAGTTCGGTCGATCATCCCGTGGACAAGGTATTCCTACTATCTCCGGCGAAAGTGAGCGGCGCCCGCGCCGGCCTGCTGCTGAACCCATTCGCGCCTTTCGCGCTGGCCCGCGAGTTCCGCCGGAAAGGGCTGCCGCTCGCAGACGTTTTCACCTTCGCGAGCGGATTGTACTTTCGCGGCAAGATCACCTACGCGCGCCATTTCGCGCGAGCCAATAAGGGCGACGTCGTCCGCGTCATCACCACCAACGCCGGGCTGCTGCCGCCCGATACGCTCGTCACGCCGGAGGCCCTGCGGGCATTCGGAACGGTCGATATCCACGAATCCGATGAGCGGTACCATGGCCCGTTGCGCCGCGACGCCGGCGCGCTTGCGCTCAAGCTGAGCAAGAAGGGCCAAGCCGTACTGCTCGGCAGCATCGCCACGGCGAAGTACCGCGACGTGCTGCTCGATTGCTTCGGCGAGCGACTCGTGTTCCCCAGCGATTTCATCGGCCGCGGCGACATGAGCCGCGGCGCTCTGCTCCTGCGTGCGGCCAAAGCCGAACAAGAGCTGCGGTACATCACGGTCGCCGGCGCGACATTCAAAAGCACGCGAGCGCCTCGCATCGCCGACATGATCAAAGCCGCCGAAGTCGCAGCGCCGCCCCCGAAACGCACCGTTGCGCGGTCTCGGCGGGCCAGCAAGTAGCCAGCGAAGTCCTCAACCACGCTTACCAGTCGTCGTCTGACTCGCAGACACCAGGCATCGGTATCCGATAACGACCCACGGCATGACGGCAACGCGGGTTCGTGCCCAATTTCGATCTACGCCGACGCCGCCATTGCGGCGTCCGA
>CBINOT010000032.1:0-36837 GCA_966252355.1 uncultured Opitutus sp. | reverse complement strand
TCCCGCCATCCAAGCGGGTGCACTGCGGACCATCGCGCAGCAATGGGCGGAACGCGATATCGCCGGCGCGCAGCGCTTCGCGGCGAACAGCGGACCGCTCTCGGCGCAAGAACACACGGCGTGGGAAGAAGGCATCAATCTCGCCCAACATCCGGGCGCTGACATCGGGCGCGTCGTTCCTGCCACCGGCGACCCGCGCGGCGCCAACTGAACTGAATTTTGGATCTTGGATTCGGGATTTTCGATTGCGGAATGCGGGTGGAGGTAAGGCGCGTTATCCCTAATGGGCCGTGGTTCGACCGTCCTGACGGCGCGTTAAAGACAACGCCGCCCTACCCCCCATTCAGTTCGGCGTTTGCGCCTTCCGGTTTGCCGTCCGCAATCCCACGCCCCAATCCAAAAACAGAAACTTCACTGGGAAACGTAGCCGCTCACCGTCGAGGCCGCTGTTGTAAGTTGCACATCGTGCTCGCGATGCATTTTGCACTGCGGGGCATTCACACATTTTTAAAAGGACAAAACTTCTCGGAGGTGTCTGAGCCAAACGAAAGGCAAACTATGAAAACACATACCTCCCGAACGAAACTGCTAGCTCTGTTCGCTGCTCTGGCCGCTCCCGCGCTGACCTCCGTCAGCTCGGCGCAACCCGTCAGCGTTCCCGTGAGCGCCGCCGCCGGCGCCACCAACAATGTCGGTGTCGGCGTCGGTCTAGGACTGGGCATGCCGAGTGTAGGCGCCGGTGCTTCTGGCGGAGCGACTGGCGTAGGCGCTGGCGGCTTCGGCTCGACCGGAGCGCAGGCCGGCGGCGGAGCGAGCGGCTCCGGCGCGATTGCTGCCGGCACGCCGGGACTGTTCGTCGACACGAGTAGTTTTCAAACGATCGGCATGCGCCAAGCGGATCTCGCCACGCGCGCGGACCACGCGGGCGGCGTCGCCGCCAACGCGCCGGGCATGACCGTCGCGAATGACCACGCGGTCACCGCCGTCTTGAACGCCGGGCCGTCTCCCGTCGCGATCCGCGCGACGGACTTCACGGCCCGACAGGACTTCATCGCCGAGATGAACCAACGCGTCGACGCCAGCGCCAAAGCGATGTCCTCGCTGAAGCGCGAAGCAAAGTCGCTGCGCGGCGACGCCCGCTCCGAGTTCAAGACCGCGGTGAAAGATACGGAAGCCCGCGAGAAGGAGCTCAAGAAGAGCATCAAGGTCGCATCGAAAGCATCGGCCGATAATTGGGCGGACGCTCGGGCCAAGGTCGCCGATAACTACGAGGCGTACACGCAATCCGTGGCCCATGCCGAAGCGGTCGCAGCGTCCCCTGCGGGCACTGCGGCCGCCAACGGTACCGTAGACGGCGCGGCCACCACGAGGATGCCGTCGACTGCGGCGGCGGCGCGAGCCGAGAACAGGACGGCGGCCACCGCCGCCAAGGCTTCAGATGCAGCAAACGCTCGCGCGGAACAAGCGAGCGACGCGTCGGCCTCCACCGCCACTCGCGCGAAGTCGGCGGCGGCCGCGAATGCCGCGAAGTCGAAGAACACCGTCAGCGAAGCATCGACCAGTTCGGCCGCCGTGAATGGTCAGGCGAATAGCATGACGGCAACATCCGCCGCCCCCACGCCGAAATCGGCCACGACCAACATCGACCACTCGGGCAACTTGACGACCTCCGCGACGACGGAGACGCCGCGCACTCAAACGCAGGGCAGCGGTAGTCTGACGACCATGACGAACGCCTCCCGCGGCCCGGAGTAAATCGTTCGCCATAGAACTCGAACGTTCGCTCAAGACCCCGCGCGTTCGCGCGGGGTCTTTTTTGCGCCCGCATTGTAGCTGAGGGTTCTAGACCAGATATTTCACCGCAAAACCAACCCAAGCCGTCGCCACAGAGATCGCAGTGCTCCGACACAAAGCCAGCGGGAGGCCATCTGTGCCGGGGGTTATGATGCGAACGGATCGGTTGGGCAAAATGTCCCTCGTGGATTCGTCTCTGTGAACTCTGTGTCCGAGCTCTGTGTACTCTGTGACCCCACCTTTGTGATCGTTATCCTTAACGCGCCGCGGTTCGACCATCCTGACGGCGCGTTACGGATGACGCGCCCTACCCCGCCCTCACGGCGCCGCACCCAGCCACGACAGCAGTGCCTCGCGGCCCGGCAGCAAATAATAACCGCCGCCACGTACCGTCACCCAGCGTTGCACGCCGTGCACGCGGCGCCGCACCGGACAACCCGGGATCGAAAACCGACGGCTATCCTGCGGCATCCCCTCCCCGGCCGAGGTGGGGTCCACTTCGTCGTACAGGTCCGCGAACTTTGGGTTATTCAGCCACGACTGCTGCACGAACTCGAATTGCCGCGCGATGTCGCTGCACAAGCACATGAATAAAAGGCCGCGACCCGCCGTCGGCGTCGTCACGTCGTCGTCGAGTTCCGGACGATCCACGAGTTTCGGATACCAAGATCGCGGCGCCGGCGAACCATACATCCGCCCGCGGCGCATCAGCCGGTGGTGAGCCACGGCTTCGCGCGAGAGCGCGGGATCTTCAACGAGTGTGTCGCGTGGGTTCGCCCGCCGAACATGCGAGCCGTACGGACAGCCGCGTCCCGCGCGATCCGTCGCGAACGACAAGCTGCGAAATATTTCTTCCTCTTTCGTGGGCGGCTCGGGTCCGGGCTCGCCTTCGCGCAACGGCATCCCGTTCGGCCAACGGCCCATTGCTTTGGCAGCCAACCAGACCGCTTCTTCATCGGTCTTCGCCTGACCGCGCCAGAACTTCCAAAAATTCTCCACGTCCTGCTCGAGCTGACGCACGACGACATACGAGCCGTTCACTCCAAGCGCCGGGGGCGCGCTGAGAGTTCCGTCGGCCGCGCGATACCCGAGAAGAATTTCACCCGGCGGCACGATGTCGATGCCGGGTTGAGCCGGCGATCGATCGCCGAGATCCGGTCGAATCGCCGTGATACCGTCGCGGAAGCCGAAGGGCTCGCGATTGTCGCGCGGCAAACAAATCGGCAGCTGGAATATATTTTCCCAGCCGGTCAGCCGTGCCGTCACCGCATCCCGTTGCGCGTCGAGCGTCGCCTGCGTGGGCGCGTAGAGCAGCAGCAAGACGTGGACGCCGCCATCCCGCCACTTCCAACCGCTTGGATCGTTCCGCGCCGCGTCGCCGAGCGCGCGGGAACGCTGCGGTGTCACGATTCCTTCGCGGAAGGAGGTGTTGAGTCCATCGGTCCGCCGATCGTCGGCATCCAACGCCGCGACGCCTGCCGCGCTGACGAGCAATTGCACCGCATGCTTCCGTGCGCCGCGCAACACCCCAAACGAAACGTCGTGCTGCGCCACCAACTGCAGCGATGCGCGCGCCGCGACCCGATCCGTCACGGTGTATCCCAGCGCCAGCGCTTGTCGCAATCGGCCATGGCCGCTGAAAACGAGCGATTGAATGTCAGTGGTAGCGACGGTGGACATGATTCGATTCGGAAAGGTTAAACGCGCGACCTAGTTTCCCGCGGATTACCCGGATGGCACAGATAAGCGATCCGCAAACATCAGCGTCATCCGCGGATCCATTCTCCAGTTCGGTGAATTTATGCGGTTTCATTTGGTCACATGCTCAGAGTCTCGCGAGCCAATGAGCGGCCTCTTCATCGGACATCTCCTCCGCGAACAAGCCGTCTCGGATCGCGGCATTCGAGAGCACGTCGCGCACGCTGAGATTCGGGTACGCGCTGTACCACACCGGAATCTCCAACTGGCAGTCGCGAATCAAAAGCCGCATCCGGTATACGAACTCCACCCGGTTGTCCGGATAGAAAAGCCAGCGCGTCTTCGGACAGGTGCCGACGTTCGATGAAATCGGTATGACTGCGCTGCTGCCGACGCCGAAGAAATCCATCAGGTAGCGATCGAGGCTCCCGTCGTAATCGCTCATGAACAGCAGAGTCCGGTTGCCGTCGACGCCCATGATTCGCGCGTAGTGAATCGTGTCGATGTCGGCCAGCGCCCCCCGCGTCCAAAAATGCCGGCAACCTCGCTCGGATCCCCAAAGAATGATCCGCAAGAGGATGCGCCGGACCCAGGTGTCGCGCACCGGCATCCATAGCAGCACCGCGTTCTTCAGATGAAGATCTTCGACATCTTCGAGCCGCTTCACCTTCGCGGGGTCGGGCAGTGGCCCAACCACATCGGGCTCGATTATTTCCAGGCAACGCACCACGAGCATTGCGATTCCCGTGAAGAGTGCGCCGTAAATCCACCAGAGGCCATAGGCCAGCCAGGCCAGCTCGCGCACCCCGCGATTTTCGATCCGGCGAATCGCTTTCTCGATGTGTGGCGCCAGGACGCCGATGGCCGGAAACGCAAAGGTCACGAGCAACGACAGCAGTCGGACAACCCTCGCACCGAACGACAACTCGGGCACCGCATTGGTGGGCAGCTTCGCCCCCGCGGGTTGTGCGCGCACATGCGCGCGAATGTCCCCCCGAATCTGCTCGGCTGGTAACTGGGGGTCCCACGACCCGCCCGGAAAACGCCGGTCGACATACTGCTCGATCGCTTCGAGCAGCCGCTGCTCCGCGAGGATGTCGTCGACACTGCGATTGATCGAACCGAGATGAAACGTGTGCTCGCGAATGCGAAAGCGTGCCAGCACCGCGAGAATGCCGTCGGCGTCCATCGCACCGGACCCTTCCAACGCCGCGAGCAGCGCCGACTCCGCCGCGGCCACCAGCGTCGGCATATGCTCCGCCAGCGGTCGGTCGAAGACGCAATTGACCAACACGCGCGGCGGACCGCCGGGCTGCCCCGGAGGTACCGCCACCAACCGGAAGGTATGCACGCCGGGAACCGTCGCCAGCGCGCGATCGAAATCCGGCGCGAGCGCCAACAGCCGCGCATGAACGGCTTCGATCGTCGCGCCCGCGACCGGAATCAACGCCGTGAACGTGCGCGGCCGCCGCCAGACGGCACGCCAGCGTTCGACCCAAGTCTCGGTGATGACAACCGGAGAAGCCACGCGCTCAGAATTCCAAGCTATAGATCTTCAGCTGCCGCAGGTCGCCCTTCGCAGCCAAGGCGTCGAGCATCACGACGGTGGCCACGATCGAGAGGTCTTTCGCCGGACACATATGCGGGCCCGCCGACCAGCTCAACACCTGCATCAATTCCTCGCGCGAGCGATCCAGGCGGAATTCATCCGGCGACGAAAAACGCGCCGGGTCGCGATTGATGCAGAAAAACGGGTATGCCACTTCGTCTCCCGGCTCGAGCAAGATCTCGTTCGAACCGACCCGCACGCGTTCCTCGTTTTCGACGATCCGGTGCACGCTCGTGACCGTCGGATAGACGCGCAGCGATTCGATCACGAAGACCATGCGCTCGTGCGGCTGCAGTCGCGCGTAGTCGACATTGTGCTTCGCGGCCAACTCGACGCATTTCATGACGATCGTGCCGATGCTGAACATCGCCGCGAACAGCGTCATATCGATCGTCATGTTATCGATGCCGAGCTTGCGCAGCGGAATATAAGCATCCCGGCGGATACCTTCGCGCGTACCGAGCAAACCGAGCATGAACGGGCAGTACCGGCCGAAGACGGACAATTCGATGAACCGGCGGGTATATTGAAACGTGATATCGTCGGCGGCGTCCTTTGGAATCGTCTTGCCGGCGAGCACCTGGAAAAAGAGGCGCGTCACCGCCCCGCGCACGTGCCACATGTCGGTCATCCTCGGATCGGCCGACCACTCGGCCAGAATCGCGGCGCATTCCGTGCGCAGCGAGTCGATCGTAAAGGCCCGCACCCGCTCCGTCATGATTTCTTTTTCTATATAGCCGCGGATCAGCCCCCGAGTCGGCTGACCGGTGGTGATCGGGCCGGCATTGCTGACGAATGCCATGGGATCGTTGGCCACGATATCGATGCCCATGAAGCGATTTCCGCGCAGCGTGGGCTGCGCGATGTCGTGCTGCGCCTGCGCGTGATCGACGATCATCAGGGCCTTGCCAAAGGGGAAGTTGCCGCGCCACACAGCGTGATAGAGCTCAATGGCGCCGTTTTGGACGTTCGCAAATACGAGCGCGAAATCGATGAACGTGGTGAATTCGAGAATCAGCCGCCGCAGCCAGCGGATGCGCAAGCGCCACGCTAAAAGCTTGATCGGCATGAGCAGCCAAATGACCGGCCAGGACAGCCAGCGCGAAACCCGGCGAAAGCCGAGCATGAGATAATACAAGACCATCGACGCAGCGAAGAAGACGGGACGTTGGGGCCGGTCGCGGAAGCGAACGTGCTGAAGACGTCACAACCGAGTTGGGATTTCGACCGGCGAAGGGCGGACTGAATATAGCAATATAACCGAAGTCGAAGCCAAAACACGGAAGTCGAATCCGATAAATCCGAGGTAGGACGCGTTATCCCACACGCCGTGGTTCGACTTTCCTTACGGCGCGTTAGGGATAACGCGCCCTGTTCTGGCGCGCCTACAAGATCGGCGTCAGCGGCGCGCCGAAGGCTTTCAAGAGGCGAGCCACGATTTCCTTTTCCGTCAGCGGGTTTTCCGCGCCAGGGAATGGCCCAACGTCGCGGTACCGCTCATAGAACGAGCGATCGTCGGGCGCGACCGGACTCTGCCCCGGGATCAGTTCGAAGCTGCTCGTGTTTTGAATCGGCCATAGGTCGAGCGGCGTCAGCGAAAACACGCCGGCGACGAGGCCATTGACGATATCGAGGCGCAGCGGAAAGCGGCGCCGTGCAATGACCCAACTATTCTCCGGCTGCATATCGCGCTCGATCTCTGCCCGCAGCGCGCGAGCGAACTCGCGATCGACCACGAGCAAGCCGGTTTCCGTATTTAACCGCTCGGAGCGAGGATCGAGATTATACGAACCGACGAATCCAATCGTGTCGTCGATTACCAGCGACTTGGCATGCAGCGAAACGAAAGGCGCCTTGGCGGCGGCGTCCTGCCTCGGCTTTTGTCGGGCCCGCTCTAGCATCGCCGGGTAAGTTGGGAAAAACGTCGGCAATTCGGCGGGCAACGGTTTGAATTCGTAGATAGTAAGCCCAAGCGTGCGCACATAATCGGCCCGCAACCGGTAGTTCGCCGAGTACGCGTACAAATTGTCGGTCGACGCGAAGCTGTTCGTCGCAATCCGCACGTCCACGGCCGGCGTCCGCCGCCTCAGCTCGAGCATGAGGTCGCGGGCGGTGCCGCTCAGCACGAGATACGGAGTCTGCAACACGACGGACGACTGCGCGCGTTTCACGAACTCGTTCAGCTCGCGAGCGGTCGCCGCCGCCTTGTCCGAGCCCCGGTGCGACTTCCCGGGCGCATCGTACAAAAACCGCGCTCGTTCCACCGCGCGCAACTGCGAGACGAAGCGCCGTTCGACGAGCGCGGTGTCGTTCGCCTCGGCGTCGAGCGCCATGAAAAAGCCGCCGAAATCGTAATCCTCGCGTCGGTCGAACCGGCGGAAGGTCCCTTGCTTCAAAGCCGCCCGAACGTCGACCAGGTCGCGACTGGTAACCGTAAAGCGGTAGCTCCAGAACTGCTCGAATTGTTCCGACGCAGTGCGGACGATCGGCCCGACGGCGACGACGTCACGATCGCGAAAATTCAAGGCGGTCGAATGATCGAAGTACGTATTCTCGAAGTTGCGCCCGCCGGTGATCAAGACCGCGCCATCGACGATCATGACCTTGCTGTGCATTCGCTGATTCACGTCGTGGAACGCCCGTACTCCAGCGAGCATCGTCCGCCACAGACCGGGTTTCATGCGCGACGTCGCCGGGCGATAGTGTCGCACTTCGAAGTTCGGATGCGCCGTCGCGAGAAACGCGACCACATCGGGGTCCTGGTCGGAAAACAAGTGATCCGCCACGATCCGAACTTTCACTCCGCGGCGTGCGGCCTCGATCAGTTCGTAGATCACGAGCCGCCCCACTTCGTCGTTCGTCCAGATGAACGTCTGAATCTCGATCGAGCGCGTCGCCGACCGAATCAGATGCACGCGAAGCAGCAAAGCGTCATAGCCTTGGCTGAGCATCGCCACGCGATTCCCGCGCTCGACGTCCTGCGCCGCGGATGCCAGTGGGGTCTCTGCGACGATCCGAGCAAACGGTGTATCCCGCAACGGCAGCGCGCCGCCGCGCGCCATATTCGCCACGTGCCAGAAACCGATGATTACAACGGTCGCCCGTCGGACCCAGTTCAGACTCATGCGCGCGAGGCTTCACGGCGCCCGTCCGAGGGGCAAGAATCGATCCGTTTGGACGACGAAAGAGACGAAACGCCACCTGGCTCAGACATGTAGCTGGGGTCCCAGACCCGGCGATGGCGGAAGGCCGCTTTTGGGCCGGCCTCGCGGAGAGCGCCGAGACGGCGTCAGGCCCGCCGCGCCCCGTTTAGAATCCACGCCCCGCAATCACCCATCCGCACTCGCCGCCTGTTCCAATCCAAAATCGGAAATCCCCAATCCCAATCTAGAAATCTTCTACCCCCTATCGGTTTTATCGATTTCCGCCCGAGCGCGTCGGTCAGGTATGATTGTGCGCATGCCCTCGCGTTTCCGTGTCCCGATCGCCGCCACGCTCGCTAGCGTGGCGCTCAGTGCCGCCGCCGGCTGCGTCCAGCGCCAACTGCTGTACTTTCCGACCCATTACGACGCCAGCCATCGGGCAGCGCAACAGGGCCTGGTCCGCTGGGATATCGAGGGCGAGTACACCGGTTATGCGCGCATCGTCCCGACACCGCGCAAGATTTGGCTCTTTCTCCATGGCAATGGCGGTCAAGCCGGGACGCGGGCATATGTACTCCCCCATATCGACGCCGCCGACACGATCTACATTCTCGAGTATCCCGGCTACGGCGAACGCTCCGGGCGCCCGTCGAAGACGGCCTTCGATGCCGCGGCGCGCAAGGCGTACGACTGGATCGTCCAGCAGCATGGCGTCGACCGCGTCGTCGTGCTGGGCGAGTCGCTCGGTTCCGGACCGGCTTGCGCGCTGGCGCGCGCCGCTACTCCGCCGAAGCATATCGTGCTTGTCGTGCCCTTTGACGTGTTGGAAGACGTGGCGAAGGAAAAATTCCCGTTACTCCCCGTTAGCCTCCTCATGGTTGACCGCTGGGACAACATTGCCGCGCTGAAGAATTATTCCGGCCGGCTGGATATCTTCGGCGCGCTCAACGACCAAGTCATTCCCGTGCACCACGCGCGCCATCTGGCAGCTTCCTCTCCGGCCGCCGTGTACCACGAATTCCCCGGCGACCACGGTTGGGCCGACAGCCGCGAGGTCAATCTGTCGAAGCTATAAGCGCGCCTCAACGACGCCGCGCCGACTTCTTTCGGCGCAATCGTGCGTTCGCTTTCGGCACGATGCCAATGCGCGGATCGCGCCGTGCCGCTAGCTTCACCAAACGCTCCGCGACGCGCTCGAAACTGTCCAAGGATTCGGGCAGATAGAGCCATTTCGGCAGGATCGCGTGGGGCACGAGCTCCGGAAAATCCTTTCGCAATGATTCGTGATGCGCGTGCTCCGTGCAAACGAGCAGTCCGCGCCATGGCTCTTTCCGCGCGATAAAACACAGAGTGAGCCGCCCATCGAGATAGACGGTCTTCGAGCCGAACATGGCGCGAAGTACAAACGTGGGATCCGACTCCAGCGGCTCCCACAGCCAGGCGTAGGGATGCACGATGCGCGCCTGCGCGTTTTCAACGGTGCGTTTCATTGGCGATGGCGGCCGCGATTTCGACGAGCGGACGATTCATTCCCCACGGCGTTTTTCGACATCGGGTTCGAATTTATCGCGCACTTTCGGCAAGTCGGATTCCGGAACGAAGAAATCGACGATCCCGCAATTGCCGCAAACGCGAATCACGAATGTCGGCCTCGAAAAAATGTCGCCGATCGGCAGCAGATTCGGTCCATGCGAACCGGAGGCGGAGACATCGCGATAATAATATTCGGCGCTCCCACAGTTTCGACAGGGCTTCATGAATCATCGCGTCGACGTATTCGATTCGCTCCCGAGCTGAACCAGATCCCACCGGTTGCCGAATAAATCTTCGAACACCACAACGGTGCCATACGCTTCCACGTCCAATCAGCATCGACCTTGCGCCTCGACGGATGGCTAGTCACGCGGTGGGTATGGCACGCCTTCCGGCGTTAATGTCAGCGTCATGAACACGCTATTCGGGTCGAGTTTGTAGGCGCCGAACGGCCCGCAGTCCTGAAATCCGTGACGCCGGTAGAGTCGTCGTGCCGGTTCGAAAAACGGCATCGCGCCAGTTTCGAGGCTGAGCCGCGCATAACGCCGGCTTCGCGCTTCAGCAATGACATGCGCAACCAATGCCGAGCCGAGTCCCCGCCCCCGCCTCTCGCGTGCCACCCGCATCGATTTCACTTCGCCATGCCGCGGCTCCAACTGTTTCAGCGCGCAGCACCCGACCAATTTGCCGTCGTGCCAAGCCGACCAAAACGTGATTTCCGGCTGGCGCAGCCCGTCCAGATCAAGCGCGTGCTTGCTCTCCGGCGGAGAAACCGAGCGCATGTCGGCGATATGCTCCGCGAGGAAAGCAGCGATGTCGGGGCCGGTAAGATCGTCGACGCGGAGCAGCATGGGCACAGGGAGAATGGAGAACGATTTTAGCAGGGGCCATGCCGATCCGGCCCAGAACGGGCGCCGTCACCACCCTGCGCCTTTCGTCAGCGTCTGGATCCGAAGCAGAAAGTGGTTCGCCGTGATATACAGCGTGCTGCCGTCACCACCCCAGGCGCAATTCGCCGTGGGCACGCCGGTGTAGAAACGGCCCAGCAATTTTGCCACCGGCGAAATAACGAGAATGCCGCCCGGCCCGCTGGTCCAAAGATTGCCGTCGCGATCGAGTTTCAGTCCGTCGAAGCCGCCGCGCGCGCCGCGGAGCTGCTCGGAGGATTTCAGATCGAAGAAGGTACGGCCGTTTTCGATCGTGCCGTCGGCCTGCACCTCGTACACGACGATGCGTGTCGCGGCGCCGTCGCTCACGTTCACGTAGAGCCGCTTCTCGTCCGGAGAAAACGCGATGCCATTCGGGAAGTTGAGCTCTTTCGTCAGCAACGTGACCGTGCCATCCTTCGCCACGCGATATACGCCCGCGAACGGCAGCTCGCGCAGGGGCGATTTCGCGACGCCCTCGAGACCGTATGGCGGATCGGTGAAGTAGATGTCGCCATTCTTCCGCACGACGAGGTCGTTGGGGCTGTTGAAGCGTTTGCCTTCGTAGCGATCGGCGATCGACGTGAACTTGCCTTTTTCGTAACGGGCGATGCGCCGTTCGCCGTGCTGGCACAGCAAGAGCCGGCCCGTGGGATCGAGCGCCAGACCGTTGCTACCCGGTTCGCGAAACCCAGGGGTCGGGGTGAGCAGGCCGCTCGGCTTCAAAAATTCCTCCAGCCCTGATGCCCCCGGTTTCCAGCGATACGCGGTGTTGGTGGCCGGGTCGGAGAAAACGACGGCTCCATCGAGCCACACCGGCCCTTCGGCCCAGCGGACGCCCTCGGCGAGTTTCTCGATTGTGGCGTCGGCCGCGACGAGCCGGTCGAACGCCGGATCGAAACGCTCGATCCGGCCTTGAAAGGGTTCTGCCCCCCACGCGACCGACGACAGGAGGAGCGCTACGAGTAGGACAGAGGGAAATTTCATGCGGATAAAACTTCGACGAGCCTAGGCAGCACCGTCGCGGCGGCGCCAGCCAACACGTAGTCGCACTTTTGCGCGAGCAAGGTGGGCGCAGGATTGATTTCGACGACGGTCGCGCCCACGGCGAGCGCGCGAAACGGCAAATCGGCCGCGGGATATACGACGCCCGAAGTACCGATGGACAGGAACACCTCGGACGTTTCCGCCGCCGCGAACGCACGGAAGAGTTCGTCCTCCGGCAATCGCTCTTCGAACCACACGACGTCCGGGCGCAGGAATCCGCCGCAGCGCGGGCAGCGCGGCGGCACGTCGCCACTATCGGCCCACTCGGTTACAATCGTATCCTCGTTGAAACACCTCGTCCGCGCGATATTGCCGTGCAGTTCGATGACATCGGTGCTGCCGGCGCGTTGATGCAGCCCATCGACATTCTGTGTGATCAGCGTGAACTGCGGAAATATCGCAGCGAGAGCCGCGAGAGCGCGATGTTCGGCATTCGGCGCCGTCTTTGCCACGAGTTCACGACGCCAGGCATACCATTCCCAGACGAGCTTCGGGTTTTTTCCAAATGCTCGGGGCGTCGCGAGCTCCTCGGGTTTGAAATTGGCCCACAATCCGGTCTGCGCATCGCGGAAGGTCGGCACACCACTCTCGGCGGAAACGCCGGCACCGGTCAGCACCGTGACGCGCTTGGCTGCGGCGAGTTTTACGATGAGCTCAGCAGGAATGGTCATTCCGATTTACTTAGGCGGCCGATTTCCAGAATCGAACAGAAGAAACAAAGATCACGAAAACCGGTGAATTCTTCGTTTCCTTCGTTGTCTTCTGTTCAAACCTTATAGATCAGCTCCGAACTCGATCCGCGTCACAGAGGGCACGGAGCTCCGACACAGAGCACAAGGAGCAATTCAATTTTGTAGGTGCGGCGCGGCCGAGCGGTATCGAGCTAAAGCGACGGTTTGCCACCCGTGAGCGTTTCGTCCGGACGCGGCTCAAATGCTCCGAAAACCTCACGGTTTCCGCTACGTTTTGCGCGAGGTTGCTCTTAAACAAGCCCGATGCGGACATCGGGCTCCACCTTGCCGCATTGCCGACGGCGCCGCTTGACCGCGCGCGATCGTGCGATTGCTTCCGTGGAGATGCCTTCGCCTGCCGCCGACTCTAAATCACCCGTGCTCCTCCAGGTCGACGCTGCACGGAAAGTCTTGCGCATCGCATTTCGCGCGCAGGTGGGCGCCGACGATCTCGCGCGACAAGTCGGACCGATTGAAGCGGCCCTCACGAAGCTCGGCCGCGGATTCACCCTCGTCACCGATCTCAGCGATCTCGACGCGATGGACCTCGACTGCGTCACCCACGTGACGCGCATCATGGACCTGTGCCGCAACGGCGGCGTCGGCAAAGTCGTGCGCATCATCCCCAATCCCGATAAGGACATCGGCTTCAATCTGCTTTCGCTCGTCCACTACCGCGGCAAAGTTCCGACTGCGACCTGCGAAACGAAGGCGGAAGCGGAAAAAGAGCTCGCACGCCCCTGAGCACTTTCGCCTCCTGCTCCGCTCCTGTCCCATGCCCAAACCACCGACCGCGCCGCCCTATTCCTTTTCGCGCGATCAGATCTTCGCGATCGCGATGCTGTCGTTCCTGCAGTTCACGATCGTGCTCGATTTCATGATCCTCTCGCCGCTGGGCGCGATCTTGCTGCAAGCGCTGCATATCACGACCTCGCAGTTTGGTTTCGCGGTGTCGGCCTATGCCATCTCGGCCGGCATCTCCGGCATCTTGGCCGCGGGATTCGCGGATCGCTTCGATCGGAAGCGCCTCTTGCTCTTCTTCTACACGGGTTTCGTGCTCGGCACCGTATTGTGCGGCGTCGCGCCGACGTATCATGTGTTGGTGGCGGGGCGAATTCTCACGGGGTTCTTCGGCGGGGTCATCGGTGCGATCAGCCTGGCGATCGTCGCGGACCTTTTCCCGCTGCAGGTGCGCGGACGCGTCATGGGCTTCACGCAATCGGCCTTCGCGGCGAGCCAAGTCCTCGGGCTGCCGATCGGCATCTACCTCGCCACGAAATACGGGTGGCACGCGCCATTCCTGCTCATCGCGGCGGTGGCGTTTCTCGTCGGGCTGGTCATTGCGCTAAAGTTGCAACCGATCGACGCCCATCTTACGACCGCTGCGAAGAAATCGCCTTTCGAGCATCTTTGGCGCACCGCGGCGAATCGCCCGTATCAGGCCGGATTTATCGCCACCATGCTGCTCGCCACGGGCGGCTTCATGCTGATGCCCTTTGGCAGCGCCTTCACGGTGCACAATCTCGGCATCCCGCTCGAAAAGCTTCCCTTTATCTACATCGTGACCGGCGCGTGCTCGATCGTGATGGGGCCGTTGATTGGCCGGCTCAGCGATCGAATCGGCAAGTACCGTGTATTTTGTTTCGGGACCGCGATCGGGATCGCCATCGTGCTGTATTATACGCGGCTCGGGGTGACGCCGATTTGGGTCGTGATCGCGTTGAACATTGTATTGTTCGCGTCGATCACGGGCCGGATGGTGACCTCGAGCGCACTCAACTCGGCAATGCCCGACCCGTCGGATCGCGGGGCCTACATGTCGATCAACGCCTCCCTGCAGCAGCTCTCCGGCGGCATAGCGTCATCGGCGGCCGGCATGATCGTGGTCCAAGAAGCGGACGGCCGTCTGGACCGTTATCCCGTGCTCGGGTATGTGGTCGCCGCGACGATGATCGTCACGATGCTGCTGATGGCGCGGGTGAATCGACTCGTGATGCGCCAAACCGAGTCGGCAGGCACGCTGCGGCAGGCGGCATAACCCGAGCCCACGAACACACGACCGACGTCCGAGGTAGCGGCCATCGCCCCGATGGCCATCCGTCGCCGGTTGTGGCCCCGCCATCTTGTCCGCGGGTTGACGAGCTATCCGTGTGGAAAGCGAGCGGGATCGCGATTACGATCAACCGGCAGGCGTATATTCGCAGTTAATATATTCGCCAGAGCGCCGATTCATCCGATTCCGAACTCGCGACCCCTTCGCGATTTCTCGCGGCTCGACCTTACGGTTTTCCCGCCGCGCCTGTCATCCACCATCCCACCCACATGAGCAGCCCTACCTCCCCCAATCCCAACGGCTATATCGCGATCGCGTTCACGTACAGCGGATCGGTCTATTCCAGCTATCAGGATTTTCTCAACGCGTTCTATGTGACGTTGCCCGGCGGCGGCGGAGTTCAACTCGGCGCGACCGAGTACTGCGGCTACGTGCCCGGCGCGCAGAATCCCACGCTGCTGCAGCTCGGCACCAGTTACGCGCTCTCCTCGGCTGCCACCGCCGTCGGCGGTCTGCTGCCGACGAACACCCCGACGAGCGCCGTGCCCAACCTGAAGCAGGCCTTGGCGAACTGGGTGGCGAACCAAGCCGCTTCGCCCGGCCAAACCAGCTACGCCAATCTTTATCTGCATCATTATACCGGTGGCCGGATTTATTTGAGCAATGGCAGCCTCGGTCTGGGCGCGAGTGGCGAACCGTCGCCGGTCACGCCGAGCGATCCGGCGTATGCGCTCGTTTACGACCTATTCGAACCGTATATTGGCGCTCAGGTCGGGGGCTCGACCGTGGCGGGCAATGGCGCCGATGTCACGGACATCGATTGGTTCAGTTTTCCAATCACCCTCAAGGTCTGGTACTACGATTTTTCGAATCCCAAAGCCACAGTGCTGACGAATGGCGGCGGGGCGGCAGGCGGAGATGGCCAAGCGATCTATAACGTGCTCGACATTCCGGGCAACCAGACCACACCGACGAACCAGTATCCGAACCAAGTGTTGCCCACGCCGAGCCAGTCCTCCAACGCGGTCCGGCTCGTGGGTCCAACCGCGGCAGCTGCGGCCCAGAGCTATTACACCAACCCGAGCCAGGATCCATTCCCGTATCATTACTTCGACGACTACCTGCGGTACGTGGCCAAGCAGCAAGGTAGCGCCGCGAGCCTGTTCACGCTGGCGGGGCAATATAGCGGCAGTAGTAATGGAAGCGGCGCCAACTACGAAGCGCAGAGCTTCAGCCTGGACGTGGATTTCAGTCAGATCGCCTCGCAATCGTACGCCTATGGCAAAAACGCGGCGGAGCAAATCACACCGGGAAGCCAAATCGTGCTGACGGGTTACACGAGCGAGTTCGGCAGCAAAACGCAGCCCTTCACGATCACGCTGCCGTGGGCCAAGGGGACACCGACCTATGCGTTGCCGCTCAGCAATGGCGAGGACGCAGTGCAAGCAGGCTGGTTGACCTTGCCGGCCACGATTCCGACCGCTCCGAGCGGCACGTATCCGGCGGCCAATGTTCAGCCCGCGGTTGATGCAGTCGACGCCACAGGAAATGTCCTGACCCCGCAGAGCGGCAGCATCGTGCTCCAGCTCGTCTTCAGCGTGAACTCACAGCCACTCGGCGGCTCGCTCGACAATCTGTATAACAACGGAAACCCGACGATGATCGCATTGTCCGGCACGTCGGGCCTCACGCTCGGGACATCCGCCACCTATACGCAAGCCTGCGACCAAACGTCTGCCAGCGGAGCGATCGTTACCATCGTGACGGGTCCGAAGGGCGTCCTCCAATCGATCACGATCCAGGACCAAATCGCCGCTCCAGGTATCAAGAAGGGCAACACCTGGACGATCCCAGCCAACGCGACGGGGCTGTCGAACAACCAACAATTCGTCATCACCCTGGCACAAGAACCGCCGCTGAGGAATGTCCTCGTCCTCAACTCGGGGACGTACGTGTCGCAGCCCGCGGCGTTGAATGTGACCTGCGGCTCGTTCGCCACGTTTAAGCTCGACGTGACCGCAACCGGGTCGCCGCAGGTCGGGTGGCAGACAGATACCACGTGGACGACCCTATCGCAGCCGGCGGGGATTTACGGCGCCAACTCGGGTTACACGATTGCCGGGCTCAAAGGCAAAAACGCGTCCCTTAATGGCGACGTCAAGTCGCTGTCGAACGACGTCTTTGGGTGGATCGTGGCCGACCTCCTCGCCGCGCTGAATTGCGGGTTTGTGGGCTCGCCAGTGACCTATACTCCGGCTGATTCCACGCTCCCCGCCAAGCCGCTTGGCGAATACGCCGACCAATGGTTCAACTCCAGCGGAAATCCGTACACGGCGGGGCTCTGGGGCGCGGCCGCGTGGGCGGGCGTCAAGGACTCCAGCGGCAATCCCATTTCGAACTTCTGGAACACCTGGGCTTATCGCCTCTCGACGGTGGCGGGCGGCACGAACGCCTACGGCTTTGCCTTCACCGACCGGTTCGAGCAAGGGATTCTCGTCCCGTTCAATCCCCCGCCGAGCAACCCGACCGGACCGTCCCCAGTCTTGCTGGAAGTCATCGTCGGAGACTCGCCGTTTATGACTAGCGCCTGAGCCGCCGCCGCCGTTGGTTCGGTGGAGGTGCGAAGGTGGCGGAGCACGGAGGGATATCTCAAAAGAACCTAAGCGCCACCCACAAACGCAGGCCCTTGATCGCACCTGATTCGTCGATGGCGTTTCCATGAGTCCAACACTCTCTAGCGCGCACTGTCGTCAGTATATCGGGCGATCAGCCACAGAGCGCAGAGCTTTCAATCCGAGGATAACGATCAACGTCGTTAAAGTCGGACCAGCGCTCGAGCGGGCGGCCAACGCCCGTCGTCCCGCTGCCGCCCGTGCCCCAAGCGAAGTGTCATCTAATGGATGACACTTTGCTTGGCCACGCTCTGCGGGCCGGGGCTCAGCGCGGGCGGGCCCGGACGTAGTGTCATCCATTAGATGACACTTGCTCGGGGACGGTTCGCAAGGACGGCTTCGGCCGCGGCGCCGTCGGCGGCGAAACCGCAGGAGCGAAACGCCGGTGCCCAGGCCGGCTGGTTGAACCATTGAGCGTGCGATGAAAACGGCTCGCCGAGAATCGCGCGACGAACATCTTCGATTTCCAAGAAGCCATCGCTATCATCATGCCTATACTCTTGTTTGCCCTCTATCTCATCGTCTGGGTCTGGTGTGTCTTTTGGGCGAATGACGACGCCACCCGCCGAGGCAGCCCGGCCATCTTCGTCGCATTGGTCGTCGCCCTCATTCCATGGCCTTTCGGGTTGATCATCTGGCTGGTGCTTCGTCCGCCGCTCTTGCTGCGGGAACTGTGAGCGGCCGACGCGCCGGACGCCATCGACCGGTGTCGATACCTCACTCGGGCTCGCGATGGTCGCGGCTTAACGCTGGGTCCGCAAAATGACGTTTCACCCTACCTCGAGTCTGCGTTGGAAAGACATGCCGGTGTGGCTCCGTATCGTGTGGGCGACCGCACTGCTGAATTTCGCGAGTTTTTGGATCGTCGCCTCGATGCACGGAGGCGATGCAGCGAACGGCAAAGAAGAAGGCGGGCGCTATTTCGTCGCGAATCACGGTCGCTATACCGAGGTCACTCGCTCGTATTTCGAGTACAGCCGAATTCATTCCCTTTCGATTTGGATTACCCATCCCATCGCCATCCTGGGCGCGTTTTGGTTCGTGTCGCGCAAGCGAGACGTTGCCGTTTGACAGCGCTCGAGGCGCGGGAGTGCGCGCCCCCGATGGCGGCGGCCGAACGAAGGCGTTCTTTTTTCCGACGAATTTCGAGGCTGGGACCATGGCTGACTCACCCCGGGGTGTAGACTGCGGCATGACCCACCATAACCCCTTTTCACGTTCAGACTCGAACCCTTCGGGTCGAGCGTAGCGACGAACGCCGCTCGATTTTCGCCGGCGCGGATCGCGGCCGTACGTCGGTCGCGTCCGCCCGTGGTGCGACGCAAGGGTCGCGCCGCCGAGCAAACATCGCCCGTTCGCCTCATTTTTCGGTCGCGCAGCGCTCTGCGTTCGCGCGACCTCACGCCTTCCCCACCAACCCTGAATGGAGTCAGTCATGTTTAACGTTTTAATTTCGGCCCACGACATGGCGTGGGAAACCGATCAGCTGATGCGGATGCCGAAAGACCGCTTCAAGGAATACACCGTGGAAACCGGCGAAGCCGCCGCGATCGACCTCGAGGACGCGAATTCGCTGAAGCAATTGGAAAACATCCCGTCCCTGCTGCTGTACGAATCGTGCGTCGGCGGACCCACCGGCGATTTGGTGCGGTATGGCACGCTCCGCGAAATTCGAACCAGCGATCACGATCTCGTTTTTCGCCTGCGCGAAGAAGGGAGGCTGACGCGCGCCGTCGTCGAAGAGTTCGCCGACCGGCTCGACATCGATCCATGGGAACTCAATCGCACGCATTGGGCGATAAAGGAAGGCGGCCTGCCCGGCGCGCTCCTGAAAAAACTGCACCCGTCGTATGATGTCGTCTTGTCGTTTGCCGGCGAAAACCGCGCGTATGTCGAACGCGTGGCCACGTACCTGAAGAAACGAGGCGTGCGTGTGTTCTACGACAATTTCGAGCGAGCGGAGCTGTGGGGCAAAGACTTGGCCGAGCATCTCGACATCATCTACCGACGCACCGGCACGTACTGCGTCTTGTTCATCTCGAGCGCGTACAAAGAAAAAATGTGGACGCGACATGAACGCCGCGCGGCGTTTGCTCGCGCGCTACAAGACGAGTCCGAGTACATCCTCCCCGCCCGGTTCGACGCGACCGAGATCGACGGGATTCGACCGACGCTCGGCTATATTGGGCTGACTGGAAAAAGACCTTCGGAGTTCGCCAAGCTCGTGCTGAAAAAGCTTGGAAGGTAGGCGCCGGGTGGCCACGGGGCGGATAGGAGTAGAGGCGCAAACGCTCTCGCGTTGCACCGACGATCGCCAGCGGGGTTAGGAGACTCCGCCCTGCATCGATCTAAATCAGCGCCCACTCAGAGGCCGTCCGTCGAATCCCCCCGTCGCACGCACGTAAACCCTACCACGTTGGCATCAGGGCTTGGCAGTCTTGGCGGCCTCGGCGAGCGCGGCTTTGACGCGGTCGGGCGTCATCGGCAATTGAAGCAGCCGCGCACCGGTCGCATCGAACACCGCATTCGCGAGGACGCCGCCCATGACGATGATCGCCGGCTCGCCGCCGCCTTGCGGCGGGATGTCGTCAGCCGACACGATCGTCGTTTCGATCGTGGGAACCCAGGAAAAGCGCGGGATCGCATAGCTGTCGAAGTTCGTGTCCTTCAGCTGGCCCGCCGCGAAACGAATCTCTTCCGTGAGCGCATAGCCCATGCCCATCATGATGCAGCCTTCCATCTGCAGGGTGGCGCCGGCGGGGTTGATCACGATGCCCATCTCTTGTGCACAGACGACCCGCTTCACCTTGATCTCGCCGCTCGTCCGATCGACGGCAACCGCGGCAATCGTCGCCACATATGAACCGGAATCGACGCCGCAAGCCACGCCGAAACCACGGCCGCTCGGCCCTTTTGCCGGCTGCCAACCGAATTTCTCGGCGGCCACCTTGAGCACGCGAATCATCCGCGGATCGGACAAATGCTGCAGCCGGAACTCCACCGGATCGACGCCGGCGGTCGCCGCGAGTTGTTCCACATGCGACTCGCGCGCGAACGAGTTCGTGTTGCAGCCCGGCGCACGCCAGGCCCCGACGCGAAACGGGTGAACGCCGGCCGGTCCGGAAAAATTTCCCACCGACCCCGTGCGGTGATGCGGAAACGTATAGAAGTGGGCGGCGCCGCGGTCTCCCGCGAAGCGGACGGTGTAGTCCCAAAACGTCACTTTGCCCTTCGCGTCGAGGCCCGAATCGATTTTCACCACGGCCGCGGGGCGGAACGTGTCGTTGAAGAATTCTTCTTCGCGCGTCCACATGACTTGCACCGGCTTGCCCGTCGCTTTGGCGAGTCGAGCCGCCTCGACCGCTTGCAGGTTCGCGGATTTTCCGCCGAAGCCGCCGCCAACGTACGGCGTAATCACGCGAACCTTGGTCGCTGGAAAACCGATCGCCTCGGCGATCTCCTCGCGCGCACCGAACGGATTCTGCGTCGACGCCCAGACCGTCGCTTGATCGCCTTCGATCCGCGCCAGCGCCGTGTGCGTCTCCATCGCCGCATGCGCGACATACGCGTTGAGATACGTCGCGGCCACCGTCTTTGCCGCGGCGCGGCGTCCCTCGTCGAGATTGCCGCCGCTGGCAGCCGTCCGCGCCGGCCCCGGGACTTTTGTGAGATGGTCGTAGATATTCGCATCGTTCAGCTTCGACGGCGACGGAGCGAATTCCGCCTTCACTTTGCCGAGGGCGTCTTCCGCGATGTCGGGCAGTTCGTGCAGCACGGCGACGAACGCGCCGTCTTCCACGACGAGCACGCCCGGCATCGCCCGCGCCGCGCTGGTATCGGCGCGCTGGAACACGGCGCCGTGCGCCGGTGGCCGGAGCAGGCGGGCGTAGAGCAGGCCGGGCAACCGCAGGTCCCCGGAATACTGCGCCTTGCCGGTGACCTTGTCGCGGGCGTCGCGGCGGCGCAGCGGCCGGCCGACGATCTTGAAATCGGCGGGGGA
This sequence comes from uncultured Opitutus sp., assembly GCA_966252355.1. GTDB lineage: Bacteria > Verrucomicrobiota > Verrucomicrobiia > Opitutales > Opitutaceae > ER46. Next base: position 15,631 of record CBINOT010000032.1, on the reverse strand, counting down.
TTTCGGCGTCGCCTTCGTGCTGAGGCGCCGTTCGATCTTCCGGCCTTTCGTCACTTGTCCATAGGTCACGCGTTTCTCCGGGCGTTGCCGGTCGAACACGACGCCCTGGTCGGTCGCGACCTGCGCGACGGCGACGCCAAGCGCTTCGGCGCCGAGCTCCATGAGCACGCCCCGCGCTTCGGTCGCCGCGGCGCGCCAGAGCGGACCGAAGCTGCGGGTGGTGAGCGAGCCCCACGTGCCTTGGTCGAAGGGACACAGGTCCGTATCGCCCATCACGATGTCGACGTGGTCGAGCGGCACATCGAGATCTTCGGCGAGCATTTGCGGCAGGGAAGTGATCGGCCCCTGCCCCATCTCGATCTTGCCGGTGAAGCACGTGACGCGCCCGTCCTCCCCGATGCGCAGAAACGCGTTAAAATCCGTCGGGATGCCCGGCTGGGCGCGCATCGGACGCGCAGCCTCGGATTCGGCGCCGCGCGCGAAATCGCTGGCGACCATCCACACGACGATGCCCGCACCAAGCCGCTGCAAGAACTCGCGGCGCGTCGGCGGCCGGATGTCGGCGGACGCAGGTACGCCGTGGAAAACATGGGTGGAAGATTCGGGCGTCTTCATGTCAGCTCGCTCCTTTCATCGCCGTCGCGGCCGACGCGATGGCATCGACGATGCGCGGATGGGCGCCGCAGCGGCACAGGTTGCCGTCCATGCCCGCGACGATTTGCGCGCGCGTCGGTTGCGGATGTTGGCGCAAGAAACTGTACGCGGTGAGGATCATACCCGGTGTGCAGAACCCGCATTGCAGCGCGTCGTGCTCCATGAACGCCTCCTGCAACGGGTGAAGCTTTCCGTCGCGGGCGAGACCTTCGATCGTCGTCACTTTCTTGCCCGCCACCGCTTTCACCGCGAGCGAACAACTCCGCTCGGCGCGACCGTCGACCAGGACGGTGCACGCACCGCATTGCGCGATGCCGCAGCCGTATTTCGTGCCGGTGAGGCCGAGATCGGTGCGAAGCACCCAGAGCAAGGTGCGATCGGTAGCGACTTCGAGGCGGATCGGTTGGCCATTCAGTTCAAAGGCGATCGTTTCACGCATGGGATGTCTCCTGATCTGGAGCGTTTTCGAGGCAGGTCGCCGCGAGGACGAAGGTGGCGGACTCGCGGCCTGACGGATCGCATCGTGGTTGGTTAGGTGCCGAGCCCGAGCGCGAAAAGCACCACCGCGAACGGTTGTAGCGCACCTTACGGTGCCGTTTGCACATGCTGATGTGAGGCCCGCTCGCCTCGGGCACCGAGACTCCGTCCTGCTCGCGGCGGCAACGCAGCGATCGCTCACGCCGGTGCCGCAGCCTCGGCCTCCGCCTCGGCGGCAACGCCGCGCGGGAGCGGCAGCGGCGGCACGGTCTCGCTCTTCGCCAAGCGAACGCTAAACGGCCCTTTCACGCTGCCGACGCTGACGTGCGTTTGAACGCGTTGCACGATCAGCGGCGTCAGCCGCGTGCCGGCGGCGACCAGCAGCATCCCATCCGTGTTGCGGATTTCGGCGACGAGCGTCGCATCCGGCTGCAAGTCCTCGGCGACGACGGTTCGGACGTTTTGGTCAACCACGGCTGCAGAGAGAATGTTGTCGGGGAAATGGCGGAAGCTCGCCTCGAGCAACGCCGGGTCGTACGCGCCGGAGCGGGCGAGCATCGCCTGGTACGCCTCTTCACCCACCACGCGATCGACCTCGAGCAAGGCGCGGTCCGTGAACAGCCGGACGAGCCGCGCGCCGAGCGGGATCGAACTGCGCGCGAGCCCGTCGTGGGGAGTGCCTGAGCCATCGAAATTCTTCGCCTGATACCGAATCGATTGCGCGACGCGGTCCATCCGCGGGATTTGCTTCAAGAGCTGGCTGCCGAGATGCGGCACTTGGCCGAACAGCTCGGCTTCGCGTGCCGTCAAGGGCTGCTTCCGACCCGCTTTGCGCACGATGTCGGGCGGAAGCGCCACTGTACCGATCCGCGCGAGCGATGCCGCCAACTCCAATTCCCAGACGTTCGGCAAACGCGTGAAGCGCGCGAATTGCCGCACGCTGCTGCGGACGCGCTGACTGAGTTCGAACGAGGCCGGATCGAGCGTGGCGAGCACCTCGAGCAGCAAATTCACGCTGGTGCGCACCGTCGTCTCCATCAGATCCCGCTCAACGCGCTGACCCTCGTAGCGCTGGACCGCGGCTTCGATGATCTCGGCGAGCACGTCGACGCGCACCGGCTTCGAGACGAAGCGAAACACATTACCCTCGTTGACCGATTCGACGACCGTGTCGCGATCGGGCGAACCGGTGAGCGAGATGCGCACCGTATCGGGCGTCAATTTCGCGCACTGCTTCAGCAGATCGATGCCGCTGATGCCGGGCAGATAAACGTCGGACACGATCACGGAAAAGCCCGCGTCGGTTTTGAGCATCTGCAAGGCCTCTTCGCCACTGCGCGCCGTCTCCACGCCGTAGCGATCCTTCAGCACCGAGCTGAAAAGGTTCAACGTGGCTTGCTCGTCATCAACAATGAGGACCCGATGCCGCACGGCGGTACATCGGAACCATGGCGAGCGGGTTGAGCCGCGGGGAAGGTCCATCTGGCGGGACGAGGGTCTTTGACGGCAATTTCACCTCTTGTAGGGGGCAGCCACTAGACGAAGGCCTGGGGTGGATGCCGGCGAGATGGTCCTTCCGGAGCTCGTAACCCGCGGCACCCTCGGCCGGCGGGCCACGACCTCCGTAGTCGTCGCCCGTCTCTATCGTTGCAATCGGTGCGACGCCTGAAAAAACAGAGAGGTCTCGGGCTAACTTGAACTTTCCACGTCGTTTCCAGCCGGCGCGCGTTCACGAGCTGCGCGCTTTCTTTTCGTCCGCACGCCTCGTCCTGCTCCTCGCCTTGACGGGGCTGGCGAACGCGCGCGGCGCTTCTTCCTTGGCGGAATCATTCACCACGAGCGAGCGCCGCGAGCTCCAGCGCGAGGGCCGAGCGATCGTCGATCTCCTGCAGAACCTGCACTACTCGGCGCGGCATTTTCACCAAATCGAGGCGAGCGAGATGATCGACGCGTTGCTGCATCGGCTCGATCCGACCGGCTATGTCTTTCCGGCCGACGAGCGGATGCGCTTTCACCACCGTTTCGATCGGACCTTCAAAAACGTCTATCTGCTCAAAGGCGACGATCAGCCTGCCCTCGAGCTCTTCGATCGCTTCAAGACCCGGGTGGCGCAGCGAGTGAAATGGATCAACGCGCGGCTCGACGCCCCGATCGATCTGGAAGCGGACGAATGTCTCCCGGCCGCCGGGCTGCCGCTTCCCGCCGACGATGCGGCGACCGACCGACAGTGGGAACTACGGCTCAAAAATGTGCTGATCGAAGAAATTCTGGCCGGGCGCGATCGCGACGCCGCGGTCGCGGAAGTGCGCCGCTCGTTCGAACGATGGTCGAAACAAATCGAAGGGGTTTCCGGCACGGAGGTGCGCGAGCAATTTTGGGAAGCGGTGATCGGCCTGTTCGATCCGCACAGCGGCTATTTTGCGCCAGGCAACGCGCGCGAGTTCCAGGTGATGATGGACGGTGAGATCACGGGCGCAGGACTCGATGTTTGGATGAACGAAGGAAAATGCCTCGTTTCGTCGTTGCTCCCAGGCGGCCCGGCGGAGAAGCAAGGCGTCTTGAGGTCCGGCGACGAAATCGTCGCGCTCGCCGAGGCGGATGGCCCGTGGGTCCCGACCGGCGGCAAGAAACTCGATCAAGTGTTGGCGATGATGCGTGGCAAATCCGGCACGACGGTGCGCCTCGCCTACCGCTCGCCCGAATCCGACGCACGCCAAGAGGCCACGCTCGTCCGGCAGGACGTCGTGCTGGCGGACCAGCGGGCGCGCGGCGGCGTGGCCGACCTGCCACGTGAAGGAACCAGCCCACTGCGCGTTGGATGGATCGATCTCCCGGACTTCTATACTGCGGGCGAGAAAGGCGCAAAATCGAGCGCGGCTCGCGATGTCCGCCACCTGGTCGAGCAAATGAAGACGAAGCGCATCGGCGCCTTGGTGATCGATCTCCGCGCGAATCCCGGTGGCGCGTTGACCGAGGCGGTCGCCCTGGCCGGATTGTTCATTTCCTCCGGCCCCGTGCTAGTCACGCAGGGCGACGACGGCGAACCCGCCGAACTCGCGGTGGAAAAGTCCGACGCCATTTTCGACGGTCCGTTGGTCGTGCTCACCTCGACCGCAAGCGCGTCGGCCAGCGAGGTCTTTGCGGGCGCGATGAAGTTCCATCGCCGCGCGATCGTCGTCGGCCCCGAGCACACCTATGGCAAGGGGACGATGCAGAGCTATGTCGATCTGAACAAAATCGGCGGCCGATCGCCGGGCGGCATGAGCTGGGGCACGTTGCGGATCACACGCGACACGTTCTTCGCTCCTGATGGCCAGTCGCCCCAGCGCATCGGCGTTAGCTCCGATCTCGTGCTTCCCACTTTTTCGGCGACAAGCGAAGACACCGAAGCAGAGCTGCCGCATGCGCTGCCACCCATGAAGCTGGACCATCTCGAAGCGAAGCGGACGACGGGCGCATTTGTTCCGATCACGCTGGACCTCATCGCTCAGCTGAAGGCGGCCTCGCAGCAGCGGGTCGACCACTGGCCAGAATTCGCGTTGCGCCGGCGCGCCGGCGAGCTGGCGAAACGAGAGGCGAAAACCGAGGGTCTGACCCTGCGCCTCGCGCAGCGCGTCGAAGCGCAGACGAACTCCGATCGCGAGCACGCGGAGCTTCGCCGTGAAACGCTGCAGCTCGCCCGCACCGCTGGCTACACAGCCGAAGACATCGATATCGCATCGGTGGCGAAAGCGATGGAGGACCATGTGGCCTTCGCTCGCGCTCATCGGCCGACCGCGAAAACCGGCTGGATCGTCGGCAACGCCTTTTTCTACGAAGATGCCAGGGGCAAAGTACGAGACGTGGAGCTCGGCCGGTTTCGCTACCGGCAGCATGCCCGCGATGCGGAGGCGCTCGCGACCGTGTTCTCGCGCGCGGCCGGACAACCGATCGCGCCCGAGCCATTGGCTGGAGCGCTGAAAGCGGCGGCGCTCGTCGAGCAGCTGACCGACGCGAAACTCATGGCGTGCTTTGCCTCGTTGGCCGTCGACGCTGCGGCCACGCGCTCCGGCGTGGAAGCATTGCTCACTCACTTTGCGGCCGGTGAGCCGACGCTCATGTATTCGCCTGGGGCCACGGACATCTCGCTCCGCGAGGCGCTCCGGATCGGAGCGGATTGGGCCGCGTATCTCGAGCAATCGGGCGGCACGTCGAAGATCGTCGCCGCGGACGCATCCGCTCGGACGCCCTGAGCAACGCACCCTCACTTTCACCATGCTTCGCGTTCATCGTGCTTTTTGGATCCTCATTGCGATCGCCTCGACCGGGCCGCTGGCGGCCGCGGAACCGTCCCAAACGACTGGAGTGATCGAAACCGCGGCCGACGCCGCGTCGGGCGAGCCCGTGGCGCGCAAAGTCGAGCCCGGCGCCGAAGAATATTGGAAAGCCCTGAAGTTGATGCGGAGCAAAAAGCCCGAAGACCTGGAGGCGGCGCGCGCGGCGTTACAGACCGCTGCCGCGCGCGAATACACGCACGCGCAACTCCTGCTGGGCGAGTGCTACGAGCAGGGCAGCTACGGTTTCGCCCAGAACAAGAGCAAAGCCGCCGCGCATTTCCGCTTGGCGGCGGAGCGCGGGAATGCCTTTGCCAAACTGAGCTACGGCTTGTGCCTCTTTTCGGGATTCGGCGTCCGCCAGGATGAAGCGAAGGCACAGGAATGGCTGAGCGCGGTCCTCGCCGAGCAGGCCGACTACTCACTGCCGGAGCGTCCCGCGAATTGGGAAAGCGATCGCGCCGCGGACGACGATGGCGTGGCGGGCGCACTCGTCGCCGATCCGGTCGCGAGCGCGAAAGCGCGCGCGCACTTCGTTCTCGGCATCATTGCCGAGCGACGGAAAAAGTCGGCCGAGGCCCAGACGCATTATGTGGCGGCCGCGACGGCGGGCAGCAATGCCCGCGCGGGCATTCAACTCGCGGCATTTCAAGCCGCGCTCAATTACGCGTTCGGCCGCGGGGTGCCGCGCGACCCGGCCAAAGCGACCGGGATGCTCACCCTCGCGCGCACCCTCGTGCAGCGGAACGGAATTTCGCTCATCCACAATTACGCCGAAGCCAAATTGCTGGACGACTTCGCGGTCTCCGAGATGGAAGAATCGATCGCGAAAAGCAGCGACGAGCTAGCGAGCGAGCTGCAGTTGGACATCGCGCGGCAATTCACCGACCGCAAATCGAAGGACTATAATCCCCAGGAAGCGGTGCAGTGGTTCGAACTCGCCGCCGAAAGCGGCAAAGTGTGGGCGATGCTGGAGCTCGCGCAGCTGTATGCGCGTGGCGATCTCGGTACGCGTGCGCCGGAAAAGGCCTTCGCCTGGTTCGAGAAGGCGGGCGGCGGCGACACGCCGAAGCACGATCTCGGACTTGCCAATCTGATCATTTGCCACGCGAACGGCATCGGAACGGCCAAAGCGCCCGACAAAGCGCTGGCCCTGGCGCAGAAGTTCAAGGAACGGGAGCTGGTCAGTTATCTGACCACCATCGGCCAATGCCCGGACAAAATTCTCTCGTACGAGGACACCGTCGCGCTGACGAAACAATGGGCCAAGAAAGATCCCTTCGGTCAGTACTTCCTCGGGATGCGCTACGAATTCGGCTGGGGCGTCAGCACGAATTTCGACCAAGCGGTGAGCTGCTACGAGAAGGCCGCCAAGAAAAAATGCGGGCCCGCCTGCCGGCGCCTCGGCGATCTGTATCAGACCCGGCGCATGGACGTCGTCGGGCAGGCGGCGGAGCGCAAGGCCGTTGAGCTGTACCGCGCCGGCGCCGAGGTAAAAGATCCGGGCTCGATCACCTCCCTTGGCTACTGTACCCAGCGCGGGCTGGGGATGCCGCAAGATTTGATCGGGGCGCAAACGCTCTACGAGCAGAGCCTGCGGATGGACCCGGACCAGCCGATGGCGCTGAACAATCTCGGCTCGATTTACGAAGCGCGTTTTCGCTCGACGACGCGGGCCGAGGACGCGACCGCGGCCGAATACCGCGGCGCGATGCTCAAGTATTACGAGGAAGCGGCACAAAAGGGAAACGCGCTGGCCGCGAAAAACCTCGGGCGGCTCCATTACGAAGGCGCGCTCGGCCAACGCGATTTCGAGAAAGCGTACGGATACTTCGAGAAGGCCGCGGAACTCGGCGACCGCGAGGCGCGGTTTCACCTCGCGGAAATGCACGAGAAAGGCGAAGGCGTGCCGGTAACACCCGTCGAAGCCGCGTATCACTACCGCCTGGCGGCGCTCGACGGCGACATCGAGTCGCTGCGCCGGCTCGCGAACTTTTATCTCGAAGGAAAAGGCGGCGCACAAGACCTGGAGCGCGCGAAATTCTGGCTGCTCATGCTCGCCCAACAGGGCAGCCCGGGCGCGCTGCGACCGTTGATCGACGTGACGATTCGCCAGGAAAAATACAAGGAAGCGATCGAGATTCTCAATGTGCTCGTCGATAGCGACGACAAGTGGCTCGCCGGGTACGCCTACGAACGGCTCAGTCGCTTCTACGGCCAAGGCGTCGGGGTGAAAGCGAATGCGTCGCGCGCGAAACGCTATCATGAAAAGGCCCTGCAGCTCGGCGACGCCGATGCGTTGTTTTCGGCCGGATTGGAACGCTTGCGGGAAAACAAGGGCCCGGAGGGCGTGGAGTTGCTGAAAAAAGGCGCCGCGGCCGATTCTTCCGATGCCTGCTTCGTGCTCGGCCAAATGTACCACCAAGGGCAATACGTGACCGCGGATGTCTCGAAATCGGTCGAATATCTCCGACACGCCGCGCAGCTAAATCACGCGGGCGCCCTCTACTATCTCGCGGGCATGACGTACAATCGCATCCCAGGCGCGCCCACCCTCGAGGAGGCCATACAATTCGCGCGCCACGCCGAAGCCCTTGGGAGAGAGCACGCTGACACGTTGCGCGAGAAGCTCGAAAAACGGCGGCACGACGGTGCCGCTCCGGCAGAAACGAAAGCGCCGCGCTCGGCTTAAACCTTTCGCGAGCGCGCAGGCTGCAGTGCCAGGGCGCGCGGAACGCGCACGCGAAGCATTCGGGTTAAGTCGTCGCCTGCACCCCCCGCGACCGAGAAACGCGTCGGATATTTACAACCTGTGCGACCGGCACCGGACCCCGGAATACGAAGGGCTCCCAGCAACGCGCCGCCCGCTTCACAGTCTGTTGCGATTAAAGGAAAAACAACGGACATCAAATGTCCTCTGGCGGATAGGAAGCACACAACCCACTACGACCATGGCAAATTTAACCAAACGCGAAATCGTGCTGGAAATCTACCGCAAGTCAGGTTTCCCGCAGAAACAAATCGTTGATACGGTGCAGCAAACGCTGGATATCATCCAAAAGGCGCTTGCGGACGGCCGAAACGTCGAACTCCGCAATTTCGGCGTCCTCGAAGTCCAGGTCCGCAAACAACGGATCGGCCGCAATCCGAACAAACCGACCGACACGGTCGTCATTCCGCAGCGTGCGGTGGTGAAGTTCAAGTCCGGCAAGATCCTCAAGCAGCAGCTCAAGAAAATCGACTTGGCGACGCTCGAACGGAGCGGCCGCGTTGAAACTGACGACGAAGCGGACGACGCCGACGACGGCGAAGGGGTCGAAGAACATCCGCTGCGCAAAAACGCCCAGACTCCGGCGACAAATGCCGCGAGCCCCAAGGCCGAGTAGGCTTCGAGAACGAGCACGGGCGCTTGCCCGTGCTTTTTTTGTCCCCGCGGGGCTTGCCGCAGGCGTCAGTTCGCGGACCGCAGCACGGCGATGCGCTGCGCGTCGAGGCGCCCAGGACCGCCGCGGGGCGGTGCCAACGGCGGCGGGTCGCTGATCTTGGCCGGCGCGGCAGGCTCGGTCGCGCGACGCAGCATCGCGCGAAGTACCTGGATCGAAGCCACAACCTTCTCGGCATCCGCAATCATCTCCGCCGAAGATCCGGCATTTTCTTCCGCCGCCGCCGCCGTGCGCTGCGTGATCTCGCTGAGTTGCGTCAAGGCGTCGCGCACCTGCGCGAGACCTTGCGCGCTCTGACTCGAGCCCGCTTCCACCTCCGCGACTTTCTCGTGGTAGTCGTGGGTGATCTTCGAAATTGCCACGAAACGCTGCTCCACGGTTTGCCCGATCTCGACGCCCTTCACGTTGCTCTGCAGGGCCAGTTCGATTTTCCGCCGCGTTTCCTCCGCAGCCTGAGCGCTGCGCCTCGCCAAATTGCGCACCTCTTCGGCCACGACGGCGAAACCCGCGCCCGCCTCGCCGGCACGCGCCGCTTCGACGGCGGCGTTGAGCGCGAGGATGTTCGTCTGAAACGCGATCTCGTCGATCGTGCGCAAGATGGTCGCGATGTCGCTGCTCGTCTGCTGGATCGCCGCCATTGCGGTCGTCAAAGTCGTGACGTTGGCCTGGCCGTCTTGGGTCAGCTTCGCGGCGTTTGAAGCTAGGTCCGCCAAGCTGCGCATGTGCGTGAGATTCATCTCGGTCATGCTCGAGAGCTCCTCGACTGACGCGGTAATTTCTTCGAGCGTCGCGGCTTGTTGCGAGGAATCGTTGCTCAATCGCTGCGCATTCGCGGCAATGGCCGCGGACGACTGTCGGCCGCGCTCCGAGGTGTCCGTCAGCAGCGTGGCCACGCTCGACAGCGGCCGGGTGATGCCACGCGAGAGCCAGATGACCAAACCCACCAACGCGCCAACGATGCAAACGACGAACCCGGCCAGGGAAGCGAGCTGGCGCCGGGCCGTCGCGAGCCGGGACTCGGTGTAGCCGGCGATGCCGGAATTCACCGTCTGGGCGAGCTTGTCGAAGGCCGTGGACACCCGCCCCCATGGGCCGGCTTGATACGCCTCGTAATTCGCGATGGCGTGAAAATCTTTCGTATTGGAGCCCAGCGCGAGAATTTTGTCCGCCGCTTGGACGATAAAAACGTAGTCGGGATCCGCGAGCAGCTCGCGCGCGGCGGCGGCGACGGTACGGTCCGACAGGCTGAGCAGCCGCGCGATGTGCTCGTCCACGGCGGCGCGCTTCGTTTTCATTTCGCCCGACGCGAGGTCCGTCAGCTTGTTGTCGCGAAGCACCGTCGCGACGAGGCCGCGAATTTTCCAGAAATCGCGCTGGAGCCGGGCGATCGTATCTTGCGTGACGATCTTTCTTACCAGCGCCGCGTCGCTGGTCTCGATCGCGAGAATGGGCAGAAAGTTCGCCTGTTTGGAAAGCGCGACGTCGTACACTTTTAGCGTGCGCTCTTTCAGCTTCGTGCCCGCCACCAGATCGTAGCCGCGATTGGGGTCGAGAATCTCGCTCCGAATCGCGTCGAGCGGCGCCTCGGATTCGATCGCGTCGTCGAGCGCGGCGCGAAACTCCGCGGAAAACGCCCTCTGGTTCGCGCGAGCCAAGGCCTGAAGCTTCTCCTTCGCCGCCCGGGTCCGATCGACGCCCTCCCGGAAATGTTGCAGCATCTCGGCGGGCGTGCCGCTGCCGAGAAACGACGAGGCAGCGTACGCCAACTGCCGTTCGTCCGTCAGAATGCGCGCGAGGTCGTAGGCCGCGACCGATACCCGCGTCGTCTGTCGAAAATTCGCCAGGCCGACGTAATCGCGATAAACCCCGCGCAGCAACAAGCCCGCGAGGACCGTCAACGCCAGCACGGCAGCCACCCCGAGCAAAGTGAGTTTAGTCTGAACCCGTTTCATGGCTTCGATGATGCCAGCGGGTTTACCCGGACGACGATCGTGCGCAGTCGCAGACCACGAGGCATGAAAACATCCATCGCCGTTTATCGGTTCCCCCGGAGCCGACTTAAGCGCGAAGTCCGCGCCCCACCCTTCCTGTCGTGCCGCAGACGGCTAGGCCATATCCCTCGAGCAGCGAAAACACGCTACACGCGCCAGCTTTGCAGAATTCGGATGTAGTTCGCGCGCTCGAACGCGGAGGGATCTGGACAGCGGCGATGATTCATCGCGCCGCGCAGCTGGTCGATACTTTCATAACCGTGTTCGGTCAGCCAGTAGCCGATGCCGTTCAACAACGTCGTCACGAAGCGGGGCCCATGCTTGAGCAATGCGGAAACGACTTGGACCGTATGCGCGCCCGCCAGCAGCGCCTTGATCGCATCGTCCGAGGAATGAACGCCGCCGGTGGCCGACAAAGATCCCTTCAAGTGCGGCGACAGAATGGCCAGCCAACGCAACCGCAGCAGTAATTCGGAGGGGTCCGATAGCTTGAGCTGCGGCGACACCTCGAGATCCTCCAGGTTGAAGTCGGGTTGGTAGAACCGATTGAAAAGCACGACGCCAGCGGCGCCCGCTTGCTCCAGGGCGAGCGCGAAGTGCAGCGGCGACGTGTGGAAGGCGGAGATCTTCACTGCGACGGGAATCCGGATCGCGGAGACGACACTGCGCACCGTTTCCAACATGTCGGACTCGATTTCGTCGCCGCGGCGCTTCGGATCGGTGACGAGCTGATACAAGTTGAGCTCGAGCGCATCGGCACCGGCATCGGCAATGCGCTTGGCGTAATCGGTCCAGCCGCCGGCGCGACAGCCGTTCAGCGAACCGATAATCGGGATCGTGAGCATCTTTTTCAGATGCTCGATCTGTTTCAAATAATGATCCGGCGTCAGTTGATACTCGGAAAACGTCGGGAAGTAAGACGCCGCTTCCGAATGACTGTTCGTGGCCGCTTCGAGATGATGGACCAACGCGCGTTGTTCCGCGATGATCTGCTCCTCGAACAACGAGCGCATGACGATCGCCGAGGCGCCGGCGTCCTGGAGCTGGCGCGCGATATACGCCGTGTCGCAATACGGCGAGGCGCCGACGACGAGCGGATTCGGCAGCGTCAGCCCGAGATAATTCGTAGTGAGGTTCATGTCTCAGCGGCGTCGCAGCGGTCGCGGTTAGTTGGTCGCCAGCCGTGAAGGCGACGGCGGTTGCGGCGGCCGAACCTCGGCGCCCGCGGGTGCGCTGACCGGCGGCGCCGACGGCGGCAGCACGGGCGAATGACCGTTGCCATTTGCCGGATGCGGCGTCGCCAGATGCTGGTACAAGGCGTAGTGCTGCCGCACTTGCGCCTGGGCCTGAGCGGCCAGTTCGTCGGCGCGAGCCGGTGCGATGTTGCGCAAGATCCCGAAGCGCGTCTCGTTCGCCATGAATTTCGCGAGTTCGACTTTGGGCGCCGCGGAATCGAGCTTCAGCGGATTTTCGCCCCTCGCGGCGACGCGCGGATCGTAGCGGAACAGCGGCCAGTAGCCGGTTTCGACGGCGAGCTTCTGCTGCTCCAAGCCCCGCTCCAGCTGGTAGCCGTGCGCGATGCAATGCGAATAAGCGATCACGAGAGCGGGGCCGTTATACGCTTCGGCCTCGCGCAAGGCGGTGACGGTCTGCGTGTCTTTCGCGCCGAACGCGATGCGGGCAACGTAGACGTGGCCGTATTGCATCGCGATCAAGGCGAGATCCTTCTTCGCGATGGACTTTCCGCCGGCGGCAAATTTCGCGACGGCGCCGAGCGGCGTCGACTTGGACGATTGCCCGCCCGTGTTCGAGTAGACCTCGGTGTCCATGACCAGCACCTTGACGTTCGCGCCGGAGGCAAGGACATGATCGAGGCCGCCGTAGCCGATGTCGTAGGCCCAACCATCGCCGCCGAGAATCCAGACGGTTTTCCGCACGAGGTCGTCGGCCAGCGCCACGAGTCGTGAAATCTCCGAGCCCGCGATGCCGTGCAGCGCGGCTTTCAGCGCGACGACGCGCTCCCGCTGGGCGGCGAGGCCCGTTTCGTTGGACTGATCGGCGTGCAGGATCGCGTGGACGAGATCCGGGCCGACTTTCGCCGCGTATTTCTGCAAGAGCTCCTTCGCAGTCTTGGCCCGTTGCTCGACGCCGAGCAGCAGGCCGAGGCCGAATTCTGCATTGTCTTCGAAGAGCGAATTGCACCAGGCCGGACCGCGGCCATGGCTATCCTTGCAGTAAGGCGTCGTAGGCAAATTGCCGCCATAGATCGAAGAGCAGCCGGTGGCGTTCGCGATCATCATGCGGTCGCCGAACAGCTGAGTCAGAAGCTTGATATACGGCGTCTCGCCGCAACCGGCACAAGCGCCCGAAAACTCGAAAAGCGGGGCGAGGAATTGCGTGCCCTTCACCGTGCTCAGGTCGACCTTGGTGCGATCCGGATCGGGCAACTGGGTGAAGAAGTCCCAATTCGCTCGCTCGGCGGCGCGCAATGGCGCCTGCGGCACCATGTCGATCGCCTTGTGCTTCGGATTGGTTTTATCCTTCGCGGGGCACACTTGGACGCAGATCGAGCAGCCGGTGCAATCTTCGGCCGCGACTTGGAGCGTGTACTGCAGGCCTGGCATTTCCGCGGACTTGAATTTCGTCGACGCGAACGTCGCCGGCGCGCCCGCCAATTCCTCGGGCTGATAGATCTTGGCGCGGATCGCGGCGTGCGGGCAGACCAGCACGCATTTGTTGCATTGAATGCAGATCGACGCGTCCCACTTCGGAATCTCGAGGGCGATATTCCGCTTCTCGAACCGCGCGGTGCCGGTTGGCCACACGCCATCGAGCGGAATAGCGCTGACCGGCATGAGATCGCCTTCGTTCGCGAGCAGCCGGGCGGTGACTTTCTGCACGAATTCAGGCGCGTCCGGATACGAGGGCGGCACCGTCGCCAGCGCCCCCGCATCGACCTCGCTGGGGATTTTCACCTCGTACAAGCCCGCGAGCGCGGCGTCCACGGCCGCATAGTTCATTTGGACGATTTGATCGCCCTTCTTGCCGTACGTCTTCGCGATCGCCTTCTTGATCTGCGCGATCGCTTCATCCTGCGGGAGCACGCCGGAAAGCGCGAAGAAGCAGGTCTGCAACACCGTGTTCGTGCGCCGGCCCATGCCCGTGGCCGCGGCGACCTTGGTCGCGTCGATCACGAATAACCGCAGCTTTCGCGCGATGATCGTGCTTTGCCAGTCGCGCGGCAGCTTTTGCCAGGTTTGCTCGGGCGAATAGGGCGAGTTGAGCAGGATGGTGGCGCCGGGCGCCGCATAGCCGAGGACGTCGGCGCGGCCGACAAAGCTGAATTGGCTGCAAGCGACGAAGCCCGCCCGACGGATGAGGTAGGGCGCCTTGATCGGCCGCGGGCCGAAACGCAGATGCGACACGGTCATCGAGCCCGACTTCTTCGAGTCGTAGACGAAGTAGCCCAGGGCGAAATTGTCGGTCTGCTCGCCGATGATCTTGATGGAATTCTTGTTCGCACCAACCGTGCCGTCGGCGCCGAGGCCGACGAACACGCAGCGCCGGATATCGGCCGCCTCCAGGTCGAAGTCCGCGTCGAAGGGCAGCGACGTTCCGCTCACGTCGTCAAAAATGCCGACGGTGAAATGATTGCGCGGCTCCCACTGGCTCAAGTGGGCGAAGACAGCGCGCGCCATGCCGGGAGTGAACTCCTTCGAGCCTAGGCCATAGCGACCGCCGACGACGCGGGCCGAACCGGCCAGCGCCGAACGACTTTCCGCCAATGCCCCGACCACGTTCATATACAGCGGCTCGCCGAGCGAGCCCGGCTCCTTGGTCCGGTCGAGGACGGCAATCGCCTTGGTCGTTTGCGGCAGCGCCGCCATGAACGACTTGACGTGGAACGGCAGATACAAACGGACGCTGATGACGCCGACCTTTTCACCCTCCCCGATCAGCCAGTCGACGGTTTCGGCCACGGTCTCAAACCCGCTGCCCATGACCACGACGACACGCTCGGCTTCGGGATGCCCGTGGTAATCGAATAAACGATAGGCGCGGCCCGTCAGCGCCTGGAAGCGATCCATGATGTCCTGCACGAGGCCCGGCAGCTTGGCGTAAAACGGATTCACCGCCTCGCGGCCTTGAAAATAGACGTCCGGATTTTGCGCCGTGCCGCGCAGCGTCGGGCGGTCAGGCGTCATCGCTCGCGCGCGAAATGCGGCGATGTCGTCTTCGTCAATGATCGCGCGCAGATCGTTGTCCGACAGCTTCGCGATCTTTTGCACTTCGTGCGAGGTGCGGAAGCCGTCGAAGAAATGAATGAATGGCACGCGCGATTCGAGACTGGCCGCGTGGGCAATCAACGCGAGGTCGTGCGCTTCCTGGGGCGAGTTGCTGCAGAGCAAGGCGCAACCGGTGGCGCGGCAGGCCATCACGTCGGCTTGATCGCCAAAAATCGAGAGCCCTTGCGTCGCCAGCGCGCGGGCGCTCACGTGACACGTAAAGGGAAGCAGCTCGCCCGCAATTTTGTAGAGATTCGGGATCATCAGCAGCAGGCCTTGCGACGCGGTGAACGTCGTCGTCAGCGCGCCCGCATGCAAACCGCCGTGCACGGCACCGGCGACGCCGCCTTCCGACTGCATTTCCACGACCCGCGGAACCTCGCCCCAAAGATTCTTTTTCCCGACGGCCGCCCATTCGTCGCACGACTCGGCCATCGCCGACGACGGCGTGATCGGCTAGATCGCGA
>CBINOT010000031.1:0-37842 GCA_966252355.1 uncultured Opitutus sp. | reverse complement strand
CCCGCGAGCTGCGGGACGCCGGCAAGCCACGGCAGCAAGAGGCTGCGCATGCCGATCACCGCGGCCGTTTGCACATAGTCCCAAGTCGCCGCCGAGTTCGAAAAATCGACGATATCCGCGCCGACATGAATGCGGAATCGCGTGCCGCTGTTCCGCGTTTGCTGAATCGTCACCGACCGATTGCCGGTGGGATCCCACCATTGGCAACGCAGGCTCACCGGGATGTGCTGTTCGGCTTCCTTCAACGCGACCAAGTTTTGATAGGCTGAACCCAGCAGAAGTTTCCCGCCGGTCGACGCTAGGATGTTCCAAATATAGCCCGGCCATTGCCACGGCCACGTGCCGTAGACCGCCTGCACGCGATAGATGACCTGTTGCCCGATGCCCAACGCCGCGACGGCGGCCTTTACTTGGCTTTCCACCTGGTTCACGTGCATGTGATTCGATTGCTGCGTCAGGGGCGTCAGGTTGCTCCACGTGTCGCCGGAACCGCCGAGATGTTCGTTGAGCAAATGCCCGCGCACATAATACGACCGGCTGCCGTCGCCCGCCGAGTCCGCCCGCAATGTGAGCGCATCCCACGTCGAGTTCGTCGCGTTCGGCGGGCTGCCGACATTCGAACGAGTGAGCGTCACCTCCATGAACGTGCCGAAACCGCGCCCCGTCACGGGTCCGTAACGTGGGACGTTCGGCGTTTGCCGCCTCACATTCGACAACAGGCTGCCGCCAAGACCGATGGCGAGATCGGAAAGGTTGTTGCCGATGAGTTTGTTGGGCAGCGCGGTGATCGTGTCCCAGAACCTGCGTTGCACCACGGGACGGCGTCCGGCGGGATTCGACTGGATCGGGCGGGCCGCCGCGTTGGCCTCTGGCGTTTCGAACGAAGCGCTTGGCGCGACACGCGGACTCGCACGAATGACGTCGGAGAGTGCCTGGACGTAGGCGCCGCCGGCATCGTGGCGTCGTAGCGTCGCCGCATTCGCCACGGTACGTTGGGACGACGCATTCCGGTCGGCCGACGAGCGTGAAGTGCTCGGGCGCGCGATCGGACTGGCGCGGTGCATGCCCGAGCTTCTGGCCTGCTGGCGGCCGGGGAAAGCAAAACCGTGTGCGCGAGCCCATCGACTTTGACGGAAATTTCCGTACGCGCCACGAGGGTTTGATCTGCCTCACGCGAAGGCCGCGAGGGTCGCAAAGGTAGCTGGCCTTCGAAGAGGCCGGCGGTGTTGCGCCCGCATTCGCAAGCCGTGAGCCTTCAGTCGAAGCTAGCCGTCGCGCACGCGAATAGTCGTTGCCGCGCGCCGTGGTCGAGCGTTCTCTTCTCGTGTCGACGATGCCAACCGACGCCGAAATCCGCCTGAAAGGCTTCATCGAGAAGTTCGCGCCGGAGCACCAACGCTTGATTCGCGCGGTGCGCAGTGCGTTGCGCCGCCGGTTTCCTGCCGCGCACGAATTGGTCTACGATAACTATAACTTTTTCGTGATCGGTTATTGCCCCACGGAACGCCCTTCCGATTGCATTTTTTCCATCGCGGCCGCGGCGAACGGCGTCGGACTTTGCTTCACGCACGGAGCCAAGCTGCCCGATCCGGGAAAGCATCTGGTCGGCGCGGGCAAGCAAACGCGATTTCTGCGGCTCGAGTCCGCGAGCCGGTTAAGTCACCCGCAAATCGAAGCCTTGTTACGCGAGGCGATGACTCGATCGAAAGCGCCTTTGCCGTCGACCGGCCGCGGCCAGCTCATGATCCGCTCGGTCTCGGCCAAGCAGCGTCCGCGCCGCAAGCAGGAGGTATCGTAACTCGTTTGGCCTCACGCGAAGGACGCCAAGGACGCAAAGGTAATGACGCGTTGGATCCTTCGCGTCCTTCGCGCGAGGCCAAGGATCGTCGATCGAATGGTCCCGGTGTAGGGCGTCTGACTTGCAGACGCCGTCGTCCAAGTCGTGCGCAAGCGAACCGCAGCGTGACTACGCCTTAATGACCGCTCGAGGGCATGAATGCATCGAGGCGGTCGGCGAATTCGTGATACCGCCGCTGCACCGATTCCGGCATGTTCGGCCCCCAGTTGGCTTGATAGTCGAAGATCAGAAAGGTCGTGATCACGACCGCCGCCAGCGTGAGCGCCGCGACTGCGGTGCGAGCGACCGACCATCCGATCGCTGCGCGGCCATCGAGCACCGCGACGCCGAAGGCTGCGCTGCAAATGAACAACGGACAGAAATCGCCGGTGTAGCGCTGGGCAATCGCGATGGCCGCGAACAACGCGAGGCTCATCGGCAACGCGGCGAGCCACAGAATCGACACGGGCACCCGCGCGCCAGGTACGAGCACGCAGGCAGCGAGCGCGCCGAGCGTTGCCAGCGCGAACAGCCCGGGCATCGCTTCGGGGAACGACAGCAGATAGTCCGGCAAATCCACTTTGGCCCGCGGAAAGGCCCGTCCGGGATTCGGATTGCCAATCCGCACGTACGGGAATTTCGGCTCCACGCGGACGTTTGAGCGGATGACGTACGAATAAAATCCCCACGGAATGTTCGCGGCGTGGAAACTCTTGCCGTCGATCGCCGCGAGGCGCTCCGCGTCGTACGGCCGGCTCAAGCGCAACGGCGCCCCATCGAAGGTGCGAAATTTCAGGTAGCTCATGCCGTTGAAACTCAGGATCGCGAGCCCGCAAAGTCCGGCGATACCCAGCGCCCGCATTCGGGAAGGCGCTCCGCGTGACGCCTGCGGCGTGGCCACCTGTGCCGAACGTCGCGGGCGAAACGCCTCCCACGCCATCACGGTGCCCAGCACTGTCAGCGCGAACAACCCGCTGGTCGGACGCGCGTGAATCGAGGCGAGACCGCACAGCAACGCTGCGATCCACCAGCGTCCGCCGGGAGTGCGCAATTGGCGGAGCGAGCACCAGCACGACCAAAGCGCGAAGGTTGCGCCGCACAGAATCGCCTCGTGAAACATCATCGCGCGCGTGCCAAGGAAGAACAGCGTGCTTCCTAACCCCGCGTTGCCGAGCAAGGCTAACACGGCCCAGCGCGACGGCTCTCTGTCCGGCCCGCGCAACCGGCGCGTCGCGTCGCGAAGGATCAAATACGCCGCGATCAACGCCGCGACGAAGTACAATGTCAGGAAGCTGCGTGCGAGCGTCCCGACGCGAACGCCGGCGAGCATGAAAGGAAGGCGCAGCAGCGCGGGTGTCGGACCGAAATAACCGTAGAGCTTGCCGCGAAAAACGAACGCCTCGCCGCCGATCGCCTCTTCGGGGACGTCGAGGCGCCCTTGGAGCAGGCTCTTCGCCTGATAGTCGTAAAATACCCCGAGCGGCTCGGGTTCCGTGAGTCGAAACGTGCCGGTCGTGACCGCAGCGATGAAGCCGAGCGCGCTCAGCAGCATCACGAACCCGGCGAATCGATGCCGCCATAGTGCCGCGACGATAGCCGCACTCATGACGAACGAGGAGGAAGGGCGCGCCGCATAGCGAAGGGCCGACCTTGGTCGAGGCCCGTACCCGGATCAAACGAAACGCATCCCGAGCTCGTTTGCCGCACGCGGCCGCCCCGGCCGCATTCAGCCGAGCGGCCGAGGGCGGAAGGAGGTTGATTTTTGGAACGGGCGTTTAATTCGCGACGGCGGGGTTCGGAGCCCCGCCCTACATCAATCGCTCCGGTACGAACCGGACGCCGGACTTGCAGACGCCGTCAGCGTTTGTCCGCTGCGCCGATGAACCCGATCTCAGTCAACCAACCCGCGTACAAATCCGCCCAGGCGCGCACCGCACCTTTGGGCGGTTGCATGCCGAAACCATGGTCGCCGTGCGCGAAGACATGCGCTTCCCAGGAGCCGCCGGCTTCTTGGACGTACTTCGTGACGGTCTGCACGACGCCGACGGGCGCTTTCGGGTCGTCGGCCGCATGGACGATGAAGAACGGCGGCACGCGCGACGGCACCTTCAACTTTCCCGGTCCCGGCAATCCGCCGTAGATGAACGCGATGGCGTTCGGGTGGCTGTCGATGCGTTCGATCGGATCCTCGGCCGATGATTTTCCCGCGTCCGCGTCGATTGTGAGTTGCAACGCCATCACCGCACCGGCGGAGAAGCCCAAGACGCCGATCCGGTTCGGATCGATGTGCCATTCCGTAGCGTGGCTGCGCAGCACGCGCATCGCGCGCGGCGTGTCGGCGAAGATCGGCACGATCGTTTTGGCCGAGCGTTCGCCCTTGGGATCGAGCGTGCGATATTTGAGGATGACCGCGGTCACGCCGTGGGCGACGAGCCATTGCGCCGGTTCGATGCCTTCTTTGTCGATGCAGACAGCGCGGTAGCCGCCACCGGGAACGACCAGGACCGCCGGCGTCGGCTGTTCCGTGGGCGCGGCCGGGTAGACGGTCAGCGTCGGCTCGCTGACATAGCTGATCCAACGGTCGACGCGGCCGGTCTCATGTTTGTCGTCCGCGGATTCAGGCGCGGCATGTTTTACGACGGGCGCGGGCCAGATCTTGATCTCAGTCTCGGCGAAGGCGAGGGGAGCGCCGAGCAACGCGGCAACGAAAAGTAAGTGACGGCGAATTGAAGAGGGCATAGATAAGGACACGTGTCCTAATTTCAGCCGAACGAACCGCCATCAAGCGAAATATCGCGGGAATAACGAAACGCTTATCTCCGCTGATCAGCGTTGATGGATTGCAGTCAGCGTTCCAAACGGATCGATCTCAACCGCAGAAGTCGCGGCTTTACGCTCCCGCCGATACGCGCGCCCCGTGGCGGCGGAGGAGTTCCGCGATTTCGTTGAGACCCTTTTCCGTGGCGATCGCGAGCGGGGTTTTGCCGAGGCCGTCGGGATGATTTGGGTTCGTGACGCCGTTGGCGAGCAGCCAGGTCGTCATGGGCAGATGGCGATCTCGCACCGCCGCGCTCAACGCCTGGTTGAAATCGGGCGCGTTCGGTTCGAGCAGGGCCTTCACCGCTTCCGCGACGGCGATGTCCCCGCTGATCGCCACGTGATACAGCAATGTGTAGCCATGCGGCCCTTTCGCCTTGGCGGCGGGTGGGCTCGCCTTCAGCAACGACAGCATCGTGTCGCGTTCGCCCAACATCGCGGCTGCGTAAGCGTCGATGCGCGCTCCATGATCGAGAAGATATCTGGCATTCTCGCGATTGCCGAGGTGCGACGCCCCGCCGAGGGCGGTTTCCCAATCGCCCGCGCCCCAATCCCAGGTCGCGTTGATCAGCGTCGGCTCCTGCGCGAGCAGTTCTTTCACGCGCGGCAAATTATTGTGTCCGGCGCGGACGAATTCGAAGACGAGCTCGGACGAGAGCGGCGGTTTCTTCCGCACCAGTTCGCCGCGGGTTTTGCCACTCGCCGGCGCGGGTGAGGGAGCGGCTTCGGACCAGGCGGTAGGGACGAAAGCGGTGAGCGCGGTGGCGGCGCCCGCGGCGATAAACGCACGGCGATCGGTGGTCATGGGATGGGGAATTCGGCGCTAGACGCGCCGTCGCCTCTTACGTTGCCCATCTTCCGGACCTGGCCAATCCATGGCGGCACCGCCGCGCATCCCTCGCTGTGTGTGGTCACGACATTCCAACGCGCTCGAATCATCGCGAAGACCATCGGCTATCGACTTGTTCGCCATCCCGTCAGCCGCCACTTTAGGCGCGTGTCGATTGCGCAAGGTTTCGAATTATTTGGACGGATGGTCGATGACGCGGAGGGGCGTGCCGCCTGCAACGAGCTGTTTCGGCCAGGGGAGGCGGGAACGCGGTGCCTGCTCGATAACCTCACGGTGCGAGGCCTCGTCGCCAAGGTTCGCGGAATCTTGGCGAAGGCGGGCCGGCTGCCGATCACGGCCGTCGCGATTCAAGCCATTGCGTTCGACAAGACGCCGGACGCGAACTGGAAGGTGACGTGGCATCAGGACCTCATGTTTCCGTTCGCGCGGCCGGTACGGACGGAAGGCTTCGCGCTCCCGTCGCGCAAGGACGGCGTCGATTATGCGCGTCCGCCGCGGTCAGTGCTGGAATCGCTTTTGGCCGTTCGCATTCACCTGGATGACTGCGATGCGACGAACGGTCCGTTACGCGTGTCCCCCGGGACGCATCGCGGCGGCATCGTCCGCAGCACGGACATCGCGGAAACGGTCGCCCGGCACGGCGAGACCCTTTGCTTGGCGAAGTCTGGCGACGCCCTGTTGATGAAGCCGCTGCTGCTGCACGCCTCGTCGCCCGCCGTCGCGCCGAAACATCGCCGTGTTCTCCATCTCGTCTACCACACGGGCGAAAACATGCCCGAGCCGTGGCATCGGGCAGTGTGATGCATTTGGCGAGCGCGCGAATCGCCTCCATGCCAGAACAATTCAGTTGAACCGCGAAGGGACACGAACGAACACGAATGAAAACCAGCCCGACGTTGCATTGCATACGCCGGTTAGCCCGTCGCGTCGTTCGCTGGCATCCCGACGCGCGCGTCATGCGCCGCAACGATGGCGTCGTCGCGATCACGTGATCATGCGTTCGTCGATCGCCAAGGGAAAGCGAGTGTAAGCGGCGCATCGGGTGGCGTGATACCGGAAGGGGGCGCTAAAGGTTACTAAGTCCGGTAGGGCCCGACCTGGCGCGGGCCGGGGCTGCGCGGAGGATGTGCCGCGCGTGCGACTCGCGGAACGACTCGAGGTATTCCGCGAGGGCATCGACGAGCGACGCCGGCAAGGGTTCTCCTGGGAGCAAATCGCGGGCGTCCTGAAACAGCCGAAGCTAGGCCTGCCGGTATCTCCGCAGACGCTCCGCCGCTTGTTCAACGAGAAACCGCGACGTAACCCAACTGGCCCGATTGCGGCGGCCTTATTCCGCCTACTCTGTGGCCAAACGTGCTGGCATCGCGCGTGGAACGCTCTACCGCGTCGAAGAGGGCGACCCCGGCGTCAGCCTCGCTCCCTACGCCAGCGTGCTCCGTGTGCTGGGACTGCAAGGCGATCTCGATCTCGTCTCGCGCGACGATGTGCTCGGCCGCAAACTCCAGGATTTGAAATTGCCGACTCGCAAAATGGCTCCGCGCCGCGCGTCGCCCTCGCTGAATAATTCAGCTGCTGATGCCAACGATTCCGTTCCGCCTGCGCCTTCGTCGTCATGAGTCGACGCGCCAAAACGTCTGTCAGCGCCAGCCGGCAACAAATGGATGTCTGCCTCGATGCCGATGTCGTCGAAACGCTTTGCCGCGGCTGCCGCGCGCAGAAATCGAGTTAGTGGCAAAGGCGTTTTCATCGCCGCCGGAGGGAAGCTGATCGGTCGTGTTAAGGCGGAAGCCGTTCAAACTGCCATTTCAAACCACGTCGGTCGGGTGCAAACGCGGATTCAACGGCGCGGGCAATGGCTGGCCCGCGAGGCGGGCAGGCTCCTCTTCCGCGAGACCGCCAGATTCGCGCGAGGTCTGGCGCAATCAATCTTCGATGGAGGGCCGAATGATGATTCTTGCAGAGGGCGAGCCCATTCGCCGGGTGATCATTTCCCGGTTCAGAAACGGCACGAGGTGCGCGGCATCCGTTCTGATGTTCCGCTATGGAATCAGCACGAGATGCTTTGGGGTCGAGTTCATCTGGAAGTTCAGCGCGTTGGAAGGACTGGTACGCGGATCGACTACCACGAAGAAGAAGTTCGGACTCAGAACAGGACGTTTTCGATAAACTGACGAACGTGCTCCGGGACGTCCCGATTCCGGCGCACCACGACCACTAGCTCGCGCGTGAAGCGCGCGGGCCACGCGATCCGACGGATGTTTCGTTTCCGGGCGTAGAGCGCGAGCGCCCGGATTGGGGCGCAACTGACACCCATGCCCAGCGCGACGAGATTGATGATGAGATCGAAGTTATCGAGGGTCATGCCGGGTTCCACCAGGATCCCTTCGCGTTTCAGCCAAGCGCGCAGCCGTCGGCCGGTGTTGCCCGATTCCTCGAGCAGCAGCCAGTTTTGCCGATTGGCCCAGCCGAGTCGGGCGCGTTTAGAAACGACATCGGAATCCCGTGCCGCGTTCATCGGCGCAATGATGGCAAAGCCGTCGGTAAAGCGATGCGTGACGCGCAGCGTTTCAGGCAACCGGGTCGGAGGTGAGAGCACGCCCAGATCGGCCTCGTTGTTTTCGAGTGCGGTGAGGATCTTGCCGCTGGTGTCGTAGGAAACCCGGTAGCCGACCTGCGGGAGCCGGCGCAGGTTGGCGTGAAAAAACCCGGGCAAATACGCCAAGCCGACGGACCGAGAGACCGCGACGCGGATCACTTTCTTCGCGCCCGCGAAATCTTCGCGGAGCCGCCGGAGAACTTGGTCGACGTCGCCCAGCAAACGACCCGATTCGGCGCGCAGCATGTGTCCCGCGGGCGTGAGGCGAACGCTTCGCGTCGTTCGCTCGAACAATGCCACGTCGAGACTTTCCTCGATGCCCTGCATTTGGCGCGTGACGGCGCTTTGGGTCAGCCCGGCGAGTTCCGCTGCCTTGGTGAAACTGCGGTGCTCGGCTACGAGGTGGAAGAGATGCAGCTCGTAGATATCGAAGGGCGCGGTTTTCAGGAACTCATGCACGAAGCGCATGAAAGCATGGCTTTAATGAATTTCACGCCGAATCGGAAAAGCGCTAACCTGGGGCCGAACCCACATCCTTATGGCCACTACGACGGAACGCCTCCTTCAAAACGTCCTTGGACGCTACTATGTCGATGCAAGTTGCACCGACTGCGACCTGTGCCGCAGCACTGCACCGGAATTTTTCAAGCGCGATGACGAGATCGGATTTTCGATCGTGCATCGACAGCCGGTGACTCCCGCAGAGATCGCATTGGCGGAAGAGGCGCGGGAGGGCTGCCCGTCGGAATCGATCGGCAGCGATGGCGAATAGCGAAGGGGCGCTTTCGGGGCGAAGCACCAACGACAGAGAAGGGATTGACAGCCTCAAACGGGCTCGCGACATTGCGCGCTCTTCGTTTTTTACGGCGGCCATAGCTCAGTTGGTTAGAGCACAAGATTGTGGATCTTGGGGTCGCGGGTTCGAATCCCGTTGGCCGCCCCATTTTACGTAAACGAAGGCTTCGAGAACGTTGACGCATTCGATTCGCAGCGGGGATTTGAACCCGCGAAGCGGCGTTCGACGGAGCGCGTAGCGCGGAGATGGGCTGCACAGCAGTGCAGGCGTAAGACGCTTGGGCGCAGCCCAACCAATCCCGTTGGCCGCCCCATTTCAACCTCACGCCTAGCATGGGTGAAGATCAGCGGCGGCCCCAGAACTAAGGAGAAGAGCGTTCTGCACCTCAGAAACGCCCGTACGTTTCCGTAAGTTAGCGGACCGTGTGGCATACGATGATGTTTTGCCATTGCCCAGCTCCATTGGCTTCACGACGGTGTGTCGCGCCTTTGGGCTGCGATGAAAAGCGTGTTCGTACTTTGGCATACGCCGCCGGGACAAAGCGATGTACGTGCAGATCGCGGCAGACTGCGATTGGGAGCCTGAGCACGGACTGCAGCTCGTATACCGAGGCGGGAACGAACTGGTCAGGGTAAGCGAACAAGACGGGCATTTGACCAACGATCCGGGATATTTCGCGTTGCGCACCCTGACGAAATTGAAGAGCGCAACCGCACGTTGAACGTACCAGATGCGGCTCCCTGCTTCCTCGGATTCGGTTCCGACGGTGGCGGAGAAATGCTGGCATTCGACGCCGCCGGCTCCGTCTATTGCTTACCAATGGTTGGAATGGCGGCACGCCACGCGCGAAAGGTGCCGACTCGTGGGCTGATTTCCAGCGCCGGATAAAGCGCTGAATCCATCGACTGCCGCTGTCTGCGCAGACGACTTGCGCGATTTCCAAATCTTACGCTTGGCGCAAGGGGGAGAGTGTCCTCCATCCCAGAAACGCGGGTGCGTTTCCTAAGTTGTCACAGAGATTCGCTGTTATTGCCGATGGGTTCGGAGGGGGAGCCTTCCCGCGCTTCTTCTGCTACCGGCGGGGCGGCGAGATCCCGATCGCCCACCCCGATGGTGCGATTTCTTGTTCGTTTTGTTCGACCAGTGGTGACCTGTTGTCGAAAGCCGTGAATCTCGATCCCGACGTCGATCTGCTCGCCACTTATGCCGACACGCTTGAAGAAGCAGCGTTTGCGGCATTTGTCGCCCGCCGAATCGACGGTGTGTATGCCGTAGCCCTT
Organism: uncultured Opitutus sp.; assembly: GCA_966252355.1. Taxonomy (GTDB): domain Bacteria; phylum Verrucomicrobiota; class Verrucomicrobiia; order Opitutales; family Opitutaceae; genus ER46. The sequence continues at coordinate 27,666 of CBINOT010000031.1, read as the reverse complement.
CGCCGTTTGGCTGGCGACGCCCATCTTGCCGAAGAGGTCACGCAATCGGTGTTCACCGCGGTCGCCACCAACGCACGGCGTCTGGCCCGACATCCGGACCTGACTGGATGGCTTTATATAACGGCACGGCATATGGCCGCCAACGCCGTGCGGGCGGAGCGGCGGCGCAAGGCGCGGGAAACCAAGGCACATGTCATGGCCACACTGTCAGCTTCCGAGCCAATCGATTGGACCCGCGTCGCACCAATATTGGATGACGCCATCGAGCAACTCGGTCCCATCGACCGCACGGCGGTTATTCTCAGGTTCATTGAACAACGTGCCTATGCCGAAATCGGAGCAGCGCTGAAACTCAGTGAAGACGCCGCCCGGATGCGAATAGATCGAGCGCTCGATAAACTACGGCAGATACTGGAAGGCCGTGGCGTTGCATCTACTACGGCGGCACTCGCGGCCGCGCTTGCCAATCAGGCGTTAGGGGCGGCGCCTGCGCACCTCGCCGGCGCGGTGACCAACGCTGCGGTCGCGGCCGGTTCCGTGTCCGCCGTGTCCGCTAACTTCAACACCTTAGTCGTCATGACAAAAATGAAGATCGCTATCACCGGTTTCGCTGCGGTAATCGCCGCCTTGCTTGCGATTCGCGAAGTCCGAGCTGGACGTGAGCTCGAAGCAGAAGCGCGGCAGTTGCAGCGGCAAGAGACTAAGCTCGCGCAGGGCCGGGCCGCCGACGCCCAGCGCATCCGAGATCTTCAAGCACTCGCCTCTGAGCACCCCGAAGCAGGAGAATTGGCTCGAGTTCGGCAACGACTGGCGTTGCTGCGCAGCCGGCCGGAAGGCGTTGTCGACGAAGCAATGCGACCGATCGGAAGTTACCGGAACCGCGGCTGGGCGTCCCCACGTGCAGCCTACGAAACGTTTCAGTGGGCGCGCGCCACCGGGAATGCCGACGAATTCGAGACCATCTATGGCTGGACTCCTGCAGGGAAAGCCAAGGTGGATCGATTCTTCGCCGGGCTGCCGGAAAATCTACGCGCGGAATACGGGACACCCGAACGGATGCTGGCGCTGGCCGATGCGCCGTTCCGCTACGACCCGAACGAGCCGGTCGCTGTGCAGATATTAGGACAGGATGAATTGGGTAGCGAGGTGCTGGTCCACGGTTGGTGGCGGCTTAGGTCCGGTCGCGAGGTCGATGGAACACTGCTGTTTCAACGGGTGGGTGACCGATGGTGCATACCGTTCACCGACGAGCAAACCGACCGAGAGTTGGCCAAGTTCGATCCCGCCACCGGCCGCCTGCGAACTATGCCATGAAGACCTTTACGCGGTTAGCGTTCATTTTGCTCGTCGCGACGGCCGTCGGCGCTAGTTGGGTCGCCTGGAACATCCATGGCAAGAATGTCCGCAGTGCACGCCGCCTTGAGGACCTGCGACGCAAGGTCACCGCGATGCGGTCCGTCGACGACGTGTCGACAAACAGGCGGAGTGATCGGCAAGTCGAACGAATCGCGAGCGATAGAACCGATGTCACAGGCACCTTGCACGCCGCATTACAGGCGGCTCAGGCCGAACTCACGGCGGCAGAGCAGCGCGCCAACGCTGCGTACCAATCGAAGCATGCCGAAACGGCGGTCGAGGTCGTCAATAGCGATCCGCAGCGCGGGTTGGCGCGCCTCGAATTGCTGAAAAATGTTGGGCGCAATACACCGCAGGCCGCAATACAGACGATTGCCTGGGCGGCACTGCACGGAGACGATGCCACGTTGCTGCCGGCCTTGGCATTGACGGAAACCGCTCGGCAAAAGGCAGACGCTTTACTGGCGACGCGCTTGGATGGCAGCAATGGCTACACGCCTGAAAAGCTGGCTAGCCTCTACTTGGTCGAACAAGTGCTGAATACGGGAGCGATTGAGATCGTCGGGTGTGATCAATCCGACGCACAGCATGCGACCATCTCGATTCGTCGGCTCGAAACAGGCGGGCAGATGTTCCAGCTACCGATGGTTGGCTCGACGGACGGATGGCAGTTGCTCGTTGGCGACAAAGCGATTGATGGTCTGAAGTCCCGTATGGCTGAAATCTCGGCACGACCCGAAGCGGCCAACGGAGTCACGCCCCATATCCCGAAGCCGTAGCACCAACATTGCGAGCCCACCTCTCTTTGTGCTCAGTCGTGGGCGCCACGCCACAATCTGAACTGGCGGCTTTTTCTAGCGACTTGGTATGCGTGCGGCGGATGTGGTTCGAGTCCCGTTGGCCGCCCCATTTTACTAAACGCAGCCTGACGGAGGCAGGAGTGTGATACGATTTTTTGAACGCGGGCGCTACCGGCAGGCAGATTTGCTGTGGCGTTCGGCTTTGCGGAGAGCCGGCGAGCTGTCGCGACAGCATACCCGGGCCCTGGGCACGCGCTCGCTGGACGTCCTGCATGTGGCCAGTGCGCTCGAATTGGGGCTGAGGCGGTTTGTCAGCTTCGACGGGAGGCAGCAGAAACTCGCCCGCCCCGCGGGCTTGAAGGTGGTCGAGCCTTCCGCGTGACGTGGCGCGGATTTTCAGCCTCCCCCGGCCCAATTTCATCTCCGAAGACAGATCGAGCAGGCGTCGCTGCAAAAGCTCCAGCACGTCCACGGCTACGACGGTAGCCCGCTCGCCTTCCACCCAGAGGATCCGTGGCCGCGGCGAATCCGCGCTGCGACTGTACCGGCCATAAGGCCAAAATTTTGTGTCTTTTTGCCCGGGTTTCTGGCCAATTCGTCGGCTCCCATGTCACGCCTCGCCGATACATTCGCCCGCACCCAGGCCGAGAACCGCGCCGCTTTCGTCGCGTACGTGTGCGCCGGCGATCCGGATTTCGACACCTCGGTCGAGGTCTGCCGCGCCTTGCTCGGCAATGGCGTCGATGTCCTCGAGCTGGGCGTGCCGTTCTCGGATCCTCTCGCGGACGGCCTTACCAATCAGCTCGCCGCCCAACGCGCGCTGGAGAGCGGCATGACCGCGGCTCGCGTGTTCGAATTGGTGAAGCGCATCCGCGAGTTCAGCCGGACGCCGATCGTGTTCTACACCTACTACAACTTGGTGTTCGCGAACGGCGTGGAGCAGTACGTCGCCGCCGCCAAAGCCGCCGGCGTCGACGGCATTCTCACGCTCGATCTGCCGCCGGAAGAGGCGGGCGACGTCGCTACCGCCTGCCGCAAACATGGCGTCGATACGGTGTTCATCATCGCACCGACCACGCCCGCGGCACGGATTCCGAGCATCGCCGCGGCCACGACGGGTTTTCTGTACTATGTTTCCCGCGAGGGCGTGACGGGCGTGCGCGATCAGGTCGCGACCAACATTCCGGACGCGATGAAACAGATCCGCGCGCACACCAAGCTGCCGACGGTCGTCGGATTTGGCATCAGTTCGCGCGCGCAAGTCGCGCAAGTCGCCGCGAACGCCGATGGTGTGGTCGTCGGCAGCGCGCTCGTGAACTGCATCCGCGACAATCTGAAAGACCGCGCGAAGATCGTGTCGTCGATCGCTGCCAAGGCGGCGGATTTGGCGGCAGGCACGAAGCGGTGATTTAAGGACCAAGGACCAGGGACCAAGGACAATGAACGGATGGGTCGGCGCTTCGCGCAGGGTCTAGGTTCTGGGGTCGGGATTCTCGCCCGGATATTTCACCGCAAAACGAATCCAAGCCATCGCGCCAGAGGTCACAGAGCTCCGACACAGAGGCAGCAGGAGGCTGCAATCCGTGTTGGGATTTATGATGCGAATGGATCGTTTGGGCGAAATCAGCGCTCGTCGATTAGTCTCTGTGAACTCTGTGTCAGAGCTCTGCGTGCTCTGTGACCCAACGTTTGTAATTGTTTGGAGGGTGAAATTTCTGGGCCAGGGCGGGTAGCGGGTGCCGTCGATGACGGGCCGACCGCATGGCGGTAAGAACGTCGGCGGATCCGGACTTGTAACCCGTAACCTGCTACGTGTTACTTCAGGAGCATGGTTCGGCGCGTTTTGCTTATCGACGACGATCGGGCGCAAGCCCGTCTGACGGGCGCGCAATTCAAACACTTTCCGCGGGATCAGTATGAGCTCGATTGGGCCGGCACGTTCGAGGAAGGCCTGACCAAACTCATGAGCGGCGATTACGTCGCCTGCCTGCTCGACTACCAGCTCGGCCCGCGCGATGGGCTCCAACTCATTCGCGAGGCCGTCGCACAGGGCTGCCGGACTCCGATCGTGTTTTTGACGGCCGAGACCTCCGCCAAGATCGACCTCGACGCGATGAACGCCGGCGCGCTCGACTATCTCGTCAAAGGCGAAATCACGCCGCGCATTCTGGAGCGTTCGCTGCGCTACGCCGTGAAACTGTCCGAGTCGTTCGAAGCGCTGCGCCGGCTCGCCACGCGCGACGAACTCACCGGGCTTTTGAATCGGCGCGAGCTGGATCGGATCCTCGAAGACGAGCAAGAGCGCGCGCTGCGCTTCGGTCATCCGCTCGCCGTGCTGATGATCGACGTCGACCATTTCAAGGCGGTGAACGACTCGCACGGTCATCCCGCCGGCGATGCCGTGCTGCGAGAGATCGCGCGGCGGCTGACGGCGCAGGTGCGTAAAGTCGATCGCGTCGGCCGCTACGGCGGCGAGGAATTCGTGATCGTCCTCGTGCAGACCGACCGTACCGCCGCGCTCGAGCTCGCCGAGCGGATTCGCGGCGCGGTGGCGCGCGACGCGATTTTGGCGACGAAGACGCTGGCGCTGAATATCACGATGAGCATCGGCGTCGCGGTTCTGCCGGAAGATGGCAAATCGGCGTCGGCCTTGATTGCCGCCGCCGACAAAGCGCTCTACGCGGCCAAAGGCGGTGGCCGGAACCGCGTCGTGGCGTATGCGGATTTGAAGTGAGGGCAGGGGTGTAGCTGTGGTCCTAGACCCCGGCCGGTTGCGAAAATTCTGTTCCGGATGCTGACCGGGCTCAGGGAGCCCAGCTACAATGAAAACCATCAGCGCTGATTAGCGGAGATGAGCGTTCTGCCGGCCTGCTTATTGCGGTGTCATGATCCGCAAGCTGGCGGGGCGGACGCGGAATTCCACGATCGGGCCGGCGTCGTGCAACTCGCCGTCGGTGTGCAGAAATCCGGGCTCGGGACGCTCGACGACAAAATGGGTGCCCACCCGTGAAATGACGCCGGCGGCTCGCCGCACATCGCCGTTAAAAAGGCGCAGCCCGAGGGGGAGCGCGTTGAACACCGATATATGCGGGATCGCCGTCAGATTGAGCAGGCCGTCATCCGCGCGCGCATCGGGCGCGATCCGTGCGTCGTTGCCGTATTGGTCGGAATTGGCGACCGCGAGCGTGAAGGCGCGAATCTCTTCGACGTGCGACTCGTGCGTGACGCGGTAAAGCTGCGGCTTCCACTGGTGCCAGGTTGCGCAGCTGGTCGTGAGATAACGCAAGAATCCGCGGCGCTGCAGCCGGTTGAAGCGATGCGCGATCTCCGCTTCGAAACCGATCCCCGCCGCCGTGAAAAACGGATGGCCGTCGGCGGTGCCCGTGTCGATGAGACGCGCTTGGCCCGAATCCAAAATCGCCAGCGCCCGTGCGACCGTGCCATGAATCCGCAAATGCCGACCCAGGCCGTCGCCGGAACCGCAGGGAATCAGACCCAGGGTTGCGGGCGTCCCGATCAGCGCCGAGCCCACTTCATTCATGGTCCCATCGCCGCCAACGGCGACGATCAGATCACAGCCGTCGGCCACGGCCTGGACGGCAAGTTCGCCGCCATGACGCGAGCGTTGGGTGATCGCGATCTCGGCGCCGCGGCTCTCGGCGAAGGCACGCACCTCGGGAAAAGCGCTTTTCGCGCGTCCCGAGCGAGCGTTGACGATGAACCGCATTTTCATCGGGCACATCGTGTGCGGCGCGCGGAAGAGCAGGGCAAGGCTCAAACCATTTCATACGAGGATCGATTTCCCCTGAGACGATACCGCCCCTCGCAGGGTTGTGACTGTCAAACGCCGTCGTCATCGGAGTGCGAGGGGCCGGTTGTCAGGCTCGACGAGCTGGTTTTAGTGCCCCTTCGCTCTATGAGACGCTCCTCTTTTCGGCGCTCCCTCGCCGCGCTTGTCGGCTTCTTCGTCATCTGCACAGCGGCGTTGGGCTCGCTCGGCGTCGAGCACCTGCGCTGCGAGTATCGCGAGAACCCCGAGGGCATCGGCGAGACGCAGCCGCGCCTCGGCTGGCTGTTGCGCGCCGATCCTGCCGCGCGCGGCGTGCGCCAAAGCGCATACCAGATCGTCGTGGCGTCGACCGCGGATGCATTGGCGCAGGGCAAGGCCGACCGGTGGGATAGCGGCAAGGTCGCATCGGATCGGATGCAGCAGATTGTGTATGCCGGCCGTCCGCTCGTGGCGCGCGAAACGTGTTGGTGGAAAGTCCGCGTCTGGGACGAAAACGACGCGGCGGGCGAATGGTGCGCGCCGGCGCATTGGAGCGTGGGCTTGCTCGCGCCGAACGATTGGCAGGCGCAGTGGATCGGTTTCGACGCGCCCATGCCGACCGACGGTTCCGTGCTCGATAACGCGGCGCGCGAGCGTCTCGCCAAACTTCGCTGGGTGTACGCGGATGCGCCGGCCTCAAAGACGGGGCCGCTGACCGCGTATGTGCGCGGCGTCTTCAGCGTGCCATCCGAGCGGAAGGTGAAGCGGGCCGTCGTCGCATTCGGGATCGATCAAGTGGCGCATGTGCTCGTGAACGGTCGCACGGCGGGATCCATTTCGCGCTGGGAGCAAATCGCGCCGCTCGACATCACGGCGCGCGTCGTGGCCGGCGAAAACGTCATCGGGCTCGAAATCACGCAGCACGACGGCTATCCGCCCGCGGCGCTCGGCGAGGTCGCGCTCGAATTCGAGGACCGCACCTCGCAGCTCACGAGTGTCGACGCCACGTGGAGATTCAGCCTCGAGCCCGCCACGGGCTGGGCCGAAGCGGGATTCAACGCGACGCCGTGGAAAGCGGTCGTCTCGCCGCCGCAGAAACGAAATCCCTGGGACGGGCCGCCCCAAACGTTCACGTACTGGCTGCCGCCGGCGCCTTATCTGCGAAAGACATTTTCGGTTTCGAAGCCGGTGCGACGCGCGGTCGTGTACGCCACGGCCCTCGGCGCCTACGAGCTCCAGCTCAACGGTGCGCGCGTCGGCCATGATTATCTCACGCCTGGTTGGACCGACTTTCACGCGCGCGTGCAGTACCAGACGTACGATGTCACCAGCGGGCTGCGCCGCGGCGACAACGCGCTCGGCGCAATTCTCGGCGACGGCTGGTACGCCAGCATTCTCGGCTATACCGGGCGCCGCTATTTTTATGGCGGGTACCCGCGCTTGCTCGCGCAGCTCGAGATCGAGTATGCGGACGGCACGCGCGAGGTCGTGGCGAGCGACGGCACGTGGCGTGCCGGACTCGGGGCGATCCAGCATGCCGACATCATGGCCGGGTGCGGCTTCGACGCGCGCCGGCTGCAGGCGGACTGGGCGAAGCCCGGGTTCGACGATCGCGCCTGGCAGCCGGTCGTGACCGGCACGCGACCGGTGGAGCCGAACAAGCCGCTGGCGCCGTTCGTGGTGGAGGCCGCGAATGCCGACCCGAGCCGGGTCGCTGAGGAACTCCATCCGCGCACGCTCGCGGAGCCGCGGCCGGGCGCGTGGACCTTCGACCTGGGACAGAACATGGTAGGCTGGGTCCGGCTGAAGGTCAGCGGACGCGCGGGCCAAAAAATCATGGTGCGCCACGGCGAAATGCTGAATGCGAACGGCACGCTCTATACGTCGAATCTCCGTGGCGCGAACGCCGTCGACGTGTATTGGCTGCGCGGCGGCGGCGAGGAGACGTTGGAGCCGTATTTCACGTTTCACGGTTTTCGTTACGTCGAGGTCACCGGCGTTGACGCGAAGCCGGCGCTGGACGCGGTCACTGGCGTGGTCGTGCATTCGGCGATGGAGCCCACCGGCGAGTTCGAGTGTTCGAATCCCCTGGTGAACCAACTCGTCCGCAACGTGGTGTGGGGACAGAAGGGCAATTACGTCGAGGTGCCGACGGATTGTCCGCAGCGCGACGAACGCGCGGGCTGGTCGGGCGACGCCGAGTTTTTCGTGCGCGCGGGAACCTACAATTTCGACATCGCCGGATTCTTCACGCGCTGGCTCGAAACGCTCGTGCGCGATACGCAGCTGCCGTCGGGTGCGTTTGGCAATGTCGCGCCGTTGTTCGGCACGGCGTGGACGTCCGCCGGCTGGAGCGATTCGGCGCTCGTGTGCACGCACACGATCTTTCGCGTTTACGGCGACACGCGGATCGTCGAGCGGAATTTCGACGCGATGAACCGTTACATGGCCTGGGTCGGCGAGCAGACGAAAGCCGGCGTGGTGACGCTGCGCGGTCGCGGAATCGGCGATCATCTGAATCTCGACGGCGGAGCGCCGACGACCGTGATCGAAACCGCGTATTATGCCTATCTCGCCGACGCCATGGCAGAGATGGCGAAGGCGATCGGCCGCGGCGACGACGCGCGTCGGTACGCGGAACTCGCCGCGCAGGAGCGCGCCGCGTTTCAACGCGCGTTCGTCGCGGAGGACGGCACGATCAAAGGCAGCCATCAGGTCGGATACGCGTTGGCGTTTGCGTGGGATTTGGTGACGCCGGACATGAAGCCGAAGGTCGCGGAGAAATTCGTGGCGCAGCTCGAAGCGCGCGATTGGCATCTCGGCACGGGATTCATCGGGACACCGCGCTTGTTGCCCGGTTTGCATCGCGCGGGCCGCGACGATGCCGCGTATCGCGTGCTCTTGCAGGAGACGTTTCCGTCGTGGTTGTTTCCGGTGAAGAACGGCGCGACGACGATTTGGGAGCGTTGGGACGGATGGACGCCCGAGAAAGGCTTTCAGACGATCGCGATGAACTCGTTCAACCATTACGCCTTCGGCTCGGTGGCCGAGTATCTCTACCGGCACGTGGCGGGCATCGATGCCGACGCGGCGGGTTTTCGTTCGATCGTCATCCAGCCGGCGATTGCGGACGGGCTGACCTGGGCGCGCGCGAGCTATCGATCGATCTCGGGACGCGTCGCGAGCGGCTGGAAAGTCGATGGCAAAAAATTGCATCTCACGGTCGAGGTGCCGCCGAATACGACGGCGACGGTTTTTGTGCCGGCCGCGAATGCGGACGGAGTGACTGAGGGTGGGGCGCCGGCCGCGAAAGCGAAGGGCGTGGCGTTCGAGCGTTTCGAAAACGGTGCGGCGGTGTATCGGGTGGGTTCGGGCCGGTACGAGTTTGCGTCGGAGCTTACGAACGAGCGGTAGCGTAATGGGTGAGCGTTTCGTCCGAAAGCCTCACGGCTTCCGCTACCATCGGGCTCCACCAGATTCGTGCGGACTGGCTAAACGTCGTTGCGCCTTCCCCGCTCAGAGCTTCGACACGATCAACTTGAGCAGCGAATCGTAGTCGTTCAGCGACGGAAATTGCGGGAACTGCTTTACGACATTTTCCGGCGCATGGAAAAGGATGCCGCAATCGGCTTGGCCGAGCATCGTCGTGTCGTTGAACGAATCGCCGGCGGCGACGACGTTGTAATTCAGTGCCTGCAGCGCGGCGACCGAGGCTTTCTTTTGGTCGCGCATGCGCAGCTGGTAGCCCGTGATCCGATCCTTTTCGACGACAAGACGATGGCAAAACAGCGTCGGCCAGCCGAGCTGCCGCATCAAGGGTTGCGCGAATTGCTCGAAGGTATCGGAGAGGATGATGACCTGGGTCTGCGCGCGGAGGGCGTTCATGAACTCCAGGGCGCCGGGAAGCAGGCTCAGGGAGCCGATCACCTCTTGGATCTTCGAGAGCGTGATCCCGTGCTCGCGCATGAGATCGATGCGGTAGCGCATCAGCTTGTCGTAGTCGGGCTCGTCACGCGTGGTGCGGCGGAGCGCCGGAATGCCCGTGCGCTCGGCGACGGCGATCCAGATTTCAGGCGTGAGTACGCCCTCCATGTCCAAGGTGACGATGCTTTGCTTCACAGAACGGGCAGTGAACCAGTGCGCCGACGACGCGAAAAGCTGAAAAACGGAAATTCGTAGCGAACGGTTCAGAGGTAGGGCGCGTTATCCTTAGCGCGCCGTCGGCCGAACCCCCTGAGCGGCGCGTTACGGATAACGCGCCCTACCACCGAGGTCACAGCTATTCGCTGCTGGTCTGATCTCTCTGTGAACTCTGTGTCCGCGCTCTGTGCTCTCTGCGGCGAAAAGATCGAAGCTCGGATCGCCTTCGTCGGCTGCGCCGTTACTCGAATTGCTTCCGGAACGCCGCGAACTGCTCCTTCAACTCCGACAGCTCCCGGCGCAGCGCGGCGGTTTCTTGTTCCAGCTTTGCGATGCGTTCGTTCTCGGCGCGCACGGCGGCCGTCGCCGGTTCGAGCGGCGGGGCCTTTTCGAAGGCGGTGACGTCGATCGGCCCAGCCAGCAGCTGGGCGTACCGCGCCTCCTTCGTGCCCGGCAAGCGCGGCAGCTTCGTGACGAGCGGCGGTTGCCGCGTCGCAAGCGCGGTCAGCGTTTCCTCGACCTCGGTAAGATTTTCGAACGCGCACATCCGCTCCGAGCGGGTGCGCAGCTCGGCGAGCGTCTGCGGGCCGCGCAGCGTGAGGACGCACACGATGGCCATCTCCGCGGGCGTGAGCGGAATGACGTCGCCCAGCGAGTGCTTGTATTTCGCGACGCGGCTTTCCGCGCCGTGAAACAGCGTTGCCAGCCGCTTGTCCCGCAGGCCGTCGAGGGCGCGCACGATCGTCTGCTCGTCGAACGACACGACGGGATCGCGATTCGTCAGCTGATTGCACGCATTGGTCAGCGCGTTCAGCGTGAGCGGATAGTAGTCCGGCGTCGTGATCTGTTTCTCGATCAGCGAGCCCAGCACGCGGACTTCAGCGGCGTTCAGAATCGGGAGTGGTTCGTCCATGGCTTCAGCTTATGGGTCTACAAGAGAACGCAGAGCGGCGCAGAGTAAATTCGCGGCTTTCGATTCGAACGATCGCAGTAACGAAAACCCCGGCGCGCGAAGATCGGAGCGCTACCAAGCGGGCAAGTCGGGGCGGAGCGTGCGGGCGCGTTCGTAATGGCGGGTCGCCTCGCGGGTCTTACCGAGGGCACGGGCGATCAACGCGAGATTGTAGTGGGCCTCGGCGAGATTTGGGTTCAACTCCACGGCGCGTTCGAGCTGGGTGGTTGCGTCGGCGACGCGATTGAGCGCCAGCAGCGAGCTGGCGAGATTGCAGCACACGTCAGGCGCTTTCGGCTGGAGCCGCAACGCCGCTCCGTACTGCCGGATTGCTTCGTCGTGTTCGCCGTTCTTCGCCAAGGCCAAGCCGAGATTGGCCGCCGCCCCCGCGTCGGTGGGATTGAGGCGGGCGGCTTCACGGAATTCGGCAATGGCGTCCGACGTGCGTTCGAGCGCCAGCAGCGCGGCGCCGAGCTGGGCATGCGCATTCGCATCGTTCGGGCGGAGAGCGATGGCCCGGCGATCGTGCTCCGCGGCTTCGGCGAAGGCGCCGCGCGTGGCGAGCGCGAGACCGAGGTTGTGCTCGGCTTCGAAATAGTCGGGTTTGAGGCGTAACGCCGCCTGATATTCGGCGACGGCGCGGTCGAGCTGGCCGCTGGCGTGAAGCGTGTGCGCCGCGTTGTAATGCGGTTCGGCCGAGTTCGGATCGAGCTTCGCCGCACGTTCGAAATGGCTCAACGCCGCTGCCGCCGAACCCGTCTCGACGAGCGCGATGCCGAGATTGTTGTGCGCCGGTCCGAGCCGCGGGTCGAGGACGAGGGCGCGATGATACTCGGCGATCGCGCCGGAGCGATCGCCGGTCGTGTGATACGCTTTGCCGAGCGCATAATGCGCCGTGGCGTCGGTCGACCGCAACGCGGTCGCCCCCTCGAAGTAGGGCAACGCGTCCCCCGGGCGGCCAAGCGCCGCGAGCGTATGTCCGAAGTTGTATTGCACTTCGAACGCCTCGGGCCGCAAGCGGAGCGCGCGCTCCTGATACGCCAGTCCTCCCGGCGCGTTGCCGCGGTCGGTCAGCGTGTTGCCGAGAATGGTGAGCGCCAGCCAGCAGCGCGGGTTGCGCTCCAGCGTCGCGCGCCAAAGCGTCTCGCTATCGCGATAGTTCGAGCTTTGTCGGAACGTGAGCACGCCGAAAACCGCGACAACGAACCCGGCGCACGCGAGCGAGACCCGAACGAGCCGCGGTGGGAGCCCGGAATGCCAACGCGTCCAGACTGCGGCTACGGCTGCGGTGACGCCGAGGAGTGCGACGTGTGCATAATGATCGGCCACGAGCGAATACCGCATGAAGTAGATGTCGGCAAAGCCGAGCGCCGGAAACAGCGCGACGATGAAGAAGAGCCAGGCGTAGAGCAGCGGCCGAGCGCCACGCGAGCGCAGTTGCCCCAAACCGATCGTGAGCGTGATGGCGGCGAAGAGCGGAAACCACCAGAGCAAATCGGCCGATTGGATCTCCCAGCGCGGGTAAACGAAGGCGAGGTCGAGGGGCGCGAGCGCTTTGCCAAGGTAGAACCAAAGCGCCGCGCCGGCGCCCAGCAGCCGCGCGACGAAACCGTCGTGGCGCACCACTTCGCCGGAACCATGAAACTGGAACCATATATTGACGAAGGTGAGCAGCCCGGCGGCGACGGCGAACGGGGCAAGTCGCAGCGCGTCGCTCCACGTCAGCCGGCGGTGATAAGCGATCAGCAGTACGAGTATCCCCGGTAGAATGATCACGGAGCCTTTGCCCAGCATCGCGGCGACGAAGCCGACGAAAGCGAGCAGGTACCAGCGTTTCGTGCCGGGCGGGAAGAGCGCGCCGCCGGAGGACGGGCGCTCGATATCCGCTTTGATGAAGCATTCCAGCGACAGCAGCAGAAACAACATTGCCGTGAGATTCTTGCGCTGGGCGATCCAAGCGACGCTCTCGACGTTCATGGGGTGCACCGCAAAGAGCAGCGCGCCCCAGCGCGCGCCGGGGATTTTCAGCCGCGCCAGCAGGCGCCACACGAGAAACACCTCGAGAAGGTGAAGCAGCAGGTTCGTCGCATGATAGCCCGTGGCAGAGTCCCTCCACAGCCGCCATTCGCACCAGAGCGAGGTATACGTGATCGGCCAGTAGTCGGGTGCGTCGGTGGTGAACCAAATCCGCCACAGTCCGTCCGAGGCCTTGATTAGCGGATTGCGCGTGAGAATCGAATCGTCGTCCCAGACGAAGCCCGCGTGGGTGAGCGGAAAATACGCCGCCAATGTCGCAACGACGAGCAGCGCGGCCCAGGCGAAGTTGGATCGCCACCAGGAATGTTCGGACGAACTCACGCAGCGGAGTTACACGACGCCGCGCCCGAACGCTGCATAAATCTAGCCGGTAGCGATGCCTTCTCGGTCCGTTTCGTTGTCACGTCCGCATTGTCGCGCGTCTGACTTGCAGGCGCCGATCCATGGCGGTCGACGCGCTTGCACGCCAGTGACGGAGAATGCGAATTGTAGTCCGCCTCGGCATTCGTCGCGTCGGGCTTGAGGCCTTTCTCGCACTGCGCGATCGCTTCTCGCTCAACCGTCAGTGGGCGACCATAATTGTTGTTGGCCTCCCGCTAGCTCGCCGCCTGCTTGGCTCGACTCATGGTTTACCGACCTGCTGCGTGAATACAGGCAGGAATCGGCTGACGTCGGGACGCTTGATCCAATCTTCCGGCGCAACCGAGCGGGCATGATCGAAGTCGGCGCGGGCCGCGGCTTTGTCGCCGAGCGCGAGCTCAACCTGGGAACGGAGAAACCAGCCATCGGGGCTGTCGGGATCGTTTTCGACGACCGTCGTGAAATCGCGCTTGGCTTCCTCCCAACGATGCGTGGTCGCGTAGAGGACGCCGCGTTGCTTCGCCGCCGAAGCGGGATTTTCTGCGAGCTTGATCGCAAGCGTCAGATCGGCTTCCGCCTGCGCAAAGTCGCCTTGTGCCATCGCGTGGATCGCATGCAGCTCGCGCAGTTCCGGCATCGCCGCCGCGGGAGGCGAACGCAACGCGGCGAGCTCGTGATAGAGATAGTAAATGGGATTCACGCGGTCGTTCATCACGTGGTGCGCGGGCAGCAAGAGCGCGGCGGCGGTGGCGCCGGCCAGCCAGGCTTGGCGGACGAAGTGCCGAAATTCCAGCGCGCCGAGCACCGCCACCGGCAGCAGCATCGACATCGAGCGACTGTAATCCTGGGACGTGGCGAGTCCCACGGCGATCGTCGCGACGACCGCGATGCCGAGCGCCGCCGCGACGGCGGGACGCCGCCTCTGGACGAGGACGGCTGCCAGCACGAGCAGCCAGGCGCCACGCAGGCCCTCCCAAATGCCGAGCGCGATTCGACCGATCGGGGCATCGAGATAATTCTTCCCCGAGAAGTAGCCCGCGAGCGTCGCGCGGGCCGCGGACGTGCCGCTCAACAGCCCGAGCCGCACCAGCAGGAATCCGGCGAGCAGTCCGGCGGCGACGCCGAACGCGCGTTTCCATGCCGCCGGCTTGGCTTCGCTCGCATCGTTCGTCGCGGCGATCCAGCGGCAAAAAAAGGCGAGGGGCGCGGCCATCACGAAGCGTTCGTCGATCCACGGCGCCCACACGCAGGCTGCCCAAGCGGTCCAGGGACTGCGGCCGAACGCGACGAGCAGCAGAGCGAACGCGAGCCACGAATCGAAATAGCCGAGCCAACCGGTCGAAACGAAAAACCACGCGGCGGCGCCAAACGTCACCGCGGACAAAGCGGTCTGCGTCCAGCCCAGGTTGTGCCGACGCAGGACGGAAATGAGATAGGCCAGCACGACGACGCAGCCGAAATCCGCGAGCGCGAAAAACAGCGGCGTCGGCAAATTCAGCGCGTAGCCGATCAGCGGAAACAGCAGCCGCCATTGGATCGCCGCGTGCAGCGAGTCGGGCACCGGCGCGCCCGGATGGGCGACTTGCGCCAGCACGCTGACGCCGCGCCGCACCTCGATCATCCCGCCCATTTCCGGCACGCGTGCCCAGAGCGAAAATGCGCCCCAGCACGGGCTGAAGAAAAAGATCACCAGGCCAAAGCAGCCGAGGGCGAGCAGCCAGCGCAGAAGGTTTTCGCGAGAGAAGATCGATTGCACGCGGCGGGGAAAGTGGCGCTCAGTTGATGCCCCGGCACCGCGGCACACGATAAAAAATTATCCGTCGCGCACGGGTGCGTCGGACGGTAGCGGCCGTCGTCCCGCCGGCTAGGTTCGAGGAGGGCGGTTCGCGGTCTTTGCGATAAGCGCGTCTGGCTTGGAGGTGCCGGGCGAATACGGCCGGCCTCTTGGAGGCCAGCTACAACGGACGAAGGCGTCCGCTAGTCAGACGCCCTACACGATCCAGACGGCTGCGGAGTTCGAAGGGTGGCGCAACCCGTCGCATTCTGGAAAACAAAAGCGGCGCTCCGAAGAGCGCCGCGAAGAGTGATGGCTGGAGATTAGCCGGAGATGCCTACAAATCGAAACTCGCCGTCAGAATAAACTTCTGTGGATCGACGATGCGATAGGCGTTGGGCGTTCCATCGGGGAATGCGCCGATCGGCTGCAATCGACCGTTCTCTCCGATGTTCTCCACGTTGAGCTGGAACGTTGCCCCTATCTTGTTTCGGTAAAGCTTCGTCCGGTAGGAGACGAAGGCGTTCACGTACAAGCGGGACTTGTCCCAAATCGGGTTGCTCGGATCGAGTTCGGTGATCGGTTGGCCCGCGGCGAGCAAGGACTGATAGTTTTTGCCGTAGTAGCCGATCGCGCCCTTGTCCTGCAGGTTGAACGAGCCGCCAACCTTGAGGTTCTTGAGGATCCGATTCTCCGTAATCCCGGCGAGCTGGTAGCTGGTGCTCAGCTTGTACTCCCAGCGGCGGACGCTCGGCTTCGACTTGCCTTCCTGCTGCTTGATCACGCGGTACGGCGCGTCGACGAAGGTGGCGAAGTTTTGCTCGGGCGTTTGCGATCCCGTGTAGGCGTGCTTCCACCAGAGGTGCTGCGGATTGGCGGCATCCACCCAGCCTTGGGACTGGCCGGTGCCGAGATTCACGTCGGTGTTCGGATCGACCAGCGTCGTCCAAACCGGCATGCGCTGCGCGATCCATTGTTCCACGGTGCTGGAGATATTGGAGCTGATGGACTTTTTCTCCGTGACCGAGCCGTTCACCGTCCAATAGCGGGTCGGATTGAAGTTCAGCTCGATTTCATTGCCGGTCGCGATCGTGTCGTTCGTCGCGGCGAGCGAGTTTCCGCGGAACGCAGCGGCCAGGGCGTCGTAGGTCGGAATCGGAATTTTCATCGTATCCGCGACCGCATTGCGCACCTGCGTGTCGTTCCAGTCGGGATGCAGCAGACGGGTCCAGGCATCGGCACGATCGTACAGCTGATAAGCTTCGGTCGAAACGTCGATGTCGTAGCGGAGGACGCGTTGGGCGACCGTATTGGCGTCGCCGTCACGCGCGTTCAGCTGGCGGGTGATGTAGTGATTGAAGCGCAGGACGAACTTGTTGTCCGCCATGCTCAGCCAGAAGCCGTAGTCCTTGCCGCGGCCGGTGACGTTCGGCAGCGGGTTCAGGAAAAGGTCGATGGCGGGCGCCTGCGGGTAAAAGTTGTCGGACTGATTGTAGGTCAGCGAGAGGCCGCGCAACGCGTCGCCCAGATAGCTCATGATGCCGGAGCCGTTGGCGACGTCGTTGACGAACTTGAAATCGCGGAACGGACGCACGACGACGCCGGCGGTCTTGGTCTTGCCGCTGTTGTAGCGGTAGTCGCCGGGTTCCCAGGAATTGTCCCAGTCGTAATCGTGCTGGGTCCCGCCATTGAGCAGATTCGGGCCGCCCACGGGGGTCGTCGCCGTGACGCGCCAGATGCCGTTCTTCGAGTACACCTTGTCTTCGCGCAGACCGAAGGTCGTCACGATCTTGCTGCCGAGGAAGTGGCTTTGCACGACCGCGCCGCCCGTCTTGATGATTTGCTTGAGGTTGTTGGTGCCGCCGGTGGTATCGGTCGTCGGCAGCTGGCTCAGCGTCGCGGGATCGCGATAGAAGACGCCTGCGCCCGAGACGGCGCCGCTGGTGATCGGATAACCGCCCCAGACGAAAGGATACTTGCCGTAGCTGAAGTCGCCGGGCGCGTAATCGATATTGGAGTTGTTCGCATCGCCGACGTAGTAACGGAAATATTGGCGAGTGACATTTGCGCCGGCTTGGATGCCGCCCGCGACGTTCGATTGCACGGCACGGCCTTGATTCGCGGCAAACCCGGTCAGGCCGGTCTGGGTCCAGGGGTGATCGGACGAGAGCACGTCGCGATAGCCAAACGCGCGATTGATGCGGTATTTGTACTCGTCGTATCCGGTCAGCTGGTGCAGACCGAGCCACTTGAGCCAGTTCTTCTCCTGCCGGAGATCCAGCTTATACGCGACCTGCAGGCGATAGGTATCCCATTTGGCCGGCAGCCAGCGCGTGACCGGCTCGGTCGCCGCCAGGTACGGGCGCATGAAGTACGGGTTGGGCGTACCGTCGAGCAGCTTTTCGTTCACGTCGACGAAGTACTGGCCGGTCTGACCGCTCGTATTCGAATTGCCGAGCGGGGTGCGCTGATAACGCTCCGAATCTTCCCGGAGGAAGCCCAATTGCGCGACGAGCGTGTGGCGCGGGGTGTCGAGGAGGACTTGATCGATGGTGAACGTGGAGGTGTCGATCTTATCCATCAACCGGTTCACGGAGGAGAGATTGACGGAGGACCAGTCGTAAAAGCTGTGGTCGCCGACGGTGGCGGTGGTCGTCCAAAGCGGCTGGTTCGCGAGTCGACCCGGCGTGGCAGCCATGCCGAAGATCGAAGTCTGCATCAGGCGGATCGTTTGATTGTTCGCGGCCGGCGTCTGGGGATTCGCCGTGATCGAGTTGGTGTTGGGCGCCGTCCAGTAGCCGATGCCGCCTTGGTCGACGAAGAGATTGCCGCGAGTCGACATGGTGCCGGAGCGGGCGATCGGGGTGTAGGCCGGGATGTTCGCGTCGGAGGTGATCGGGACGATCGCGCGGCTGCCGGTGACGACGCCGTTGCGATCGATCGTCTGGCCGTTGAGGTGAATCACTTGGGCGATTGGATCCCAGGTCGGCTTGCCCGCGTTTACCCAGTCGGAAACGTAGTCGCGCGGCGGGGTGAAGTTCGGGCGATTGCCGTTCATGCGATAGTGAAGAAACGCGCCGTTGATGGTCGTGTTCTTGAACGGCTGAAACTTGACGAAGCCGTCGTAGCGAACGGTGTTCACGCCCGAGGGCTTGCGCACAAAGCCGTCGTGCTGAAACGCGCCGTTCAAGCGCACCGCGAGCACGCCGCGAACGAGCACGCGATTCAGGTCGAGCGAGGTGCGATAGCCCTCGTAGCTGTCGACCCGGGCCTCGGCCCGATTCGAGTTGCGCGTGAGATTCGCCGAAGCCGGCACTTGGTTGACCGTGCCGGCGGCGAAACCGAGGCCGAAGACGTTGGCGTTCGGTCCGCGGCTGACTTCGAGACCGTCGATGATCAAGCGGTCCATCGAGAGCCGGTTCACCTCGAAGTTGCCGTAGGACTGGTTCGCCGAAGACATGCCGCGCACGCGATTCGCGCCGTTCGGATTCAGCTGCACGTTATCGGTGAGCTGGCCGTTGCGATCCATCGTATAGTCCGTGAACGTCGTCGTGCCCTCGGTCCCCGCCGTGTAGTTGAACACGTCGTTGATATCGAGCATCGCGAAGTCTTCCATTTGCTCCTTCGTCACCACGGTCAGCGAGGCCGCCAGGTCTTCGACCTTGGTGTTGAAGCGAGTGCCGGACATCGTGTTCGACGCGAAGTAACCCTTGCTGTCGGATTGAACTTCGAAGGGCGAAAGCGTGACGATTTCGTCGGACGCCTTCTTGGTGTCGGCCGTCGCCGTACTGGCCGTTTGCGCAAAAGCCGGCGCGGAAGCAATCAATGCGGCGCAAGCCGTCGATTGCAGCCACACCCGCAGGTTAGGCTGTAGTCCTTTAGGTAGTTTCATTTGTAGGTGCACGGGTAGAGAAAAGCGGAAAGAACGTGGCGTTCGGGCCGCACTCAGGGCAGTAGGCGTCGGGTGGTCAGGCCGACGCGGAACGCTTGGAGCACGTATGCTCGGACACGTGTCGTAATCGAGCGCACACCTCGCACACAACGAAAAAATGCGCCGGCAACGTAACCGCCCTGACCCGCTGCGCGAAGCGTGTCGCGCGCGGCGCACCGAGCCCGAACTTTTTCGCCGCAACCGGGGCGAGAACGTGCGCGGTCGGAGGTAGCGGCCGTCGTCCCGAGGGCCAGGTTCGACGCTTTGCGCTCGTCGTGTCCGCGGGACCCCTGCGGGAAAGGCGTGAAGTGCACTTTTGCACGATTCAGTTGCGGCGCGCGGGCGGGCGTGTTGAGTGCGCCTGCCATGAACCCGCGCGTGCTTTTACCCCTTCGCGTTGCTCTCTGTGTGCTCGGCTGCTCGTCCGCACTCTCGTTCGGTGCCGACGCCCCGCCGTCGACCGCCCCCGCGGACATCAAAGAGACGCAGCCGAAGCCGGCGTCGGCGGGCCCGAACGTGCGCGCGAGCACCGGTCACGTGTCGAATTACGACGAGGCCAAAGTCGCGCCATACACGCTGCCCGATCCGCTGCGTTTGCAGAACGGCGAGCCGGTCCGCGATGCGAAGACGTGGTTCGAGCAACGCCGCCCGGAAATTTTGCGCGCGTATGAAACCGAAATCTACGGCCGGGTCCCGGCGTCGGCGCCGAAAGCGCGCGCCGAGGTCGTGAACGCCGGCGATCCGGTGGAAAACGGCGCTGGCCGGCGAAAACACGTGGTGATTCATTTCGGCGCCGAAGCGGAGGGACCGAAGGCGGACGTCGTCATTTACCTGCCAGCCGCGGCGAAGGCGCCCGTGCCGGTGCTGCTGCACCTCGTGTTTTTCCGCGGCCTGCACAGCGAAGCGCCGGAGGCCCCGGCACCGGCCTTGCCGGCGAAAGCGGGCAAAGGCGGTCCTTTCGTCGAGACGGGACCCGTGGCCGATATCCTCGCGCGCGGCTACGCGTATGCGACGTTCCGTTACACCGACGTGCAGCCCGATACCAAGACGACGCATGACGGCGGGGTGCAGACGCTGGCCTATGCGCCCGGCCAAACCGAACCGGCGCCGGCGGAGTGGGGGACGATTTCGGCCTGGGCCTGGGCGGCCAGCCGGGTGGTCGATTATCTCGAGAGCGATCGCGATTTTGACGCGAAGCGGATCGCGTTGATCGGCCACTCCCGCCTCGGCAAGACCGTGTTATGGGCGGGCGCGCAGGATCCGCGCTTCGCGCTCGTGTTCTCGAGCTGCAGCGGGGAGATGGGCGCTGCGCTCGCCCGGCGCGATTACGGCGAGACGGTCGACGACATGGCGCAGCGTTTCCCATGGCAGTTTGCGGGCAACTTTCAGAAATACGCCGGGCATTGGAACGACATGCCGGTCGACGCGCACTTCTTGATCGCGTTGCACGCACCGCGCCCGGTGTTCGTCACCGGCGGGACGGAAGATCGATGGGCGGATCCGCACGGCGAGTTCTTGGCCGAAGTGGCGGCCGGTCCCGTGTACCGGCTCCTGGGGAAAAAAGACCTGGGCACGACGGAGCTCCCGGCGCTCGACACGCCGCTGATCGCGGGGGATCTGGGTTGGTTGTACCACACCGGCGGACATTCGATTCTCCCCGGCGACTGGAAAGCGTTTCTCGATTTCGCGGATCGCCATTTGAAATAACCTGACCGCGGGTCGACGCGGCTCGAGGGAGCGGCGCTCGTCCCTGAGCGCCATTCGACGAGGCATCGCTCGGAGGTCCGTGCGGCCTAACGCCGCGTCCGTTTATCGATCGAGACGGCGAAGGTTCGGCAGGAAGACCGTCACGATGCCGAGGAGCGGCAGGTAGCTGCAGACGTGAAACACGTATTCGATGCTGGTGTGGTCGGCGAGCTTGCCCAGGAGAGCGGATGCGATCGCGCCCATGCCGAAGGCAAAACCGAAGAAGAGGCCGGCAATCATGCCGACCTTTCCCGGCACGAGCTCGGTTGCGTACACCAGGATGGCCGAAAAAGCCGACGCGATGACTACGCCGATGACAACGCTGAGCGCGACGGTGCCAACGAGGCCGGCATAGGGCAGCGCGAGCGTGAACGGCGCGGCGCCAAGAATGGAGGCCCAGATCACGTACTTGCGGCCGATCCGATCGCCCACCGGGCCGCCGATGATGGTGCCGGCGGCGACGGCGAAAAGGAACGCGAACAGGCACAGCTGGGACTGACGCACCGACAAGTCGAAGTGATGAATGAGATAGAACGTGTAGTAGTTCGTCAGGCTCGAGAGGTAGAAATATTTCGAGAAGATCAGCACGCCGAGGATGACCAGCGCCAGGACGATCCGGCCGCGCGAGAGCAGCGGCGCGGGCGCGGCCCCCGGCCGGGGATTCGCGCGCACGACGTCGAGATGACCGCGGTACCACCGTCCCAGCTTTGCCAGGAGCAGGATGCCGCCCACGGCCAGCACGGCGAACCAGAGCACGTGGGCTTGGCCGTGCGGTACGACGATTGCCGCGGCGAGCAACGGTCCGAGCGACGTGCCGAAGTTTCCCCCGACCTGGAACAGCGACTGCGCGAAGCCGTGTTTTCCGCCGGAAGCGATGCGTGCCAGACGCGATGCTTCCGGATGGAAGATCGCCGAACCGGTGCCGGTGAGGGCGGCGGCCAGGAGAAGCGTGGCGAACTGGCTCGCTCGTGAGAAAAGCGCGATGCCGACGAGCGTGAACGTCATGCCGATGGCGAGCGAGTAGGGCAGCGGCCGTTTGTCGGTGAAGTTGCCGATGACCGGCTGGAGAAGGGAGCCCGTGAGTTGGAATCCGAATGTGATCAGACCGATCTGCGAGAACGTGAGCCCGAAGTTCGACTTGAACAGCGGGTACAGCGCCGGAATGACGGCTTGCAACACGTCGTTGATCAGGTGGCAGACGCTCAGGGCGACGAGCACGCGCATCAGCGTCCCATCGGAGCGGGAGCTGGGCCTGGCGGCGGGCGAAGGAGACATGGCCAGGTATGTGCGCCAGAATACCGCCGATGCAATCCGAACGAGGACGTTCGTGCCGCAACACCCGCGTAAATTAAGCGGTCGCTGTCGGGAATCGGGCTCGTCGTCTTACGAGACGTCGCGCATCTGGTGCGGAGCGCATAAGCTGCGGAGAAGCTTTATGCCCCGACCTGGGGTTCGTCATTCGGCGGTGGGGCGCGCCGCGGTCTCGGTTTTCTTTTCTTCCGGTGCGGATTTGCTCAACGCGGCGCGAGTGGCCGTGATGGGCAGCAGCAAGGTATCGGCGACCAGCGAGAGCGGGACATCCAGCAAGGTATGCGAGCCGTTTTCCAAGGAACGCTTCGTGCCGGAGTAGACGCCAAACTCTTCTTTTTTCCCGGCGGCGGTCGCCATCGTGCCGCAGCCCGCGACGAAGACACTGACGGAGGCGATCACAAGGACGGCGAGTCGAGATTTCATATTTTGCCTCATCGTTTCCGAGGATCTATCTCCACAGCAGGAGGCGCAATCACCATTGAGCCCGCGATTGATCATCTGTTCGATTTCGATTTTCCCGTCGTTCGAATATACGCGAACCCGATTTTTCCCGCCTACCTCCACCTTGACCGGCGCTTCGCAGGACCTCGCGCACACACTCTGGCATGGACTGTATAAAGTCGGTTTAAATTATGTTGTTAATCTTTGCTCAGTAACTAAAGCCTGCAGGTTCCCCGCCCCAACATGAAAAACCCGTTCGAAGGCTTCGATGTACTAGAGATTTTGCGAGTCGGCATTTCTGGCCTGCTCTTTTTGTTTTCTTTTTTGGCTTACCGTTTGATCGCACGAGAACAGCGTCGTGAAGGTGCGGCCCGAGGTGGAATTCTGACAGCCATCTATGTCTTCATGGGAGTCAATCTTCTCGGAGCAGTTCTGGTTGCCTTCAGCGGCTCCGGGCCTCGTCCCGTGCCGCCGCCATCTACTCCGGAGAGTACCTATGCCGTCGATTATACTTCTTATCTTGTCGATTTGAGCCGCTGGACGGAAACAACTCACGGCCCCGTCGTTATTACGCGGACGGATTATGTCCGAAAGCTTTCGAATAAGAGCGAGGACTATACGATTCCTTACTTCACCATTGGGCAAAGTATAGAATGCAAACCGCTGACCTACTCAAGCAAACCGCAGTTCATCAAGAAAGATGAACCGGACCGCAAGGGCGCACATTACGATTATGTGTTGCCCATTGGCCATCAGCCTGCCGGGCACAGTGAAATGGTTTCGAGTCAATTCGTCTATCCGACCGGCTTTAGCAATAAAGATAAAGAATGGTGGGAATCGCGCGTGGCATATCCTACTAATACGATTTCGGCCGTCTTTCGCTTTCCATCGGAAAAACCGGCAAAAAATATGGCCGTTTCGCGAAAACGTGGTGACGAACGTGGCCAACCGATTAATGACAATTTGCCAAGCCTTTCAGACGAAGGCAGAATCGCCCACTGGGTTGGGATCAATGAAGGCGGGAATGCCCGAATTCATTTCGATTGGGAATGGTAGGCCGTATGCCCAACCATGCGGGGGGCCCGGCTCTCGTGAGTTCTCGGTTCGCTTCTGCCAGCCGTTTGGAGACCAGCTATAATATGTAGGTGGCGCAGGCATTCCGCCGATGCCACTCGATGTTCGAAGGGCTTGGGTCCCGAGCGGGTTTGTGGAAGCGTGTTTCACTTCAAACGGGATCGTGGCGGTGCGTCTCGGCTCCGGGGCTGGCGCTCATGGGGCTGCGTACTCTGCGCGCTCGGGGCATGGCTGACGACGTCACGGTCATTCGGTTCTGCCGCTGCGGACTTTCAAGCGGAGACCATCGCCAGGACCGGCGTCGAGCCGCTGGATCTGCCTTATCGATTTCTCGTGCCGCCGGGATATTCGTCGTCCCAGCGTTATCCCCTGATCGTATTTTTGCACGGTTCGGGCGAGCGAGGCAGCGACAACGACCTGCCGCTGGCCAAAAACGGGAATGGTTCCTTGCAACTTGTCGCCGGCCAAAATCAGGCCGACCACCCTGCCTTCATGCTCGTGCCGCAAGCGAGCTTCCTCGAGGGCTGGAACGATAACACGCTCCGGCAAACCTTGCGCGCGATCCGGCGGCTCGAAGCGCAGTATTCGATCGATCACGATCGCATCTATGTCACGGGGCTCTCGCTCGGCGGCGAGGGAACTTACCACTTTGCCGCCTTGTATCCGGATGTGTTCGCCGCCGCCGTGCCGATGTCGGCTTGGTTCGACGGCCGTCCCGAACCGTTGGCAGCCACGCCGATTTGGGCGTTTCACGCGGCGGACGACGGTTCGGTGCCGGCCTCGCGCGGCGATGCCGCAGTCAGCGCGATCCGTTACGCCGGGGGTCGCGTGATTTATACGCGTTACGCCTTCGGGGGACACGGAATTTGGCCGGCCGCCTATGGTAATCGTTATCTTTTGCCCTGGCTCATGTCCCAGCGCCGACATCGACCGGCGACCGGCACGCCGCTGGTCGCGATTCTCCAACCCGCCGAAATATATCCGCGGTCGAGCGGCGATCTGGGCGACGCGATCCGCGGTACCGCCTCATTCCCCGACGGGGATGTCACCATGTTTTGGTCGAGCGCGTCGACGAACCGTGTGGCCGACGCCGATCCTACGTTCGTGTCCCCGCTCGCGGGCACCGTGGGATGGTCGCTTACAAACACGGCGCTCGAGGCGCGGGGAGCGACCTACATGGCGCTGGGCGTTGGCTCGAGTTGGACGAGCGCCTCCGATTTTCCGGTGATCGGCGGCTCGACGTCGGTGAACGAAACGCGGTGGATCGCCGCGGCCGATGCGGGCGCGACCCCACCTGAAATTTCGATTGTGAGTCCGTCGGCCTCCGGTACCTGGACGACGACGGCGCACATCTTCGACCTCGCCGGCCGCACCACGGCGCAACCCGGTCGGCCGGTGCAGGCGGTCTGGTGGAGCGACGACCGAGGTGACCGAGGCGTCGCGGCGCTGGCCAACGACGGGTCATGGACGATCGGCGATCTCGACCTCCATGACGGAGATAATCTCGTCACCGTCACGGCCATCGACTCGAGCCGTGCGGCGCGCAGCGCGGTGCTGCTCGTCCATGCGGGAGCGCGGCCGGTCATTTCCGCGCAGCCGCAGAACGTCTTCGCCGTCACCGGCCGGCCCGCGTCGCTCGCCGTGATAGCGTGGGGAAACGAACCGTTGTCGTACCAATGGCTGAAAAACGGCGAAGCGATT
The DNA here is from genome assembly GCA_966252355.1 of uncultured Opitutus sp. Taxonomy (GTDB): domain Bacteria; phylum Verrucomicrobiota; class Verrucomicrobiia; order Opitutales; family Opitutaceae; genus ER46. Next base: position 2,274 of record CBINOT010000031.1, on the reverse strand, counting down.
CCCGGTGCGACGTCTGCCACGTTCGCGTTGAATGTCGCGCAGGCGGGCGACGGCGGAAGTTACTCCGTCGTGGTTGCGAGCGGTGGCGTGGATGTGACGAGCAGCGCTGCGGTGCTGACGGTCGGGAGTGCGACGTCAGTGGGGCGCCTGATCAATTTGTCCGTGCGTGGCGTGGCCGGAGAAGGCGATCGGACGCTTATTGTCGGCTTCGTGGTGAGCGGCGAAGGCGAGGTGCCCGTGTTGGTCCGCGGGTGGGGGCCGGCGTTGCTGGAGCCGCCGTTTGGCCTGACAGGCGCGTTGTCGGATCCGCGGCTCCGCGTTTTCCGGGATTCGGTCCAAGTAGGCGCGAACGACGATTGGGGCGGGGGAGAAAGTCTGATGACGGCCGCAGCGCGCGTTGGGGCGTCGCTGTTCGCCGCGAGCAGCAAAGATGCGGCGATCTACACGACCTTCGCGCCCGGCGCAAATTCAGCGCACCTCCTCAGCGCTTCGGGCGACCCGGGAATCGCGCTCGCGGAGGTGTTCGAAGCGACGGCGGGACTCGCGGAGCCTTCGCCGCGCCTCGTGAATCTTTCGGTGCGCGCGCAAGTCGCCACCGCCGACAACGTGCTGATCGGCGGTTTTGTCGTGGGCGGGGGCGGGCCGGTGACCGTGCTGGTTCGCGCGGTGGGACCGACGCTGCAGGCTTTCAACGTCGGCGGGGTTTTGGCGGATCCGACGCTGGAGTTGTATTCGAACGGCACTCGACTGCAGGCGAACGACAACTGGTCGGATGCCGCGGGCGCCAGCGCGGTCGCGACGCTCAACGGCAAAGTCGGCTTCGCGCTGCCCATCGGGTCGAAAGATGCCGCGCTTTTCGTCACGCTCGCGCCAGGCGGCTATTCCGCGGTCGTGCGCGGGACGGGCAATACGGTCGGCGTCGCGCTGCTGGAGATCTACGAGATTCGGTGACGCGCTCGACCTTATAAAAGAGGCAAACAAAGCCGAATTGGCGGAAGACTACTGGTAAACATATGGCTAAGGTGGTCCGGTCCCCGAGGCGTCGTACGTCGTCTCCGCCCCATTCACTCTCGAGTTTCACGCTTTTCACATTGCGCGCGCATTACCGCAGGCGATTCCTCTGCCGGCGGCGCCGCGCACCAATCTCTCATTTCCATGCGGCTGCTGTCTTTCTCCCGTCTATTCTCATGCGGCCGCCGTCTCGGGCTTGTCGCGCTGGTCGTGGTCGTGGTCGTGGGCGTGGCGTGCGCGGCTCGCGCGGCCGAGCCGGCGAAAGCGGCGGGCGACCGGCGGGTCGCAGTCGTGGTCTCGACATTGAATAATCCGTGGTTCGTGGTGCTCGCCGAGACCGCGCGCAACCGGGCGCAGGAGTTGGGCTACGCGGCGGTGGTCTTCGATTCCCAGAACGACCCCGCGAAAGAAGCGCAGCATTTCGACAATCTGATCGCGTCGGGCTACCAGGCGGTCCTGTTCAACTGCACCGACGCGAAGGGCTCGATCGCGAATGTCCGCCGCGCCAAAGCCGCGGGTATTCCCGTTTTTTGCATGGACCGAGAAATCGAGGCCAACGACGCCGCGGTCTCGCAGATCCTCTCGGACAACTACTCGGGCTGCGTCGCGCTGGGCGAGTACTTCGTCGATCGGGTCGGCGAGACCGGCAAGTACATCGAACTGCTCGGCCTCGTGGCCGATACGAACACGTGGAATCGGTCGAAGGGTTTTCATAGCGTGGTCGATCGCTTTCCGGGTTTAAAAATGGTCGCGCAGCAAAGCGCCGACTTCGATCGCACCAAGGCGCTGGAGGTGCTCGAGGCGCTGCTTCAGCGTAATCCCGACATTGACGCGGTGTTCTGCGGCAACGACGCCATGGCGTTGGGTGCGTATCAGGCGCTGCTGGCCGCAGGGAAGGCGAGCAAGGTGAAGGTCTTTGGCTTCGATGGCGCCGACGACGCCGTCCGGCTGGTTGCCGAGGGCAAGATTGCTGCGACAGTCATGCAATTTCCGAAAACCATGGCGCGCACGGCAGCGGAAAACGCCGACAAGTATCTGAAAGGCGAACGCAAATTCCCGCAGCGCACGCCCGTCGCAGTCGAGCTCGTGACGAAAGAAAACGTGGGCAAATACGGCGATTATGGCCGAAAGAAGTGACTGCGTCCGCCGGCGCGGCCGCGCGGCCCTGCTGATCGCGGGCGCGGCGGCGCTCCTCTGGTATTTTCCGCTGTTCCGCATCAAGCCGCTGCCGCCCGCTTCTTCGAGAGTCACGCCGCTCTCGCC